>JAOAPX010000131.1 GCA_025463125.1 Acidobacteriota bacterium | reverse complement strand
CGGAAAACTTTTATCAATCGCGGCTCGGCGAAGCGAGCGCCTACAAAGGCAGAGCGACCGACGGAAAAGACTTAGGCTGCGATCTGAATTTTCTGGCGGAAATGGAAAGAAAAGTAATCGCGGGAATCAAGTAGTAAATTAGAATTGAGAAGTAAATATTTTATTTCTCAATTCTTTTTTCTCAACTCTCAGTTCTTATCGTTTTTCATAAATCTTAAACGCCGCGTTTTCGTAAACTATTTTGTATTCTTCCTGCAAAAGGCGCGGCAGATAATCGTAAAATTCCGGGAAAAATATTTTCGATTCTTCCCACGAGGTTTTCACCTGATCGTCGTAAACGATGTAGCGCGGGCGTTTATGAGTGTAATAGGCGAAACGCCCGTCGCTTAAAAGATTGTCCGGGAAATTTAAGCCGAAACCGAAGTCGGCGCTCGCCATTATAACGTCATTTTCGCGTGCGTTAATTTTCAAATAATCAACGGTCGGCTGGTAAAAATTGCCGTAAGTGTTCTGCTTGATTCGAAGAGCCATTCCGCCGGTTTGCAGCGCCAGGAAAAAACAAAGTCCCGCCGCTAAAATCGGAACGGGAATGATTCGTTTTTCCCAAAGCCAGATTATATAAATCGCCAGAAGAGCCGTGTAAAACGGAACGATGTGAATCAGGTAAGGCGTTTGTTTTTGCCCGTCGATCAGCGCCATTACAACGAAATAAATTGCCGCCGTAATTAAAAGCGCCAGGTAATTACGGCGCAGCGATTTTGTAAACAAAACTCCGAAAACCCCGACAACGTAACCGAGCAAAATCAAGCTTTTTAAATAAATCGGTCCCGAATGCCCGCCGGAATTTGCCGCGAGCCCGAAAGCGTGCGGGTATTTCTCTGTAAACTCGCGAATAAAACTGCTCCAGGGCGAACTGACGCCTTTCATTCTGCCGCTCATCAGGGCGTTGTCGATAAACTGGTCTTTAAAGGCTGTATAATCCTGCAAAACCCAGATTCCAAACGCCGTTCCGCCGATGAGGTAAGGAATCAGCGCGACGGCTAGATGTACAAGGCGCAGACGCGCGAATTCGAAATAAAAAGTCAGGAAAGCCAGACCTGAAAATGCCAAGACGCCGTTCGGATGCGTTAAGCCCGAAGCGGCGACAAAAGTTTGGCTTAATAAAACCGCGAGCGTGAGATTCCGCTCGCGCAAAAGCAGAAATGCGGCGATGCCTATAAATCCGAGCGAAGCGCTCATCATATCCATTCGACCGGCGGCTGAAGTGTCCAAAACCGTGTAATCGCAGGCAAGCAGAATCAGGCACAAAATCGCCGTATTTTTATTGTCAGTGAGTTTTAAGATTATAAAGTACCATGCCAGAAGCAGCCCGAATCCCCATAAAACGTTAACGAAACGCATCGAAAACAAGCTGAAGCCGAGAATCTTGAACGAAGCCGCCGTATTCAGAAGATAAAGCGGCATTACCCAGTAAGTTCTTTGTTCGATGCGAGTTAAGGGGGATTTTTCCGTTTCTAAAACGGTCGTGCCTAAATAACCTTCGCTCGCGAGATTATAAGCCGGGCTGGCGAACATTCCTTCGTCGATCTGCGGGCGATGAGTCAGCGAGCTGGCGATCGTCAGCGCGAAAAAAATCGAAACGGCGATAACCGCGACGATCGAATGTAACCGATTCTTTGAATTGAAATTTTGCATTTATCAGTAATTACGGTGAAGCTTATGCCTTTTGACGAAAATATTAAATTTATCGAAGAATGAACGCTTCGAAAAGTTAATATCCATACGCGAAAAGCGTAAGTCAGGTTACGCTTTTCGTCCATTCGGCAATAGCATTAAATTACTAATTAAACGCTAAGTGTTGAAAAAATATGATAATTAGCGGTTTGTCCCGATTTTGCTCATTAATTCGGCAAAACGCGGATCATCGCGCAAAGAATCGAGGTTTATATCATTTTCAAACCGGGGTTTATTCTCGTTGCCGAGCTTGACGGCGCGGTTGAGCCATTTAAAGGCTAAATCCTTATCGCCCAAAAGCGCGTAGGTCGAACCGAGCCAGTAAGCCATATCGTGATCCGAGCGGCAAAGATTTAAAGCCTCGTTGGAAATTTGCGCTTTCGCTTCTTCGGTTCTGCCGGCACCGGCAAGATACATCGCGTAAAGCGGGCGAATTCCGTCCATTTGCGGATTTTTTTCGAGAACTTCTTCGATCAAACTGATGGCTTCGTTCTTTTTGCCTTGATAATAAAAGACGCCGGAGCGAAAAATTCCGAGCATCGGGTGATTCGGCTCGTATTTAGCGCCTTTGTCGAGCTCCTGAAGCGCTTTTTCGTATTCTTCGCGATATAAAAAGATGCGCGCGCGATTATACGCGGCGATGACGCGAGCCGCCGGGTCAAGCCGGACGAGCTTGTCGAAACTTCTGAGCGATTCGTCGTATTCGCCGTCAAGCCTGTGCATTACGCCTTTGACGAAATAAAGCGGCGCGTCGTTCGGGAATTGTTTTTCCAGCTGCTCGATTTCCGCGCGCGCCTTTTTCTTTTCGCCGCGAGCCATATAAATCATCACCATTAAAACGCGCGCTTCAGTGACGTTCGGGTCATAGAAAAAAGCTTTGCTGAAGGCGGCTTCGGCGTATGTGTAATCTTCCGGCTCGCCCAAGCCTTTGAAAAAGCGATTGGCGTAGCAGGCGCCGAGACCGCTGTGCGCGAGCGCGAAATGCGGATCAAGCTCGATGGCGCGCTTGAAATTAGCGATTGCGGCATCGCAGTCTTCGGATTTTAGCGTGCGAAAGATAAAACGCCCGAAATTATCGCGCCCGCGCAGATATTCTTCATAGGCGTGCGCGTTTTCGGTCGGGCGGCGACCGAGCCTTCGCTGTTCTTTTTCCGAAAGTTCAAGGCGCAAGCCTTCTAAAATCTGTTGAGCGATTTTGTCCTGCAAAATCAAGATATCGCCGCTTTCGGCGTCGATCCGGTCGCTCCATAAAATTTCCCCTGAAAGCACGTCGAGCAGCTGCGCCGTGACGCGCATTTTATCGCCCGAGCGAATAAAGCCTGCGGAAAGAACGGCGTGAACGCGCAATTCTTCGCCCGCTTCACGCGGATCGACTTCCGCGCCCTGATATTTGGCAACGACCGAAGACGGGCGCACGATCAACGATTTTAATTGAGCGAGTTCCGTAATAACGGCATCCGCCAGGGCAAACTCGTAAAAATTCGATTGCGGGTCTTTGCTTAAATTTTTAAAAGGCAGGATTGCAATGATTTTCTTTTCCTGACCGCTGACGGTGACGCTGTTATCGGGTGAAAATGAGGGAGGATTGGATATGGACGGCGTTCGACCGATGGTATTTTCAGAACCGTTTTTGCCGGTAATCCAGCTCCAAGCCCGTTTCACGACATTATTTTCAATGTGACGCGGCGCATATACGTCGCCATGTAATGTTGGCATACCTGAAATATCCTGCAGCACCGAGCGAAGCTCGTCGCGCATTGTAGAAATTTTTTGATAACGATCTTTGGGTTCTTTCGCCAATGCTTTATCAATTACCTGCTGAAGCAGCGGCGTAAGCGGCTCGACACGCATATCGGCAAGCGGTTTCGGCTTTCCGTGCAGCACCTGATGACGCACATCGATGACCGTTTTTCCTTGAAAAGCCCAGATTCCCGTGAGCATTTCATAAAGCAAAACACCGGTCGAAAAAATATCCGCCCGATGATCGGCTCGTTCGCCTTTAGCTTGTTCGGGCGCGGCGTAAGTCGCCGTGCCGTACGGAACGCCGACCTCGGTTAATTCCGCGCGATCCGAACCGGTCGAGTAATCTTCCAGATCTTTCTGCATTAACTTTGCCAGCCCGAAATCCAGAACTTTTGCCTGCCCGACGCTGTTTACCATAATGTTTCCCGCTTTTATGTCGCGGTGAATGATGCCGCGCGAGTGCGTGTAAGCGAGCGCGTCGCAAACTTGTATGGCAATGGAAAGTGCGCTTTTAACTTCAATCGGACGACCGGCAACCAATTGGCGGACGTTTTTTCCGTCAATATACTGCATCGCGATATAGAAAATTCCGTTTGCTTCGTGGAAATCGTAAATTGTGCAGATGTTCGGATGATCGAGCTGCGAGCAAAGTTGAGCTTCGCGTTCAAATCGTTTGAAGTTGGCGGATTTAGCGGTCAATTCAGGCGGCAGAACCTTTATTACAACCGTTCTGTTGAGCTTGGTGTCGAGAGCTTTGTAAACGGTTCCTTGCCCGCCTGCGCCCAGTTTTTCCAAGATTTTGTATTGGTTAATTTTAGAACCAACCATAGTAGCTTTTAGATTTCGGATTTCGAATTTCGGATTGCCGAAAAATCAAACTGCAATCTTAGAACGAAAAATCATTTACGTAAAGCCAAGCGCGACCGATTATTTTTTGCTCGAAACTTAAAGTCCGGTGCGGAGAACTAATTTAAAATTAAAATGTCGGCAAACTGCCGACTAATTGGGAATAATCGTTCAACCGCGCGGCGGGTTGCCCCAACCCGATTGAATATATTCGCCGTTTTCGACGATACACGGAACGACTAAATCGCCGCCGGAATATTCCAGCATTTCCTTTTGCCGCTGATTATCGTTCTGCGCGTCGTATTCGATAAAGGCTATTTTGTTTTCGTTGTAATAATCCCGCGCGCGCTGGCAATACGGGCAGTTCGGTTTTACATACATTACTAATGACATTAAAAAATCCTCCCTTTAATAAACAGTTTAGCAACTAAAAAGAGTTTCACAAAAATGCTTTTGGCAAAACGCCGCAGCCGGAATCAAAAATTTTATTAAAGTTTCAACCGCGCCGGCTTTACAGCTTGCCGAAAAAGTTGAAAATGTAGAACGATGAATATCGAAGATTACAGAGACATTTTCGAGCCGTTCGACAAGCTTTTGGAAATCGAGATTTGCGGCGAAAGGCAGGAAGTGCCGGAAAACAATTCCTTGCTTCGCTGCTTTCAGTTTCTTTCGCTGAAAACAATTTCTTACGGCGATTTCTGCTGGAACGGCGATTGTCTCAACTGCAAAGTCTGGCTGGAAGGTCTGGAAAAGGAAAAAGCCGTGCTAGCCTGCCGGACAAAAGTATCTGAAGGAATGAAAATCACCCGGATGAGCAAGGAAATCAAGATAAATGATGGTGAATGAAAGAAAACTTTCCTGTATTTCACATTTATCATTCACCCTTAACCCTTAACCCTTAAAATTCATTCACCAATATTTATCAGTATTTCGGAATTTTGGGATCGACCTCATTTGACCAGGCGGTGATTCCGCCGCGTAAGTTTTTTAATTCGCCCTTAAAACCTGCTTTTTGCAAAACTTCGATTGCTTTTGCGCTGCGCCCGCCGGCTTTACAGTGAAGAATCGTTTCGCGGTTCGGGTCTAATTCGTCCATTCGTTTGACGATGTCCCCGAGAGGAATCAATTTTGAGCCTTCAATCCGGGCAAAAGCGTTTTCGTCCGGCTGGCGAACGTCGATCAATTGCACCCTTTCGCCCGAGTCAAGGCGTTTTTTGAGTTCCGTCGCAGTGATTTCCTGCATAAATTTTATACCTCTCAAATTTTTATGTATTTCAATTATATAACCTTAACAGATATTTTTCGCAAATAGATGCGGAGGCAAACAAAAGGCAAAATTAAAGCATATCGGGCAAAGACGTGCGGAAATTTTGTTTACAAAAATTTACATATAATGTTTCAATCAGTAAAACCAATTGATATACAATCGACGTCTTATATAAATCTATTATGCGCCCTTATCATTTATTTAGACACTCTTACGTTAAATTTCTGCTTGTAACCGCGGTATTTTCTTTGTGTATTTCGTGCGGCGGCTCTAGAGCCGAAAACGAAAAACAGGGAAGCAGAAATGCAAACGCTGAAAATTCGGAAGCGTCCGTTTCAATTACCGTCGGCAAATCGATTTCTCGCGAAGTTCCCGCATTTATACAGGCGACGGGCAGCCTTGTTCCTTCTGAAACTTCGGATGTCGCGCCGCGCGCCGCCGGAAAAGTCGTCAATGTGACGGCGGACGTCGGAGACTTTGTCGCACAGGGAACCGTGATTGCGAAACTCGACGAACGCGATGCGCGTTTGCAGCTCGCGCAGGCGCAGGCAAATGTCGCGCAGGCGGTTGCCGGCGTGCGCCAGGCTGAAGCTCGTCTCGGACTTTCACCGAACGGAACTTTTAACGCTTCGGCGATTCCGGAAGTTCGCGCCGCCAATGCCAATTACGAGCAGGCGCTCGCCGAGCTTCGGCAGGCTGAAGCCAACGAAAAGCGTTATCGCGGACTGGTCGAAACCGGCGACGTTTCGATGGTCAATTACGAAACTTACCGCACGCAGCGCGACACGGCGCGAGCGCGCGTAAACAACTCCCGCCAGCAGCAGGAAGCGGCGATAAATGCCGCCCGCCAGAACAACCAGGCGATCAGAAGCGCGCAGGCATCGGTTGACGCGGCTCGAACGCAGATCGGGCTGGCTGAACAGGCGATTGCCGATACGATCGTTCGCGCCCCGTTCTCAGGCTTTATCAGCAGCCGTCCGATCGCGGTCGGCGAATTTGTCACATCTTCTTCGACTATCGTCACGATTTTGCGCACAAACCCGATAAAAATTCAGATACAGGTTGCCGAAGGCGACGTTCCGTTTATCACGCTCGGGCGCGGCGTTTCGATCGAAGTCGACGCGTATAAAGACCGAAAATTCAGCGGAGTCGTTACGGCGGTAAACCCGGCGCTTGACCCGACCTCGCGGGCGGCGACGGTCGAAGCTTCGATCGAAAACGGCGACAACGCGCTTCGTTCGGGAATGTTCGCCACGGTCAGAATTACCAAAGAAGGCGGCGGCGCGGGCGTTTACGTGCCGAAAATCGCCGTTTACAACGATCAAAGCACGCAATCTTACAGGGTTTTTGTTATTCAGGACGGCATCGCGAAACTGCGTGTCGTTCAACTCGGCACCGAAGAAGGCGATTCGGTACAGATTCTTAACGGCGTAAATGCTGACGAAATTGTTGCGACCAGCAATTTACAGCAGCTATTTGAAGGGGCGAAAGTTCAATTTTAATTTTCAGTCTTAAGGTTTTGGGCGGTTGGTCTTGCAATGCGCGTGAGTTTTGTTAAAAGACCGGATAACAAAAACCGAAGACTATATGGAAGAATTTTATGCAATGGTTAGCTGAAATATGCGTTCATCGTCCGGTTTTTGCCACCGTCATCGTTTTATTTTTAACGGTTGTCGGCGGGTTTAGTTTCTTTACACTAGGGGTTGACCGGTTTCCAAAAATAGATTTGCCGACCGTTTCGGTGCAGACATCGAATCCGGGCGCGGCTCCCGAGCAAATCGAAAGCGAGATAACAGACATCATCGAAGGCGCGGTCAATACGGTTCCGGGCATCGAAGAAATGCGCTCGAATTCTTCGCAAGGTCGCTCGAACGTTACTCTGACGTTTAATCTCGACAAAGACCCGGATCAGGCTTATCAGGAAATTCAGCAAAAACTGAGCGGCGTCATCAACCGTTTGCCTGAAACAGCCGACCCTCCGGTCGTTCGCAAATCCGATCCCGATTCGCAGCCGGTTTTGATTTACGCCATCAGCGCGCCGAGAAACGTCGTCGAACTGACCGATTTGGTGCAGAACCAAATTCAGGAACGCATTGAAAATGCCGAAGGCGTCGGCGAAGTGCAGATTTTCGGCGGTCGCCAGCGCGAAATAAAAATATTCATTAATCCCGACCGTCTTCGCGCTTTCAATCTTTCGGTGACGCAGGTGTCAAACGCGCTGCGCGCGCAGAATACGGAGGCGCCGGGCGGCTCGGTCAACGAAGGCTCGCGCACGACCACTTTGCGCACGCTTAGCAAAATCACCGATATCAACGAATTTAATGAAATCGTCATCGTCACGCGCAACGGTTTTCCTGTCAAAGTAAAAGATATCGGGCGAGTGGAAGACGCCGGCGTCGATCCGGCGACCGCCGCTTCGCTTGACGGCGTTCAATCGGTTTCGCTTGCCATCCGCAAACAATCCGGTTCGAATACGATTGCGCTGATTTCAGGCGTAAAAGAGCGCATGGCGGAAATCATTCCGACCTTGCCGCCGGATTTGAAAGTCGCCGTGACGCGCGATCAATCGGAGTTTATCGAAAATTCGCTGCACGCGATCGAGGAACACCTCGTCATCGGCGGACTTCTTGCGGCGGTCGTCGTATTTTTGTTTTTGTGGAATATCCGCTCGACGATTATTTCCGCTCTCGCTATTCCGGTTTCTATTATCGCTTCGTTTGCACTGATCGCCTGGTTCGGCTATTCGCTTAACCAGATGACGATGCTCGCTTTGACACTAATGGTCGGCATCGTCATCGACGACGCGATCGTCGTGCTCGAGAACATTTACCGCTTTGTCGAAGAAAAGGGAATGGATCCGGTTCAGGCGGCGATCGAAGGAACGCGCGAAATCGGTCTCGCCGTTTTAGCGACGACGCTTTCATTGCTCGCCGTATTTATTCCCGTCGGTTTTATGACCGGAATCGTCGGGCGGTTTATGTCTTCGTTCGGTCTGACTTCGGCGGCGGCAATTGCCGTTTCATTGATTGTTTCGTTTACTTTAACGCCGATGCTCGCCGCTCGCTGGATCAAGCCGCACAGGGAAGAAGATTTGGGCGAAGCCGTCGAGCCTTTCGGCGAAGGCGAAGCGAGCAAAAATAAATCCGCAAAATTAATCGAACCGCATTACGAAGAGCCGACCGTTAATCATACGGTAAAAGAAACAAGCGCGCATGACAGTAAAGACAGCTGGCTGTACAGCAAAGTTGACCGCTCATACACGTGGCTCTTAAAGCTGGCGATGCGTTTCCGCTGGGCAGTCGTGCTGATTTGTCTTATTACGGTCGCTTCTATTTACCCGCTCTTTAAATACGTCGGTATGGCGTTTTTGCCCGACGAAGACGAATCGGCGTTCAGCGTCAATTTGCGCGGTCCGCAGGGAACAAGCCTTGCCGCGACGCAAAGCATTCTCGAACGAATCGCCCGCGATATTCGCGAGCAGCTTCCCGGAGTGCAGAACACGCTCGTGCAGGCTGGCGGCTTCGGCGGCGGCGCGATCAATACCGGTAACGTCAACGTCAGTTTAGTTCCGGTTGACCAGCGCAAACAATCGCAAGCCGATTTGATTAACCGCACGCGAGGAATCGTTAAAAAATATCAATCGAAAGATTACCGCGTTAACGTTTCCGGTTCGTCTTCGATCGGGAACAGTCTCGGTTTAGGACGCGGCGGATCGGGCATCGGTTTCTATATTGCCGGACCCGACATTAAAATGCTCGATGAATATTCGAACCAATTGGTCGAGAAACTTCGCGCCGACGATACTTTCCGCGACGCGGATCGATCTCTTGAGCTCGGCAGCCCGGAAATTCGCGTACTGATCGACCGCGCCAAAGCGGCTGATCTCGGCGTTCAGGCGGGCGATGTCGCGCAGGCTTTGAATATTCTCTCAGCCGGTCAGCGCGTGACCACTTTCGCGGAAGGCTCGGATCAATACGACGTGGTGCTTCAGGCGGACGAGCCGTTTCGCCGCACGCGTGAGAGCTTGCAGTATTTCACCGTCGCTTCGTCAAACGGCGGCACGGTCGGACTCGAAAAACTCGTGCGTCTCGAAGAAGGCTTGAGCCCGGCGTCGATCAGCCGCTTAAATCGACAACGTCAGGTGACGATTTCCGCGAGCTTGCCGCCGAACGCTTCGGAATCCGACGCGCTCGCGGTCTTGCAGCGTCACGCCTCATCTTTGAATATGGCGCAGGAATACCGCACGGGCGTAACCGGACAATCGCAGGAACTTGAGCGCGCATACGAATCTTTTATGCTCGCCTTTATTCTTTCGTTCGTCTTTATGTACCTGATTTTGGCGGCGCAGTTCGAATCGTTTATCCATCCGGTGACGATTTTGCTGACGCTTCCGCTTTCGATTCCGTTCGCGCTGCTTTCAACTCTGATCGCCGGGCAAACTTTGAATATCTTTTCGGCGCTCGGGATTCTTTTGCTTTTCGGTATCGTTAAGAAAAACGCCATTTTGCAGATCGATCACACGAACACGCTCCGGAGCCGCGGAATGAATCGCTACGATGCGATTATCCAGGCGAACCGCGACCGCTTGCGCCCGATTTTGATGACGACGATCGCTCTTGTCGCCGGGATGATTCCGCTCGTCGTCGGCAGCGGCGCGGGCGCGGCAACCAATCGTTCGATCGGCATTCTCGTCGTCGGCGGACAATCGATGTGTCTGCTTTTGACGCTGCTTGCCGTCCCTGTCTTTTACTCTCTGTTTGACGACGCGCAGGAATCGACCGTTTGGCAAAGAGCCGCAACCCGTTACGGAGTCTTTAAGACTAATAATTTAAGACCGGTTTACGAAAGATTCGCGGGAGTTTTTAGAAAATCCAAACGCGAAAATGAAGTGAGCGGCGACAAAGATTTAGGCGGCACAAACGACAGTTATGCCGAACCGACTTCAGGCAAGTAGTTTTTTAAGTTTGAAGTGTGGAAAAATGTTTAAAAAAATACTCAAAAAAATAGACAATTCGTTTGATAAGTGCGTTTACCCGGGCATCGCGGCAGAGAAAAATTCTGTTGCCGCCGCCGCTGCACGCGCTCCGCGTCGTAATTTTATGTTAGCTTTCGGTTTGCTAAGCGTTTTATCGCTTTCAGCGGCGGCGCAGACAACCCCGACAACGCCGCCCGCAAATCCGCAGCCGCAGCCGACGCAGCCCGCACAGCCGACCGAAGTTCAGCCTCAGCCGCAAAATCAGCCGGTTCAGCAAAACCCCGTGCAGAGGACTCAGCCGAACGCCCCGACGCAAACAACTTCTCCGCCGCCCGGAACGACGCCGAGCGGGCAAATTTCGAGCCCGAATACGGTAATTCAGCAAACGCCGACGCAGAACGTCGGTACTTCCGGCGGTATCGCGCCCGCCGTTTTGCCCGATGACCCGCCGCCGGTAGCTCCGAATTTTCAGGCTCCGGTTCGCCCGCTTCCGACGGCTGAACGCGTCGGCGTGGATATTATGAACCAGCTTTCGCTGACGCTCGAACAGGTCATCGAAATGGCGCTGCAAAACAATAACGATATTGATTCGTCAAAAATCGAGGTGCAGATTGCCGAATTTAATCTGCGCGCCGCTCGCGGAGTTTACGACCCGCAGCTTGCCGGGGAAAGCTATTACGAAAGTCGCACGACGCCGACCGCTTCGACAATCGGCGGCGCGGGCGCGAGCGGAAAAGTAACGCAAAGCGATTTTCGCACGAATTTAGGCGCGAGCGGTTTTTCGCCGTATGCCGGAGGCGTTTATTCGGCGGATTTCACGACCGCGCGAACGACGACCAACAACCAGAACGCGCTGCTCAATCCGCAATACCCGACGGCGTTTAACTTGTCATACGTGCAGCCGCTCTGGCGCGGGCGTCGTTTTGACAATAATCGCCGAAACATCGAAATCGCCAAAAAGAATCTGAGTTTGACCGACGCGCAGTTTCGCCAGCGCGCCATCGAAGTTATCGCTCAGGCTGAACAGGCTTACTGGGATCTGGTTTTTGCGCTGCGCAATCTACAGGTCCAGATCGACGCCGTCAAACAAGCGCGAACCCAGCTCGAAAGCAATCAGCGCCTTGTCGCCGGCGGCGTTCTCGCGCCGATCGATGTGGTCGCCGCGACAACCCAGATAACAACGTTTGAACAAAGCGTCTATACGGCGCAGGAAAGCGTTACGCGCGCGGAAAACAATTTGAAGACTTTGATGCTGGCTGACAGGACTTCCGAAGTCTGGTCGCGCCCGATCACGCCGGTTTCGCCGATTTCGCTCGAACCGCCGCGCGTCGGACTCGAAATAGCCATCGCAGATGCTTTGAGAAATCGACCGGAAATCAACCAGCTGCAAACCCAGACGGAAATAAACAAAATCGACCAGCGTTTTTACCGCGATCAGAGAAAACCGCAAATCGACCTGGTGGCAAACTACACTTCAAACGGTCTGGCTGGGACGGCGAATGAAATTTCCCGAACGAGTACCACGGTCAATCCCGAACTGCTCGCCCGAATCAATCAGCTTTCGCAGGCGCAGAATCTGCCGCCGCTGGTTTTCAACCCGACCACGACCATCAGCGCGCCGCCCGATGCTTTGGTCGGCGGTATTTTCAGCTCGCTGAGCAGTCTCGTGACGCAGCGTTACCCGACTTATCGAATCGGCGTTCGCATCGGTCTGCCTTTCGGCAATCGGGTTGCGGAAGCCAATCTCGGACGCAGTTTAGCCGAAGAATCGCAGATCGGAAATCAGCGCGCGCAGCAGGAACAGGTCATCGAAGCGCAGGTCAGAAATTCTCTGCAAGCGCTGAAATCAGCCGAAGCCCGTCTCGCGTCGGCGCTTGCCGCCAGAACTTCAGCCGAGCAGCTTTACGAAAGCGAACAGCGACAGTTTCGCGCCGGAACGACGACGTTTTATCTGGTTTTGCAGCGCCAAACCGAGCTGCTGTCGGCACGCGGACGCGAATTGCAGGCGCAAACCGATTTGAACAAAGCGATTTCCGAATTTCAGCGCTCGACCGGCACTACTCTTTCGGCAAACAATGTAACGGTAACCGACGGGGCGAACTTGATGAAAACAAACTCGCCGCGAACGACCGTTTTCAGTTCAAAGTTTTTTCCTGAATCGAATCAGAAATAACCGACGGCTTGAATGTAAAGCTTAAAGGCGGACGAAAATAAAATTTCGCCGATAAGTTTTCGCCCGGGCGAAATATAAAAAGGAGATTGAAAGCTTTTATTTTCAATCTCCTTTTTATATTGTTGAATTTTATATTGTTGAATCGTCTGTTTCTGCTGAGCCCGATCGATCCTCTGCGTGCCGGAAATAAATCTGGCGTTTGATCCGGCGCCTTTTGTTTTTGGATAAATTAAAGATATTTTTATAGAAAAAAGATAACCGCGCGCTTCGATTTTCCGCCCGTTCGAAACCCGCCGCCCGCGACGTCTCACGCGCAAGCTTGCGATTGATAGGCTCCGCCGAGCTTGTTTGTTTCAATCTCTCTCTCTCTCGTATTCCTTTAAACTTTAAATCCGCCGCGCGTCAGCATCGTTTCGAAATTCGCTTTATCCACGGCTTTGATATAAGCGTCGCCCGGTTCGACCAAGCCTTTTTGCACGAGCGCGAAAAGAGCGTCGTTGAGCATAACCATTCCGTGCTGTTTGCCGGTTTGCATCGCCGAACCGATCTGAAAAGTTTTGCCTTCGCGTATCAAATTCGAGATTGCAGGCGTGACGATTAAAATTTCAAGCGCGGCTACGCGCCCGCCGCCTTTTTTCGGGATAAGCGTTTGCGCGATAACGCCTTTAAGCGATTCGGAAAGCATCACGCGAATCTGCTGCTGGCGGTCGGCAGGGAATTGGTCGATGATCCTGTCAACGGTCGAAGCCGCGGTCGTCGTGTGCAAAGTTCCGAAGACCAGATGCCCTGTTTCCGCAGTTTCGATCGCGATCGAGATCGTTTCCAGATCGCGCATTTCGCCGACGAGCAGAATATCCGGGTCTTCGCGCAGAGCGGCGCGCAGAGCGTCTTTAAAGCTGTCGGTGTGATTGTGAACTTCGCGCTGGTTGACCAGGCATTTCTGGTTTTCGTGCGTAAATTCAATCGGGTCTTCGATCGTGATGATATGATCTTCGCGCTGTTTATTTATATGGTCGATCATCGCGCAAAGCGTCGTCGATTTTCCGCTGCCCGTCGGTCCCGTCACAACGACCAAGCCTTTCGAAAGCGAACAGAGATTTAAAATCGCCGGTGAAAGCCCGAGTTGTTCGGCGGTCAAAATCTTAGTCGGAATGATACGGAAAACTCCGCCCATTCCTTTTCTGTCTGTAAAAATGTTAACGCGAAAACGCGCCAGATTCGGAATTTCATAAGCGAAATCCGTATCATTTCGAGCGGCAAATTCTTCGCGGTTTTTCGCCGGCATTATCGAAGTTAAAAGCTCGCGCATCGAATCGCTCGTCAGAACTGTTTCGCCGCACGGCAATATTTGCATTTTACCGTCTTTTCGCACCATCGGCGGCATGGAAACGCTTAAATGCAGATCCGAAGCTCCGGCTTGAGCCATTTTCTGAAAAAGCGCCTCCATCCGCGCTTTTGCCTGCGGGTTTTGGCTTGCGGAAGCAAACTGCGGCAACTGCGTATATTCCTGCTCGACAAAACTCTGATTTTGCGATTGCGAAAACGGTGACGGCTGAAAATTGTCGTTTGAAATATCGTTTAAAGAATTGTAATTTTTTTGCGCCCGTGAATTGTTTGCCGTTTGCGCCTGCGGTTCTTCAATAAAAGCGTAATCGGCGGGTTTCGTCGCGCCTGTTAAATCGTTTGCAAAATCAATCGGGTTTGCGGCGGGACGCTTAAATTCGGTTTCTTCAATGAAAGCCGGATTTGCCGAATGGTTTGGTTTGCTTCCGTTGGCTGCGGCTGTCGTTTCAAACGTAAAATCGGCGGGCGCGGCGGCTTCGGGCATCGCCGGAGACGCGAAAATCGGCGACTTTGATTCGATTTGCGTTTGCTGTCCTGCCCTGTAGGAATTTGAATTTAAAACGTTTGCGGCGCTCGTCGTTTCCGTTGATTGAATATTCGGCAAAGCTCGAACCGTAACGTTAAATCCAGCCGGAGATTTGCGGACAAAAAAATTAAATCTGCCGATATTGTTTTGGTGAACGAATTCGATTTCCGGTTGATTTGGCAATGTTTGTCTCACTTCAACCGGAATCAAAGGGAAAACCATCATACTGATTTGAGTGCCGAACACAGGAGCGTTCGAAAGCTCGGTTTTTCCTTTGGCTGATGAAACAAACGGCTGTTTATTCGGTTCGAGACAAAGTTCATCGCTGTTTGTGGTGAGCAGAATCTGCAAATATTCGTTTAATTTGTCCATAAATATAAATCGAGAAATATGAATCGAGGATTTTAAGATTGAGCGGGGATTTTAGACAAAAAATAAAGCGAGCCGGGAAAACTCACTTTATAAGAATACCATAGACAAACAATGTTTGTCATTAAAATGTTATCAGGCTTTAATTAAAGTTACTACAGGATTTATCTCTATTTAGATTGGTCGTAAAGATAAAGTCCCAAGCCGAATTTCGCCGCCGCGCGGCGCAAAGCCATGCTTTCGGCGTTTGAGCTCGAATCGCCCCATGAATCCGTGTTTTCATCTTCCTGCCCGGTCGCTTCGCGATAAACGATTCCCTCGGCGCACGGCACCGAAAGACGAATCGTTAAGATTAGTTTTCCGCCGATCGGCGACATCGAACGCACTTCATAGCACCAGCCCGGAGCGTAATGATCGAGATATTTGACGGCATCGTGCCAGGCTATATAAGTCAATTCTTTTCCGCCCTGCTTGCGTGTTCTAAGATGTCGCTTTGCCACGGGCTTGGTCAAATCCTTAACGATATCGCGAATCGAGCGCAGTTCGGTCGATTCGTTTTTTGAGTCCAGTTCTTCAATGTTTTTTTCTTCAGCCATAATTTTATTATAATCTAAAGCGCGTTTTTCGAGATACAAAAATTGCCGGATTTTCAGAATTGTTTAGCCGTTAAATTAATTTTCAGCCGTTAAATTTAAGTTGCTGTCAAACGGTTACGGCTTCGCGGTATTCTCCCCAAACTTTTCTTAGTTTGTGAGAAATTTCCCCGACCGTTACGTGATTTTCAACGCAATCTAAAATTAAAGGCAGGAGATTTTGTGTTCCAGCCGCCGCTTCACCCAACCTTACAAGCGCGTTTTCGGCTTTTTCCGCGTCGCGTTTGGCGCGAACGGCGCGGAGCCTCTCGGTTTGCTCGCGTTCGATTGCCTCGTTAACTCTCTGAATCGGGATCGTTTCGCTTTCTTCGATTTGAAAGCGATTGACGCCGACGACGATTTCTTCCTGTTTTTCGACGGCGCGCTGGTAATCATAAGCGGCTTCCTGAATTTCGCGCTGCGGGTAACCGTTTTCGATCGCTTTCAGCATTCCGCCCATCGCGTCGATCTTTTCGATGTATTCCAGGGCTTTTTGCTCAAGTTGATTCGTTATTTCTTCGATCGCGTAGCTTCCGGCTAAAGCGTCAACCAGGTCGGCAACTCCCGATTCGTGGGCGATCACCTGCTGCGTCCGCAGAGCGATTCGCGCCGCCGTTTCGGTCGGAAGCGCGAGCGCTTCGTCCATCGAATTCGTATGCAGACTTTGCGTTCCGCCTAATACCGCCGCGAGCGCCTGAATCGTCGTTCGCACAATATTTACTTCCGGCTGCTGCGCCGTCAGGGTCGAACCGGCGGTTTGCGTGTGAAAGCGAAGCATCATCGATTTCGGATTTAGCGCCTTGAAACGGTCGCGCATAATTTTCGCCCAAAGACGGCGCGCGGCGCGAAACTTGGCGACTTCTTCGAGCAGGTTGTTGTGCGAATTAAAAAAGAAAGAAAGGCGCGGCGCGAATTTATCGACTTCGAGACCGACGGAAATCGCCGCGTCAACATAAGCGATGCCGTCTGCAAGCGTAAAAGCGATTTCCTGCGCGGCGGTCGAACCTGCTTCGCGGATGTGATAACCGGAAATCGAAATTGTGTTCCAGTTCGGAACTTCCGCCGCGCAGAAAGCGAACGTGTCTGTAATCAAGCGCAGGCTCGGTTTCGGCGGGTAGATATAAGTTCCGCGCGCGATATATTCCTTTAAAATATCGTTTTGAATCGTGCCGTTTACCTTGTCGAACGAAACGTTTTGCTGCCTGGCAACGGCGAGATACAAACACAAAAGCGTCGAAGCCGTCGCGTTAATCGTCATTGAAGTCGAAACTTTATCGAGCGGAATGCCGTCGAAAAGCGTCAGCATATCTTCAAGCGAATCGATCGCGACGCCGACTTTGCCGACTTCGCCAGCCGATAAAGGATCGTCGGAATCGAGCCCGATCTGCGTCGGCAGATCGAAAGCCACGCTCAATCCGGTCGTGCCCTGCGATAAAAGATATTTGTAGCGCGCGTTTGATTCGACGGCGCTCGCAAATCCCGCGTATTGCCGCATCGTCCAGAATTTTCCGCGATACATATTCGGGCGCACGCCGCGCGTAAAGGGATATTCGCCCGCATTGCCTAAATCTTTTTCGTAATCGAAATGAGAATTTTCGCGGTTGAAATCATTCGGAAGTTCGATTCCCGAAGAAGTTTGAAATTTTTCACGTCTTTCCATAAATCGGTTTTGTGTTCAAAGTTAAATGTTAAAAGTTACAACTAAATTAACTTAAACCGATGATTTTTGAAACTCAAAACATAAAACTTCGAACTTTGAATTTTTAACTTTGAATTTTAACTTGAAACTTTATCTCAACTCGCATAGCATCATCTAATAACCGTAATGAAACTCGACGAAGACGCAAAACAAGCAGTTCAGAATATCGGCGACGCGATCAACGCAGCCGTCAGCGAAAGCTCGAAGATTGCCGAAGCGATCGAATATCTGCGCAGCAGCGGATACGAGCCGCATCTTACCTTAAAGCTGGAAATCGCTCTGGAAAAAATCGACGCCGAAACTGAAGCGATTGATTTTTTAAGCGAGCAGCCTGAGGAAACTGAAGAAACGGTCGAGCTCGAACTTACGGAAGAAGATTTGCGAACCCTGCAAAGAATGAAAATCCGTTTTTAGAATGCTAAGTGGCGAGCGTCGAATGATAAATTTTTTATCCGGCGCTTAAGTCATCTGTCATCACCGCTAAACTTGAATTACTACAATTATTTTACCGAAATAGAAGAAACTTTTGTTCGTCGGCGCGGTCGCAATCTGCTTCTTTCGCCGCTCGATTGGGCGCTGATCGAAGCGTGGCAGGAACGAAACGTGCCGCTGCATATTATTTTGCGCGGAATCGAAAAAGTTTTCGACGGCGTCGACCAGCAGCCTTCGCGCAAGCGCAGCGTCAAATCGCTGACGTATTGCCGCGAAGAAATCGAAGCGCAATATGCCGAATGGCTTGAACGTCAGGCGGGAAAACCGGTGAGTAACGCGTCTTCGGAACCGAGCGGCGAAGAAACATACGATCTGTATTCGCGGGAAAGCGTCTCGGAACATCTCGATGCTTCGATCAACGCGTTAAAAGCTTTCAAAGAATCGGCGCGCATCGAAAGCATCGGGCAGGCAATCGTGCGGCTTGAAGAATTGAAAAGAAATCTGCCCGACGATCACGAAAAAACCGAGGAGATTTTAACCGAAATAGAAAATTTTCTTAACGGCGAGCTGAAACGCAACACGGATGCGGCGCATCTAAATGCTGTAAAAAAAGATGCGGAAATACAATTGAGCGCTCACAAAAACAAAATGGAAAAAGAAGTTTACCTGAAAACTCTCGACCTGATGATTTTGAAGCGTTTGCGCGAAGAAGCCGAAATTCCGCGTTTAAGTTTGTACAGTTTATGAAAAATATTACGAAAGCGTTTGTTTTGCTGACTTTATTGTCGCCTGCCGCATACGCTCAAACAAAAACGAAAGTCGCGCCAAAACCCCGGACCGAAAAATCTCAAACCGCAAAGCCTTCAAATAAACCGGCGGCAAAATCCGCAGCAACTAAATCAACGACGAAACCCGACGTTAAATCAAGCGCGAAACATCCTGTAAAAGCGGAAACAAAAAAAGCTGTTACAAAAAAGACAGAAACGAAAAAAGCCGAGACTAAAAAAGCCGAGACTAAAAAAGCGGACACAAAAAAAATCGTTACGAAAAAGGCGGAAACCAAATTCCCGAGCAAACAGAAAGCTGCCGCTCCGGTTAAGGAAACGGGAAACCCGGCGGTCTTTAAAGGCGAAGTTGCGGGGAAAACTTACACGAACGGAATTTATAATTTTGCAATCACTTTGCCCGATTCGTGGGAAATCGCGGGCGATGATTTCGAAAAAAATTTGCGGCGGCAAGGTTTTGATTTAAACCCGGAAGCTCCGAAAGCGGTCGATCCGAAGCTTCAGCCGAAACTAAATCAGATGGCAAAGAACGTCAGCGTTTTGCTGAATGCCGTTAAATACGTCGAAGGATCGAATGAAAATGCGGTTTTGCGCGTCTCGGTCGAAGATTTGCAGGCTTTGCCGCAGGTAAAAGACGCGGTTGATTATTTCGACTTAATGCGCGAAACGTATAAAAACGTTAAACTTCCCGGCGACTTTAAATATTCGGAAACGCAGGCGGAACGCCTCGGCAAATGGCAGTTCGGTTTTCTTGACACGTCAAACAAAGCCGGCAAAAAACGAATGTACGCGACCGTCAGAAACGGTTATGCTTTAATGTTTACAGTCACTTATAAAAGCGACGAAGATTTAGCGGCAATAAAAAACGTGCTTGCCGAAGGGAATTTCAAAGTGCGATAAACGCCGCTTCCAGCCTTTTGCGAAAAGGTTGAAATTGAAGAGAACTTTTTGCGCTATACAGTCAGCGAAATACAAGGGAAAAATAAATTGAGTAAAAAACACAAAGTCGGCGAAGAGCTGGAATTGAAAATTGAAAAGATCGTTCCGGGCGGTTTCGGGCTCGGATTTGCCGAAAACTTAACGGTTTTTGTCGCGCTTGCCGCGCCCGGCGATACGCTTCGCGTTAAACTTCAACAAATAAAAGGCAAAACCGCGTTTGCCGAAATTGTCGAAATAATCAAGCCTTCTGTCGAGAGAATCGAACCTCCGTGCGTGTATTTCGGCGAAAATCGCTGCGGCGGCTGCGATTTTCAGCAATTGAATTACGAAGCGCAGCTGGCGGCAAAAATCGGGATTATAAAAGATTCTTTAACGCGAATCGGTAAAATAAATTACGAGAAGGAAATAAAAATCATCGGCAGCCCGAAACCGTTCGGTTATCGCGCGCGCTCTCAATGGCACATCAACGCGCGCCGCAAAAAAATCGGTTATTTTCGACGTAATTCCCACGATATAATCGACGTCAAACATTGCCCGATCCTTGTGGACGAGTTGCAGGAAACTTTAACCGATCTGCGCGAAACGATTGTTTGGGACAGTTTTTGGAGCGAAAAACTCGAAATCGAATCGGCAAGCGCCGGCGGCGACGTTTCGATTTATTCGGCGGAAATCGTCGAGCCGACCGAAGAATTAAATTTTGAGCTGAACGGGCATCGTTATTTTTACGACGCGACGACGTTTTTTCAAGGCAATCCTTTTTTAATCGAAAGCCTTATAGAAACTGCCGTCGCCGGGGCGAGCGGCGAAAACGCCTACGATTTATATTGCGGCGTAGGGCTTTTTACGCTGCCTTTAGCCGGGAAATTCGCAAAAGTTACGGGCGTTGAAGCGTCTGGAAAAGCGGTTGATTTCGCGAGGAAAAACGTCGAAAACGCGAGAATCGAAAACGCGTCGGTAATCGGCGAAGACGTCGGCGAATGGCTCGGCGCGAACGAGCGGGAAAGCGTTGATTTCGTTTTGCTCGATCCGCCGCGCGCCGGAACCGAAAAGAGAATTATCGAGAGTCTTTTGCAAATCAAGCCGCGCCAGATTTCTTATGTTTCGTGCGAGCCTTCGACGCTTGCGCGGGATTTGCGAATTTTGTGCGAACAGCATTACGTGATCGATTCGATCACCGCCGTCGATTTGTTTCCGCAGACGCATCACGTCGAAACGATTGTCAGATTGAGTCTCGCCTGAAATCAGATAAAACTTTTTACAACTTCCCGGCGTTTTATTCATCAGATATATACATTTGAATTATTCCAGAGTTCTAAATTAAACTTGATTTATGCCAAAACAAAATTCCGATAGTAATTCGACCACAGTTGCGAAAAGTCTTTTTGTTCGATGTCGTTTTTGCGGGCAGAAAAATACCGTCCGCGATGATTATCGAAATAATTCGGCAAATTGCGGACGCTGCAAATTGCCGCTTTCAAACGAGCCTCACAAAAAATTTGCCGACTTGAGCAAACACGATTATGTTCATCCGGCTGACAGCAAGGCTCTCGCGGCGCTTCGAGCAATCCCGGGAATCGATTCGGCGCTGAAAAAACTGCTTGAAGTTACGGGCGAATCGGCGATTCGCGTGATGTTTATGGCGAGCGCCGTCAAGGTTACGCCAGAACAATGTCCAGATATTTACGCCAAGCTTCAGGTCGCCTGCACGACGCTCGGCGTTGACGCGCCCGATCTGTTCATTCAGCAAAATCCGGTAGTCAACGCGTTTACGGGCGGCGTTGAAAAACCCGTAATCGTGCTTCACACGGGCTTGATCGAGCGTTTGAACGACGAAGAAATGCTCGCCGTCATCGCGCACGAAGTCGGACATATTCACGCCGAACACGTGCTTTATTTAACGGCGGCGCGTCTTCTCGAAGCGATCGTCAATGCTTCGGTCGCGAAACTCATTCCCGGCTCGGAAATCGTTAAATTCTTGATCTCGGGCGGCATCAGCAGCGCGCTGCTGGCTTGGGCGCGAAAAGCCGAGCTTTCCTGCGATCGCGCCGCGCTGCTCGTTACGCAAGACCCGCACGTTATCGGCAAAACGATGATGAAGCTTGCCGGCGGAACTTTCGCTTCGAAAATCAATTACGATTTATTTCTGGCGCAGGCGCGCGAGTTTCAGAAAAATTACGACGAGAAAAAGCTCGACAAATTCTGGGCTGATCTTCTGAACGCCGGTCTGACGCACCCGTTTCCGATCTGGCGCGTGTCGGAGATTCTGAAATGGGTTGACAGCGGTCAATACAACGATTTAATGAAAAAATAGGCGTAAACGCCCGCAATAGGCGCGAAAAGCGAGAAAACAAATAGCCGCGACCGGTTTAAATAATATCAATAAAAGCGTAAAAACAATTTATTATATTTTAAGCCGGTCGCGGCTATTTAATCTTTTATTACTTTTTATTACGTGTTTTTTCCGCTGATTTTTATGTTAGTAGTTCTAACCACAGTTCCGAGCGAGGAAGAAGCCGAAAGCCTCGCAAAAAAAATCATCGGCGCGAAACTTGCAGCCTGCGTGCAGGTTTTGCCGCCCATGAAATCGTTTTACTTTTGGGAAGGCGCTGTTCAGAGCGAATCCGAACATTTGCTTTTAATTAAAACTCTGCCCGAAAAATACGCCGGGCTCGAAACTTTTATTCAAATTAATCACAGCTACAAGGTGCCCGAGATCGCGGCGCTTTCAGCGGAAAACGTTTCGGCGAAATATCTATCCTGGATTAAGGATTATCTCGCTTAAAAAAATAAAAAAAGAAGAGACAGGACACGGATTTACGAAAATTTATTTTTGCGAAAACTCTCTAAAAACTCCGCGCTAATCCGTTTAATCGGCGAAAATTCGCGCCCTGCCTGTTTGCTCTAACTTTCGGTTCCGCTTCCTTTGCCGTTTCCGTTTGTTCTTTCCTCGAAAGTTTTAACGATAAAATCTACCGCGTCTTTCGGCGAATCGGTTAGATGTATCAATCCCAAATCTTCCGGATTGATGTTTTTCTCGTTAAGCATCGTCGAAGTCAGCCAGGAAAGCATACCGCGCCAGTATTGAGAATTAAACAAAACGACCGGGAAGTTGCGGATTTTTCTCGTTTGGATCAAGGTCAGGGCTTCGAAAAGCTCGTCCAATGTGCCGTAACCGCCGGGGAAAATAACGTAAGCGTTGCTGTATTTGATAAACATCGTCTTGCGGACGAAGAAATATTTAAAGGTTAAAGATTTCTTTTGATACGGATTCGGCGACTGTTCGAAAGGAAGCTCGATGTTGCAGCCGACCGACATTTTTCCGGCTTCGAAAGCTCCGCGATTTGCCGCTTCCATAATTCCCGGACCGCCGCCCGTGATAACTTCAAAACCGGCTTCGGCGAGAAGTTTTCCGGTTTCTCTCGCCGCCTTGTAATTCGGATCGCTTTCCGGCGTCCGGGCGGAACCGAAAACGGAAACGCCTTTTGTAATCGTCGCCAGCGAGTCGAAACCGCCTACAAATTCGCCCATAATGCGGAAAACGCGCCAGGAATCCGATGTTTTATAATCGTCTTCCGGAACGGGCGAACGAAGCAATATTTCGTCGTCGGTCAATTCCCAGTAAGAAGCTTCTTCAAGTTTTTTAGCTTCGGCAACCGTTTTCGGTTCAGCCTGTAAACTTTTTGCTTTTTTGCCTTTAGGTTTATTTGCGTCTGTATCTGCCATAAAAAGTTTGGAGACGATTATAGGAAGTTTGCAGCAAGTGCGCGGGATAGTTCCGGAAAGTAAACCTACTCAAAGTCGAATAATTAACTTCTTTTCGCTCTTTTAACTTCACGGCATTTTCCGCAGCTGCCTGTAAACTCCCTGTTGACTCTTAAATTCCCATTATATTGTAGCCGCAATCAACGTAGATCGTTTCGCCCGTGATTGCCGAAGAAAGATCGCTGACAAGGAAAAGCGCCGTATTGCCCACTTCGCTTGCCTGAACGTTTCGTTTGAGCGGAGCTTTTTCCGCCATGTAGTTGAGCAGCGAGCCCATATTTTTTACGCCCCGGGCGGAAAGCGTATTGATCGGTCCGGCGCTGATCGCGTTGACGCGGATGTTATGCCTGCCGACGTCCGCCGCGAGATAACGGGTCGAAGCTTCGAGAGCCGCTTTGGCGACGCCCATCACGTTGTAGTTCATCACGACCTTTTCGGCGCCGTAATAACTCATCGTGACGATGCTTCCGCCGTCTTTCATCAGCGGAACGGCGGCGAGCGAAAGCTGCGTCAGCGAAAAAGTGCTGATTTCCATCGCCGTCAGAAACGCTTCGCGCGACGTTGTTAGAAATTCGCCTTCGAGCGCTTCTCTGGGCGCGAAAGCGATTGAATGAATTAAAAAATCCAGTTTGCCGTATTTTTCGCCGACCTGAGCAAAAGCCGCGTCAACTTCCGCCTGATTTGTCACGTCGCACGGCAAAACCAGCGTGTCTGGCATATCTTTCGTCAGTTTCTCGACGTTTTCCTTTAATCTTTCGCCCTGGTATGTGAAGGCGAGTTTTGCGCCCTGCGCGGCGCAGGCTTCGGCGCACGCCCACGCGATCGAACGCTTGTTCGCCACGCCAAAAATCAATCCAACTTTGTTTTCAAGCATAATTTATTAGTGAAAAGTGAATAGTTTATAGTGAAAAGCGGAAAGTGAAAAGTGAATAGCGAAAAATTCGTTTTGCAGAATTTCCTTTTTTTCACTATTCACCGTTCAAATGCGTTTGTTAGTTTTTAGTTATTCGATTTTAGCCGTTCGGTTTCAAACGTTTGTTTTTCACTAAACAGCCGCAGCCGATTTATCAAACGGAACTTCCTCGAAATGCGTCATTCGTTTGAAAGCGCGAAAACGCTCGTTGATTTCGTCCTGTTGGAGCGCGTCGACGCGTTCGGTGCCGAATTTTTCGACGTTGAACGAAGCCATGACCGAGCCGTAAATCATCGCGCGACGAAGCGTGTCGTCGGTGATTTCAACCTGGCTGGCGAGATAGCCCATAAAACCGCCCGCGAACGTATCGCCCGCGCCGGTCGGGTCGAAAACCGATTCGAGCGGGTAAGCCGGAACGACGAAAAAGCTGTCTTTGGTAAATAAAACAGCGCCGTATTCGCCGCGTTTGATGACGAGCGCTTTTAAGCCGTAATCCATAATCTTTTTCGCGGCTTTGTGAATATTCGGCTCTTCTGTCAATTGGCGCGCTTCGGCATCGTTTATTATAAGACAATCAACGACTTTGATGGTTTCAATGAGCTCGTTTTTCATCGAAGAAATCCAGAAGTTCATCGTGTCCATCGCGACGAATTCGGCGTCCGGGCATTGCTCTCGAACCTGTTTTTGAATCGTCGGCAGAATATTCGCAAGAAATAAAAGACGCGCCGATTTTGAGTTTTCGGAAAGTTTCGGGTCAAACGTTTCGAAAACGTTTAGCTGCGTGTCGAGCGTGTGCGCCGTGTTCATATCGTAATCGTAGCGCCCGCTCCAGAAAAACGTTTTGCCGTTTTCGACGACTTCGATGTCAGCGGTATTTATATTATGACGTTTGAAAACCGCCCATTCTTCATCGCCGAAATCGCTTCCGACAACGCCGACGACGTTAACGTTTGTAAAAAAACTCGACGAAAGCGCAAAATGCGTTCCCGCGCCGCCCAAAATCTTATCGCGCTTGCCGAATGGCGTTTCCAGCGCGTCGAAAGCGACCGAGCCGACTACTGTTAAAGACATATTTTTATAGAATTCCTTTGTGATAAATTGATTATTTTGCTAACTCCAAACAAAAAAACAGATTACCACAAAATTTCCGTTTATCGAAAATCTCGCGATAATCCGTTAGTTAGTTTCTTTAAAGTATTGATCTAAACTTATTTGTGCGCTTTGCTTAAAGCCAACTACTAGAAAACAGAAATTCCTCTAATAACCTCCGCCACCGCCTTGATCACAATTAATGGCTTTTTCCTTGCTAAAATACATGTAGCCATTTTCATAGTAATTTTTATCTTTTTTTCCGAAGACAAAAGGCTCGTGACATACTCTGATAATTATCGGAGTTTCAGTTTCAACTTTAGGCAGATTAACCGGAATTTCTTTCAAATATTCCGACAAACTTGCATAAATATTGACAATTACCAATCCAAGCGCAAATGTAAACAGCAATGTTCTAAACCGAGAATATTTCATATCTGAAAGATAATGTAAAAATATTTATTTTTTCGCTTCGAGCTGTTTCAAAGCTTTTTCCGCGTCGTTGCGAAATGAACTTTGCGGGTATTTTTCGACGAGCATCGAAAGATAAGCGACCGCATCTTCGCGCATTTTTTCGGGCGCAAACTTTTCCTTGTCTTTTTCCGCGGCTGCTTCAATCTTTTGCTTGCCTTTATTATCAGAAAGATAAAAACTGCTCATCCCTGCGTAATAAAGAAATTCGTCCATTTTCGAGAATTCCGGGTAAGCCGCAAACGTTTCTTCAAAACGCATTAAAACGGCTTTGTAAGCCTTTTTTAATTTGAAATACTGCTGCGCGACTTCGAGATTATGTTTGGCGTCGGCTTCCAGAATCGGGTCGCGGTCAACTTTTGGCTCGAGATTGCGCTGCGCCGAAGCCGAATTGCTGAAAATTAACAAACCGAAAATAATAAATAAAATAGCGTGAAATTTTCTTTTCATAACGTTTATAAAGATGTTTGCTCGACGCAAATAGTTTTCTCAATCGTATTTTCTAATCTTTGATTGAAATTTGCGACTTTTCTTCTTTTCTCTTTTTCCGCGTAAAAAGTTTTGCCGTAATAAACGATAATATTTCCGCAATAATTTCCGCAAAAAGATGTGCCCACATAAATTCAACCAAATTTATTTAACCTTTCGTTGCATATTTTCCGATAATCGCGTCCAGATTTTTCGCTGTTTCCGGGTTCCATAGTTCGGGCGCTGTGAAAATCGCGTTTTTAGTCGCGCCTTCAAACGGGTTCGGCGTCTGTTTGGCGGCAACGCGCCGGACGGCTTCCTTTAAAACCAATTGCGCGTTACGAACGTTTTTCTGCAAATAT
>JAOAPX010000109.1 GCA_025463125.1 Acidobacteriota bacterium | reverse complement strand
TAGCCAAACTGAAAAAAATGGACGCGAAACTCGCCGCAGAAATGGAAGGCTACCGAAAAAACTACTCCGGCGGATTAAAAACCGGACCGCCGGCAGCTCTGAATCAGTAATTTTACAGAATTAAATTCGGACAAATTAGAAATGCAGGAATTAAAGCTTATGAGAATCGGCGGATTAAAACGCGAAAAGAAAGATAATTCCGGAACAGCTTCCGCTTAAAAATTCGGAAAAACAAATAAAAAAGTCCCGTGTTTTTTTACACGGGACTTTTTTATTTGTAATTAGAAAATATTTCTCTTGTTTTTAAACTACAAAGGTTTATAATCCTTCAGCGAGTTTTTTAAGGAGCTATTTTAAATGCATCGTCTTTCACTTTATACACTCCTCTTTTGTGTATTTCTTCCACTGTCCGTTCACTCTCAAACAATTAATTCCAACAAGTTATTAAAAGAACTTTTAGACCTGCCGGCGCCGCCTCCGGCTCAGGTCGAGCCTGAAGAAACCAAATCAAAGGAACGCCCGGAAGAATTCTACAGCGATGAAAACGTTCCGCCGGACGATGCGCCCATCGAGGATCTGCTTGATTACTGGGCGCAGCAGAGCGAAGGCAACAGCCGCCTTCGGTATCAGATGAAACCTTCGGCTAAAACGGCTGAAAGAATTCTGGAAGCCTGCGACAGCGACCCGGAAAAACTCGCCGAGTATCTGCCGATTTTGCCTTCCGACGCTAAAACCGGTGATGCTGTAAAAAGAATATACGATAGCTTGCAGGAAAATAATGAAACCGACGCTTACACGCGCAGCCGCTTAAGAGAATGGCTGAAATACAACAGCAATCATTTTTCCGGCGAACTCGTTCGAGAAGCCCAGAAAATAAAAGATAAAAACAACTACGTCGAAAACGCTCACCAGGACGTTTTGCTCGCTCTCGCAAAAGTCGATTGGGATGCCGCCCGTTCGATTATCGACCGGTTGGAGTTGGATTCGTCGCAGCCTTACTCGCAGACATTGGCGAAATGGGCTCAGTATGCGCACGCAATAGAAACGGAAGATTCCGGCGCAACTGAAAAATACCGGCGGATGCTGAAGGACATTGTCGAAAACAAATCAGCCGACTGGCGTCTGCGCGATCTGGCGATGGACGCTCTGGCGGCGAGCGGCGATTGGGACGGGCGCGATGAATGGTACGTTTCGCTGCTCGCGGACGAAACTTTGCTGACGATACAGGACAACGGAAATACGGGATTGACGACCTTGATCGCCACTTCGCCGCCGAAAAAATGGACTGAAAGAATGCTCGAGCTCGTCAAGAGCGAAAATTTCGCGGTGCGTTCTGCGGCGGTTCGAAATTTAATGGATTCTCCCGACGGCAAACGCAAAGACGTTTTGCAGGCGCTGCTTCCGTGGCTTGCCAATCCGAACTGGGCAAAACCTTCGCGCAACGGAGAGAGAGGAAAGCTGATCGCCGCGCTCGGCGAAATTGATCTGCCCGAAAGCGTTCCGAGTTTGATCGCGATCGTGATGAACGAGGAAGAAAGCCGCGCCGCAGCCGTTGCCGCGCTTCTCAGATATAAAGACTCGCGCGCGATTCCCGCTTTAAAATTCGCTTTATCAAAAGAAAACGTTCCGCCTCAGCGAGAAGGAATTATTAAAGCTTTAATCGCCAGCGGCGGATTCTCGGACGATGAACAAATGGCGGCTCTCGAAGCGTATGCGACGATGATCTCAACCCCTGAAGGCACGGCGCTGGTTAATTTTTATCAATACGGATATTACTCACACCGGATGGATGAAACGGGCGAAGCGGAATCCAAGTTAAAACCGCTCCCGATCGAAATCGGCATCGGTAAAACCGTCGGCGAACAGGAAGAACCGAGCGACGGATTAGTCTCTCGCACCATTGAGCGCGTGAAAATTCTAAAGCGCACGAATCCAGCGGTTTCCGCCGTACTCGTAGAGATAATGCAAAATTGGAAAGGTCGCGCGATTTTTATGGAGTTTCTCAGGCAGATTCGCGCCGGCGAAGCCGATGTCAATACGATTTTAAGCGCTTTAGCTGCCCGCGAAGAGATTCGCGAAAAAGTTCCGAGCGATTTAATGGCGCTCCGAAGCGCGAGCGGCGCTCCGCGCGGAATCAGCGCCTGTTTGCTCGAAGATGCAAGCGAATACGCGAGCGTTCTCAATCAAACCGACGTCGAAGCCAGAATCGCCATGCTCGGCTGCGCGCGGCTTCTTCGCGCCGAATTGCGAATTGACGAAGTCGCCGGATTTCTCAACGATTCCAATAAACTTCTCGCATTAGCCGCAGAGCGCTGGCTCGAATCCGAAGACGGTTTCGAGGCGCGCAAACTCGTTTTGGCAAAGCACCCGGACGAAGCCTTGATTCTCGGCGCAAGACTGGCTTTTGTGCCCGAGAAAAACAGCGTCGAAAGAAGCGCTCTCAGCGAATTATTTGAAAGCGTAACCGGAACCGGATATTGGGCAACCGCCTTTTCCGGCATGGAGAAAAATGAAGATAAACTGCGCGATGAAATCAAATCCAATCCGGATTTAATAGCGGTTTACGCCGTTTTCGGCAACGCCGAAACCGGTCAGCAGATAATTCGCGTTTACAAAAACAAGGTCGTTTACACATTCGAAGAAGACGAGGCGCGATACTGGGAAAAAACTTTAACCGATAAGGAATACGAGCATTTCTATAATTTTCTGATTGCCAAGAAGATAGATTCGCTTCCTCCATTTAACATGGAATGCGACCATTGCGAGTCGAGCGAATTCGTTATGTTCGGGCGCGGCGGCGGACGCAGAGTGTTTCTAAACTCCGGGGCTTCTGAAAAAAGCGTGCTCGGCGAATTGTTCGCGATTTTCGAAGAACACAAAAAAGAAAACCTCGCGCTCCGGTATCGCTTTGCCGACAAGATAAAAGGCTTGGAAATTCTGTTGGCGGATAAACACCTCGAAGCCCGCGCGGTTTGGAAGAAAGACACCGATTTGCGCGTGTTGATTGAAGACAAACTTAAACAGGAAGAGATCGCCAAAGAGTTGGCGGAATTTCATAGAAATCTTTACAGCACCGAAATTAATGAAGAAAATCAGGAACAAAAACAGGCTTTATACGAGACGTTAATGAAAAAACAGCGTGAAAGGCTTGACGATCATTTTTCCTGGCGCAGTTTGCAAAACGGAAAGCTCGGCTCGATTGCTTCGCAGCCCGCAGAAGTTCCAGTTTTGAGTAAAAATACGAACAGCTCGCCGGATCCGGGCGTTAGTAATTCAAATCCGAGTTGGCAGGTTCGCGCCGGAAACCTTGAAATTCGCGCGGGCGAAGTTTACGAAGGCGGTTTGTATAAAACAAACGGCGCGGCAGCTCCGGTTAAGATAAAAGAAGGATTATACGCCAATCCGGTCATCACGCCCGACGGAAAATGGGCGATCGCAACAAAAGCCGAAACAGACTGGTCTGAACCGAAAACGATTGTCAGGGTAAATTTGCAAACCGGCAGAGAATACAAAATCGCTGTCGCGCCGTCAGACGCTTTTTATCCGGTAGCTTTTTTAGGCTCGCATAATAAGATTCTGCTTTATCGCGGCAAAGGACATTTTTTGCGAATCGGCGCGGCGGCACTGGAAGGCGCGGAAAGCGTGGAAAGCGTGGAAACTGAGCCGGTTGAAGAGGCGCTGGCTGGACTGCTGCGCGCAAACGCCAAACCGAATCCGAGCCCGAAAACGGCTGAATATTACCTGCTTGACGCAAATACGGGCGCGGCGCAGTTGGTCAAAGGAGATTTTCGCCCGCTCGTTCAGCAAACCGAGCGGCGATTGCAGCCGACAGCCGTTCCGGGCGAGTTCTGGGCTGCCGTTTACGACGAAAAAACAAAGCAAACAAACATCGGGCGGTACAACGAAAAAACCTTCGTCTTACAGCCGATCACGAAAATTCCCGACATTAATTTAAATAGTATGAACATTTGGATTGATGAAAAAGAAGCGAAAATTTACTTCGTATATCTCGGTCATCTGCTCTCAATCCCCTTATAATCAAAGCAAATTAAATTAATATAACTTCTCGTAAAAGCATATTAAGAGCCGGCTGCGGCGATATATATATATATTATTGAACCAAAGCCGGCGAAAATCTGCCCGGGCGAAAAAAAAACTGGTAATTACTTATAAAATTATGTAATTATTTCTTTTATACAAACTCGGATTACGAAACTTTATCCGCACACTTAACTTAACTTATTAAATAGAGAAGGATTACCAAAATGAATAAAATTATTCGTAAGAAGTTTTCCAGCCGCGCAGGCTCGAAAACTTCATATCTCATGACTCTCTTCGCTCTCGCAGCGTTGACTGCCGCAGGATACTTTATCTTGCCGAACAATACCGGAACGGCATCGGCTTCGAGCGTGAAAAGCGACGGTCGCGCGACGGCTGAGATGCTCAGAATCGCGCTTGATTTAAGATCGGTTC
>JAOAPX010000107.1 GCA_025463125.1 Acidobacteriota bacterium | reverse complement strand
TCCGGCGTTAGTAAATAAAAGCGTCGGGTCGTTGGCGGGAAGAAGCGGCGAGGAATGCACGATTTTGTGCCCGTTTCTTTCAAAATATTCTAAAAATTTGCGTCTGATTTCGTTTCCGGTCATAAAAGTTTAAAGTTTTTGTATGTTTTGTATGTAATGAATGTGTAAAAAGGGAATTTTAGCATAAAGCTGATTTGAAAAGCACAGGACGGAAAAAAGCCGGATGTATTTACAAAAAAACACGCGGCTTTTCATTCACAAAGCGAGGTAAAAAAAGATTTGCAGTCAAGCGTGCCTGATTCGACTGTCGAACCGGGCAATCGGCGAACCGGACGACAAAAGCATTTTTCCTGACTGCCGGTTAACTTCGGCGGGTAATTATTTGCGGATTCGAAAAAATAATTTAATTTTCATCCGCTGAATTCATATGTGTTTTCGGGCGTTACGCAGTAGTCGAGCTTAACGTCGTATTCGTTTGCGTCACTTATGTTTTCGATCGGCGCAAAATAGCTCAAGCCGATTTTCACGCAGTCCGGGCGACAGCGGCTTAATAATTTATCGTAGAAGCCTTTGCCGTAACCGACGCGCAATCCTTCGCGGTCGCAGCATAAAAGCGGCAGTAAAACGAGATCGAGCTTTTCTGCCGGAAACGATTCGTCGTGCGCCGGTTCGCTGATTTGCCAGCTGTTGACGGCGAATTTTGTTTCGGCGGAAAATTTCAGATTTTCGATTTCGCCGGTTTGAAAATTGACGCGCGGCGCGAGCGTTTCGATTTGCGGGTGCTCGCGCCAGATTTTTTGAAAAATAAACGAAGTTTCGATTTCGTTGAATCTTTCGATCGCGATGAAAACGTGCAGATTTTTAAACGGGCTTAAATCGAAAAAACTAAAAAAACGATCCGCGATCGCGCGGCTTTTGTCGATTCTTTCTTCGGGCGAAAGATTTTTTTGTTTCGACAGGTAAATTTTTCTTAATTCCGCTTTATTCATCGGCTTATTTACTCTTTGGATTGCGCAAAACTGCGTTATAATAATTGTTAAATCCAGCCCGGTTTATTTTCCGTTAAAAAAATCGATTTATGAACTTAAAACTTTTTCGCGCACATCTGCTTTTATTATTACTCGTTTTTCCCGTTTTCGTCTTTTCGCAGACGCTCGGCGAAAAACTCAAAGAAATTGACGCTTACGCCGAAAAAGCGCGAGGCGACTGGAACATTCCCGGAATGGCGATCGCAATCGTCAAGGACGACAAAATTGTTTTCGCCAAGGGCTACGGCGTGCGCGAGCTCGGCAAAACCGACCGCGTCGATGAAAACACCTTGTTCGCAATCGCTTCGAACTCAAAGGCTTTCACGACAGCCGCGCTGGCGATTTTAGCCGACGAAGGAAAATTGAACTGGGACGATAAAGTCATCAAGCATCTGCCCGAATTCGAACTCGCGGACGCGTATGTTACAAGGGAAATGACCGTTCGCGACCTGGTTTCGCACCGCAGCGGTTTCGATACGTTCAGCGGCGATCTGCTCTGGTACGAAACGACGCTCAAAGATGACGAAATCTTAAAACGCCTGCGTTATCTGAAACCGAAAACCGGCTTTCGCTCGGCTTACGGTTATCAAAACTTAATGTTCATCGCGGCTGGAAAAATCGTCGAACGCGTTTCCGGTAAAACATGGTCGCAGTTTGTCGGCGAAAGAATTTTAACGCCTCTGGGAATGTCGCGCACGACTACGACGGTTAAAAATTTGAAAGACAATTACTCGATGCCGCACAACGAATCGGGCGGAACGCTGCGCGTTTTGCATACCGGAAACGTTGACGGCGCGACGGCTGCCGCCGGGCTCAATTCGAGCGTCGCCGATGTCGCGAAATGGCTCCGTCTTCAATTAGGGCGCGGCAAATTCGAAGGAAAACAAATTTTCTCGGAAAAACAAGCGTGGGAAATGCAGCAGCAAAATACCGCGATCCCGATTTCGCAGGCTGGCGCGAAATTCATCCCGTCCAGGCATTTTAACGGTTACGGACTCGGCTGGTTTTTGTGGGATTATCACGGTCGCAAAGTCGTTTCGCACGGCGGCGGGCTCGACGGGATGATTTCGGAAACGGCGATGATGCCCGAAGAAAATCTCGGGCTCGTCGTGCTGACGAATTCGGAAACGCCGGTTAACGTGATTATTCAAAACAAGATTTTCGACGTTTTTGTTAACGCCCCGAAACGCGATTGGAGCGCGGAATATCTAACGCGCGCTAAAGCCGGAAAAGCCGCCGACGCCGAAGAGCAAAAGAAACTCGAAGCCGCGCAGGTGAAAAACACGAAACCGAGTCTTGCCTTAAAAGATTACGCAGGAACTTATTCGGGCGCGCTTTACGGCGATGCGGCGGTCGCGGAGGAAAACGGGAAACTCGTTTTGCGAATGATTCCGTCGCCGAATTTCGTCGCCGATCTCGAACACTGGCATTACGACACTTTTCGCATCAAATGGCGCCCGTCGGTCGCTTATAATTTTCCCGCCGGGTTCGTTACATTTACGATCGATAAAAACGGCAAGCCCGATGAAATCAAGATCGATCAGCCGAATAATGATTTCTGGTTTTACGAATTAGAACTAAAAAGAAGTAAATAACTTCTGAAACTCGACAAAATCTAACCTGATGTGTCAAAATTCGAGTTATATTAACAATATTATTTAAGTGTCGAAAATAAATTTCAAGGAGATTTTACAGAATAAATGTCAGAAGAAGCAGTAAAAGCGGCTGAGTCGAACGAACCGACCGAAGCGGCAACAAACGAACCGACCGAAGCGGCAATAGAAGAAACAGCAGCAGCAAACACCGAGGACGTTTCATATCACGCGGTAGAAAAAGAAGGAAGCGTTACGGCAATTTGGGAAATGCAGGGTGCGAAACATATCCGAACCATCGACCCGCGTTCATCCGAAGGCAAACAAATTCTCGCGCTGTTTGAAACCGCCGGGTAAGCCGAAAACACGAAAACCGCGAAAACCGCAAATTTTTCGAAAATAACAAACTTGTTTTCGGTTAATTGTGGTTTTTCGCGTTTAAATTGACTGAATTAGGCGCGTAATCTGTTCGAATTTCGTTTCGTATTTTCGATTTTCGTATTCGCTGATTTGAATGATGCCGATTCCCGCCGAAGTTAGAAAAACCGCATCGGCTTTTTTCAGCGTTTCCGAATTCGCTTCAATTTCGCGACATTTTATTTTTTCCAACAGGAATTCGCGCGTCGTGCCCGGCAAACAGCCGGTTTTCAGCGAAGGCGTGAAAAGCTCGCCGTTTATCGTCCAAAAAATATTCGCCATACAAGCCGAAACTATTTCGCCGCGCTCGTTCATTTGCACGGCTTCGTCAAACCCGCGTTTTTTCGCTTCTTCGAGCGCGATAATTTTTTCCATATAATTACAGGATTTTACGCCCGCCAGCGGCGAAGCGGAATTTACCTGAAAAGGCGAAACGGTTAAACGAAAAGTCGGGGAAACTTCGCGCCTTTCAGCCGTCGTAATCAGCAAGCTCGTTTTTGTTTGCGCTGTAAACGACCATATGCCGCCCGGAGCTTCGTCGAAAAAGGTCAAACGAACGCGCGCGTCTTCGAGATTGTTGACGCCGATAATTTCTGCGAGCGCGGCGGAAATTGTTTCCTTGTCGTATTCGGATAAATCTATCTTGATTTTTTCGGCGTTGCCGCGCAATCTCAGCCAATGTTTATCCCATAAAAAAGGTTTTGCGTTGAAAACGGCAACAGTCGTGAAAATTCCTTTGCCGTAAAGCGCGGCGGAGGAGGCGGCGGAAATCGAAGCCCCGGCGGCGCTTTGAATTTTACGATTAAAAGAAACGTATTCGTGCATCGCGCAATAGAATAAACCTTTTTGCCCGCGCAAAAAAACGGAAAGCTCTGAAAAAGAACTTTCCGTTTAATTTTCTAAAACTATTAGAATGAATTATTTGCCTGCCCGGTAAAGATCATACTGCTCGTTTAATCTTGTGCTCTGCCCGGCAGAGAATGTGAACATACAGTAATCGTCCGTGTAATCCATAAAGTTTTCAATCGGATCGACTCCGCCTCCGGCGCAGCTGTCGCGTCCGCCCGGACAGCCGAATGCCGCTGAAGCTTCAGCCGGCGTGTCCCCGACGTAATCGCCGCTGCCCGTACATCCGCCTTGAAACGTATGATATAAACCGACCCAGTGACCGACTTCGTGCGTTCCCGTATCGCCTTCGTTGTAAGGCGCAGCCGTTCCGCCCGGAACCGACGAGTAAAGTAAAACTACGCCGTCCATTTTCGGCGTTCCCGCGTACGAAGAAGGAAATGTCGCCCATCCAAGCAATCCGCCCTGCAGATTTGCCGAATAGATGTTCAAATCATCAGCCGAACCCTGGCGCAGAGTGTTTTTCATGTTTTTTTCATTGGCGCTGCCTTGACGCAGGCTGTACCATTTTGAATTTGTCGTGCGCGTTACGCCGACAAGCGTGAAAGATTTGCCTGTTCCGGCAAACGCGTCATTTAAAACCTTAATCTGCGCGTCGATCTGCGTTTGCGGCACATCGCCGTTGGCAATGCCGGTTCCTTTTCTGATGACGTGATAATAAACGGGAATTACTGAAGCGCCCGCCGCTCTTTCCGCATCCGAATAAACTTTATATTTCAAACGATCGGCAAAGTCGTTTTCAGCCGCCTCGATTCTTGCCGGGTCGTGGTCTGCGCCGCAAAATCTTCCCCCTTTAACGATTGGCGGTTCCTGGGAGTTGATGTTTCGGTCTTCTTTTGATCGCTGGGCACTGGTTGTGAAATTCAGTGTCGAGAAGGTGAATACAATTGCAAATACTGCCGCAACTGCCGCTAAAAATCGAAGTTTGGTCATTTATCGGTAATCTCCTTAAGAATTGTTCTTTACAGTTTAGAAAAGCGAATAATATATTTTAAGACCGATAATTTCAGGGGAATTAAAGATACAATTTTTTCGAGCCGCGGGTCAATACATTTTTCGATCTTTGAATGACTGTTCGACGTAAAAATCTTTAACTTTTGCGAAAAGGAGATTTGTTATATTTTAAGCGGGAATCATTGCCGGCGAACCGGAGCCGGCAATGAAAAAGCGAAACCCGAAAGGTTTAAACGATCAGCCATTTTTCCGCATCTTCGATGCTTTTAAATACTTTCATTTTTACGCCTTGATTCTGCGCGACCATTTGCCCGAACTCATTTACTTCATCGTTGCCGCGCCGGTCTAAAAAGGCTATTCTTTTGCCCTTGAAATTGCTGCTTAGATTAACGCCCATTTCATACATTTCAGCCAGCGAAACGCTTTGGACGAAATCCTTCTCGATCAATATCTTTATTTTTTTTAGATTTACTCTTTCTCTGGCGATTTCTTCCCAGTATTGTTCGGCAATTTCAGGCGTTAATGTTTCTCCGCCGACGAACGCATATAAATACTCGCCGCGGTCTTCAAATTTTATTGTGTATGGTTTGGCTATATTCATAGTGGGACTTAGAAAATAACAAATAACAAATATAACATATAAAATTAATGATTTATTAATCATAATTTTCTATAATAATGTGCTAACGTAAGGGACGAACCTTATTTTATGATTTTTTATTATTAGTTAAGGGGGATTAGATGACTAAACCGACCGTATTTTTGATTGAAGAAAATGATGATACGAGACCTGCATTAAGACAAAACCTGAAAGATTACAATTACAATGTAACGATAGCGATCGACGAAGAAGACGCGCTTAACAGGGTCGCCGACGGAACATTAAAAGCCGATGTCGTTTTGATAAATCTTAACGACAAACCGCCTGAAGAAATTTTGGAAATCGGCAGAAATATTCGGCAAAGCGGAGGATTAAAAGCGCCGATCGTCGTGATAGCGCAGGAATACGGCGAAGACCTCGAAGGGAAGGATATTTCAGCCGGCGAAAACGACTATATTTCTTATCTCGGCGACGGCGAACAGTTATTCAATTTACTGTCTCGCCTGACGCCGCCCGCCGCCTAAACATATTTAATGATCGGGCGGTTTTTTTGTCTCACGCGAAACGATAAACGGCATGATGAAAAGAGTTTAGAGCGGTCTTTTTACTTTTTGTCCCGCTGCTTTAGCTCGATTTTCGGATCGTTGACAACTTTTTGTTTTTTAAGAGCTAAAATTGAGAAGTAATTAATGAGTAATTCAACTACACGAATCAGCGAAAATTATATTCTGAATTCTTTGCCAAAGAATGAATGCGAAAGGTTACTGCCTCACTTGGAGCCGGTTATTCTTGAGCGCGGAGAATTTATTTTTTATACGAACGAGACGGTTAAATATGTTTATTTTCCGACGAGCGGAATCATCTCAATAACTTCGTGCTCGGAAGAAGGGCGAAGCATCGAAATCGCTTCGGTCGGAAAAGAAGGGATGGCGGGAATCGATGTCCTGCTCGGCGTAGATAAAGCGGCAAATGAAAGCATGGTTCAGATTGCGGGCGCGGGCTACAGGGTAAGGACCGAAATTATCCGCAGCTTGTATGAAGAATCTCCGGCGCTGCAAAAACTTCTGAGGCGTTATATCCACGCGCTTCTGGTTTTAATCAGTCAGACGGCTGTTTGCAATCGCCTGCATCTGCTCGATCAAAGGCTGATTCGCTGGCTTCTGCTGTGCCGCGACCGAATCGAATCCAATCACCTGCCCTTGACGCAGGAATTTCTTTCGACCATGCTCGGGACCAATCGCCCGAGCGTGACGCAGTCGGCTATTGCGCTGCAAAACAGCGGTCACATCGAATACAAGCGCGGCAAAGTGAGCATTCTGAATGCCCCTGCGCTCGAAGAACTCGCGTGTGAATGCTACCACGCCGTAAAAGACGAATACGATTCTTATCAGAATAATCAAACTTAAAGCGCAAGCCGTTCAAATTTCGGAAAAATTGAAAACCGGACATATCGGTGTTCAATCCGAACAAAAAGCCTTAAAAAAAAATCACAACCGCTAAAAACTCACCGGAACGAAAAAAAATTGCGGTAACCGCATTAAATTAAAATTTAGCCGAACCGTCTCGTCTTAACCTCCAACGTCGTTTCTTTTCTGCCGCAGCTTTTGCTTTGAAACAAACACAAAGCGTAAAAAGAAGCCTTTGAAAAAACTTCCTAAGTGCCGGGACACAGTTAAAATATTTTATAGATTTGTCTTGACAAGCATAAAGATTTGTCATATTCTTCAAAACAACAAAACTTTTGATTATGAAAAGCTGTCATTACATAAATCTTAGAATCACATCGAATATCCGGTATTTATCGTCGGTTATTATTTTGAGCATTGTAATTAACGTCATTATTACTTAAAGGGTAATGACAGGCTTAAGTATTGTTTACAAAGAATGTCATTATCCGAAAAAACGGGTAGTGGCTTTTTGTTTTTGGGCTATAGAAATATGTTAGTAGCAAAAGAAATCGAACAACAAAAAACCGGAGCCAGATTATTCTGCGAAGCGCTTGTGGATCAGGGCGTCGACACGATTTTCGGTTATCCGGGCGGAGCGGTTCTGCATATTTATGACGAACTGGTTAATTTTAAGGATTCCATCACGCATATACTCGCGCGGCACGAACAGGGCGCGGTTCATATGGCGGAAGGATACGCGAAAACGACCGGAAAGGTCGGCGTCGCGCTTGTCACTTCCGGTCCCGGCGCGACCAACGCCGTGACGGGAATCGCCAACGCTTATATGGATTCGACGCCGCTCGTTGTCATCAGCGGGCAGGTTCCGACGCACCTGATCGGGACCGACGGTTTTCAGGAAATCGACATTGTCGGCATCACGCGCGCCTGCACGAAATATAATTACCTGGTCAGAAGCGCCGAGGAAATTCCCGAAATCATGCGCGAGGCTTTTTACATTGCCGCTTCGGGCAGACCGGGACCGGTTTTGATTGACATTCCGAAAGATTTAACCGCGCAGAAAGGCTCGGGCGCGATGCCTGAAACATTCGAAATTCCGGGTTACGAGCCGAATTCATTTGCGCCTGAAGCCGATATCGAAAAAGCCGTCGAAAAAATGCTGACGGCGAAAACTCCGATTTTTTACGTCGGCGGCGGCATCATTCATTCGGGCGGCAGCGCCGAGTTGAAAGAGCTGGTCGAAAAGCTTTCGGCGCCCGTTGTTATTACGTTAATGGGGCTTAGCTGTTTTCCTTCGGCGCATCCGAATTCGCTCGGAATGCTCGGGATGCACGGCAGCTACGCGGCGAATATGGCGATTTCCGAAGCCGATCTGATCGTCGCCATCGGCGTCCGGTTCGACGACCGTGTGACCGGAAATTTGAAAAAATTCGCGCCGAACGCCGAGATAATCCACGTCGATATCGACGAATCTTCGATCGATAAACTGGTCAAAACTCATGTCTCTCTGGTCGGAAACGCCAAAGACGTGATGCAGCAGATGATTGATTCGCTGGCGCAAAAAGAAACGCCGGCAAAAGAGCGGCTCGACGCCTGGTGGGAAACGATCGAAGCGTGGAAAAACTACGCGCCGCTCGCATACGAATCGCACCCTGAAATTATCAAGCCGCAATTTTTGTGTCAAGAAATCAGCCGCATAACCGACGGCGAAGCGATCGTTTCGACCGACGTCGGGCAGCACCAGATGTGGCTCGCGCAGTATTACCAGTTTAAGCATCCGCGCTCGTTTCTGACTTCGGGCGGGCTTGGCACGATGGGCTACGGTTTTCCGGCAGCGCTCGGCGCGAAAATCGCTTACCCGAACAGGCAGGTCATCGCTTTTGTCGGCGACGGCGGTTTTCAGATGACGATGCAGGAGCTTGCAACGGCGGTTCAATATCAAGCCAATTTGAAAATCATCGTGATGAACAACGGTTTTCTCGGCATGGTTCGCCAGTGGCAGGAAGTTTTCTACGACAAAAATTACTCGGAAGTAGATATGCAGTTTCAGCCGGATTTCGTCAAGCTCGCCGAGTCTTTCGGCGCAATCGGGCTTCGCTGCAACCACCCGTCGCAATTGACGGAAGTTTTGGAAAAAGGATTTTCGACCGAAGGAGTCGTCGTGTTCGATATTGTCGTTTCGCAGGAAGACAACGTTTACCCGATGGTTCCGGCTGGCGCTGGATTAAAGGAGATGATTTTACAATGACGCATTATATTCAAGTGGAAATGGTTAATCGCTTCGGCGAGCTGGCGCGGGTCGTCAATTTAATCAGCGGCAGAGGATTCAATATCGAAAAGCTGATGATAAATATAACCGAAAAACCCGATATTTCGCAGGCTAAAGTTTCGCTCGCCGGCGACGAGAACAAAATCGGGAATCTGGTCAAGCAAATCAATCGTCAGGTGAGAGTCACAGAGGCGCGCATTTTAACCGAAACCGAGATTGAGAACGACGTTTTTTTTAACGCATAAAAGAGGAAAATTGATTGAATGAAAGTTTTTTACGATAAAGACGCAAATGAGCAACTGATTAAAAACAAACGAGTTGCTGTTATCGGCTACGGCTCGCAAGGTCACGCCCACGCTAACAATTTAAAAGATTCGGGCTGCGACGTGATCGTCGGCTTGCCCGAAGGCAGCAAATCCTGGCAAAAAGCGCAGGACGCGGGGCTCGAAGTGATGTTTACGACCGACGCCGCAAAAGCCGCTGACGTGATTATGATCCTGGTGCCCGACGAACTTGCGCCGAGCGTTTATCGAAACGAGATCGAACCGGCGCTCGAAGCCGGAAAATATCTCGCTTTCGCGCACGGTTTTTCGATTCACTTTAAGAAAATTGTCGTTCCCGAAAACGTTAACGTCTTTATGGTCGCGCCGAAAGGTCCGGGTCATCTGGTCAGAAGCGAATACGTGAAAGGCGCGGGCGTTCCATGTCTTTTGGCGGTTCATCAAGACGTTTCAGGCGACGCGAAAGCGGTCGGAATGTCATACGCTTCGGCTGTCGGCGGCGGACGCGCGGGCATTATCGAAACCAATTTCAAGGAAGAAACCGAAACGGATTTGTTCGGCGAGCAAGCCGTGTTGTGCGGCGGTGTGACGGCGCTGATTCAGGCTGGTTTCGAGACTTTGACCGAAGCCGGTTATTCGCCGGAAATGGCTTATTTCGAATGTCTCCACGAGATGAAACTGATCGTCGATTTATTGTACGAAGGCGGCATCAAAAATATGCGCTATTCGGTTTCCAATACGGCTGAATACGGCGATTTAACGCGCGGCAGCCGCGTCGTCAACGCGGCGACGAAAGCCGAGATGAAAAAGATTTTAAGCGAAATCCAGAGCGGCGAATTTGCCGACGAATGGATGAGCGAATGCGATAACGGCAAGGAAAACTTCAAGCGTCTGGAATCCGAAGGCGAAAAACACCAGATCGAAGAAGTCGGCGCTCGCCTGCGCGCCATGATGCCCTGGCTGTCGCAGAATCGCCTGGTCAACACGGCGAAAAACTAAGCGAAAAAGCTTTTAACGGAAAATATACCGAAGATAGAAACGAAAGAATTAAGCGAGAAGTATTATGAATTTCTACGATTTGAACAAACTGGAAAACGATGAAGTAAACACGTCTTATTTGCGAAAAGCCGTTTACGGAGAATCTTTGTCGGTGGCGAAAGTCGAGGTGAAAAAAGGCGAAACGACGCAGCCCCATTCGCACGATACCGAGGAAGTTATTTTCGTTTTGAAAGGCAGCTGGCTTTTTCACCTGCCCGACGGCGACGTAACGCTCACAGAAAATCAAATGCTTTGCATTCCGCCCGACATCGAGCATTCTTCGGAAGTTCTGGAAGACACGATCGCCATCGACATCTGCTCGAAACATCGCCCGGACTGGCGCTCCGGTCAGGACAAAAGCTTACACACGAACACCGAGCAATTTCTCTGGGCGGTTTAATAAATAAACCGCTTCGGGAAAATTATCGAAAAAGACGGGAAATGCAGGAATTCGGCGGCATTCCGGCTTTAGCTTTATCAAAAAACGATTAAAAACTATGTCATTTGAAAATATTAAATGGATTTGGAAAAACGGCGAGATTATTCCCTGGGCGGACGCGACCGTTCACGTCTCGGCTCACGGGCTGCATTACGGCAGCGGCGTTTTCGAAGGAATTCGCTGTTATGAAACCGCGACGGGACCGGCAGTTTTTCGCCTGAAAGAACATCTCGAACGCTTTTTCGAGTCAGCCGCCGTTTATAATTTTGTAATCCCGTACACGCTCGAAGAATTGACCGACGCCGTTTGCGAGCTCATCAGCGCCAACGAATTCAAAAGCTGCTACATTCGCCCGATCGCGTTTCTCGGCAGCAAATCGCTCGGCGTTTTTCCGGGCTCGTGCCCGACCGAAGTTTCGATTATGGCTTGGAGCTGGTCGGCGTATCTCGGCGCCGAGGGCTTGGAAAAAGGCGTCCGCATCACGGTTTCGCCGTGGCGCAAGTTTCATTCTTCGATGCTGCCGACGACGGCGAAAGCCTGCGGGCAATATTTAAATTCGCTGCTCGCCGTCAGCGACGCGCTCGAACGCGGTTTTGACGAAGCGATTTTGCTCGACGTAAACGGGCGGCTAGCCGAAGGCTCGGGCGAAAACCTTTTCGTCATTAAAGACGGGGTAATTACCACGAATTCTGCGACCGATTCGATTTTGATGGGAATCACGCGCGACGCGGCAATCGAAATCGCCCGCACGCTCGGTTACGCAGTTGAAACCAAACCTTTAGAACTTGACGATTTGTTAAACGCCGACGAAGCGTTTTTTACGGGAACAGCCGCTGAAATTACGCCGATCCGCGAAGTAGACGACCGCGTCATCGGCGCGGGCAAGCGCGGCGAAGTCACGGAAAAAATCCAAAACACATTTTTCGATGCGGTATCGGGGCGCGATGAGCGTTTCCTTGAATGGCTTCATCCGGTGAAGCGGTTCGTAACGGCGTGATCAAATTTTGAGACGCGCAAAAAAAGAGAGCAAATTAAAACAATGACACTGGCAACGCAACAAACAAATTCAGCATTCAATCTGACAACACCCGAAACGGCATTTTTTAACCGGACGATCGAAACCGGAATTATTTCTGAAGAAATTATTCAGATTAGTCAGATTCAAAAAGCCGCCGCCAGAATTGCTCCCTTTATTAAACGCACGCCGACCATTGAGGACGAGGCTTTGAGCCGGCGTTTTGAGTCGAATTTTTATTTAAAGCTCGAGCTTCTTCAAAACACCGGCGCATTTAAAGTGCGCGGCGCGTTTAACAAGATGCTGACCTTGAGCGAAGAAGAAAAAACGCGCGGCGTCGTTGCCGTCAGCGGCGGAAATCATGCTAAAGCGGTAGCCTTCGCGGCGCAGACGCTCGGTTTTCAAGCCTTGATTTTGATGCCGGATTTTACGCCGGAAAATTACATAAACGAAACGAAAGGCTACGGCGCGGAAGTCGAATTATTTCCGACAATGGCTGAAGCTTTCCGCCGCGCCAAAGAATACGAAAGCGAAGGGCGCATCAACATTCACCCGTTTGACGATGAAATCGTTATCGCCGGTCAGGGCACAATCGGACTTGAAATTTTAGAAGACGTTCCGCAGGTGACCGACGTTATCGTCAGCATCGGCGGCGGCGGTCTGGCTGGCGGAGTGGCTGCGGCGATCAAGGCGATAAAGCCCGGCGTGAAAATCTGGGGCGTCGAAACAAAAGGCGCCGAAAGCATGGCGAAGGCTCTCGAAGCCGGTCACATCGTCGAGCTCGAAAAAATTACTTCGATCGCCAGAACGCTCGGCGCGCCGGCGGTCGCTCCGATAACTTTTGAATTAGCCCGCAAATATCTGTCGGGCGTAACGGTCGTCAGCGACGAAGAAGCCGTCGAGGAATTATTTTATATTCTCGACCACGCGAAAGTTTTGACCGAACCGGCGACGTCCTGCACATTAGCTGCGGCGAAAAGGTTGAGCGCGAATTTTACGGCTGAAAGCCACGTCGTTTTGATTCTCTGCGGCGGCAATATCGGGCTTAACGATTTATTTCAATTAGCTTAAAGAAAAAATGTCACATAACCATAAAAGCAAATCTATAACCGGCGGCGTCGAGCGCGCCCCGAACCGCGCGATGCTGCGGGCGGTCGGGTTCGGCGACAAGGATTTTGAAAAACCGATCATCGGCGTCGCCAACGGTTACAGCACGATTACGCCGTGCAATTTAAGTCTGGGAAAATTGGCGGACGCCGTTATCGAAACGGCGAAAACCGAAAATTTAATGCCGCAGGTTTTCGGCACGATTACCGTCAGCGACGGCATTTCGATGGGAACCGCCGGGATGAAATACTCGCTTATTTCGCGCGAAGTGATCGCCGATTCGATCGAAACCGTCTGCCAGGCGCAGATGATGGACGGGCTTATCGCCATCGGCGGCTGCGACAAAAATATGCCGGGCGCGATGATCGCCATTGCGCGGCTCGATATTCCTTCGATTTTCGTTTACGGCGGAACCATTAAAGCCGGGCATCACGACGGCAAAGATTTAACCATCGTCAGCGCGTTTGAAGCGGTCGGCGAATTCATCGCCGGTAAAATCGACGAAACCGAACTCGGCGAAGTCGAGCGAAAAGCGTGTCCGGGCGCGGGCTCCTGCGGCGGAATGTACACGGCGAACACGATGTCTTCGGCAATCGAAGCTATGGGCTTAAGCTTGCCGCACTCATCGACAATGGCGGCGGAGGATTACGAAAAAACCGAAAGCGCCGTCGAATCGGCGAAAGTTTTAGCCGCCGCCATCGAAAATAATTTATTGCCGAGCCAAATCTTAACGCGCAAAGCATTTGAAAACGCGATCGCCGTTGTGATGGCGACGGGCGGCTCGACGAATGCGGTTCTGCATCTGCTCGCCATCGCGCATTCGGCGAAAGTTGAATTGAAGATTGACGATTTTGAAGAGATTCGCCGGAAAGTTCCGGTTCTGTGCGATTTAAAACCTTCGGGCAAGTACGTCGCAACGGATCTGCACAAAGTCGGCGGAATACCGCTGGTCATGAAAATCCTGCTCGAAAAGGGCATTCTGCACGGCGATTGTTTAACGATTACCGGCAAAACCGTCGCGGAGAATTTGGAAAGCGTTTCGGCTGAAATTCCTGAAAATCAAGACATCGTGCGCTCTTGGGATACGCCGCTTTACGCGGAAGGACATTTAGCGATTTTGCGCGGAAATTTAGCCGAAGAATGCGCGGTGGCGAAAATTACCGGCATTAAAAGCCGCAAGATTACGGGCTCGGCGAAGGTTTTCGATTCGGAGGAAGAAGCGATGCAGGCGATTATCAAGCGCAAAATCGAAAGCGGCGACATCGTCGTTATTCGCTATGAAGGACCGAAAGGCGGACCGGGAATGCGCGAAATGCTCGCGCCGACTTCGGCGATCATCGGTTTGGGCTTAGGCGATTCGGTCGGATTGATTACAGACGGGCGTTTTTCCGGCGGAACTTACGGGATGGTCGTCGGTCACGTCGCGCCGGAAGCGGCGGTCGGCGGAAACATCGCTCTTTTGAAAGACGGCGATTTGATTACGATCGACGCCGATGAGAAACTTTTACAGGTTCAGCTTTCCGAAGAAGAATTGGCGGAACGCCGCAAAAACTGGCAGCCGCCCGCGCCGCGATTTACGAGCGGCGTAATCGCAAAATACGCCAAGCTCGTTTCATCGAGCAGCCGCGGCGCGGTAACGGATTAGCGTTTTAATTAACCGGCGACTCAAAGGTTAATAAACAAACTAAAACTTTAAAAGGTTAAGAAAACAGAATAAAAGATGGAAAATGATTTGAGCAGATCGGCTGGAAAAGGTTTATATCTTCCGCAATGCGAACACGATGCGTGCGGAATCGGTTTTATCGCGGACATTTTGGGAAGAAAGTCACACAAGACGGTTGAAGATGCGCTCAAAATTTTGGTCAGGATGGATCATCGCGGCGCGAGCGGAGCCGAGGAAGCGACCGGCGACGGGTCCGGGATTTTAACGCAAATTCCGCACAAATTTTTTAAAAAAGAATGTGAAAAACTGCACATAGTCCTGCCGGAGGCAAAATCCTACGCCGTCGGGATGGTCTTTCTGCCGACCGACGACGAGAAGCGGCAGTTTTGCGAGCAGCTTCTCGAAAGAACTATCGGCGAAGAAGGACAGACGTTTCTCGGCTGGCGCGACGTTCCGACTTTTAACGAAACCCTGGGCGCGACCGCCAAAGATTCGCAGCCGGTTATCAAGCAAGTTTTTATCGGTAAAGGCGAAAACATCGCCGACGACGCCGCTTTCGAGCGAAAACTTTTCGTCATTCGCCGCTGGGCGAAAGAGCAGCTGACGCGCCGCGATAAAAGTCTCGCCGAGCAATTTTATTTTTCCAGCCTTTCGACAAAAACCATTGTTTACAAAGGAATGCTGACGACCGAGCAGCTTTGCACGTTTTACCCAGAGCTGCACGATGAAGATTTTGAATCGGCTTTAGCCGTCGTCCACTCGCGCTTCAGCACGAATACTTTCCCGAGCTGGTCGCGCGCGCAACCGCTCAGATACATCGCGCATAACGGCGAGATCAACACTTTGCGTGGCAACGTCAATTGGATGAACGCCCGCGAAAAGAATCTGAAATCGACGCTTTTCGGCGAAGATTCACCGAAAGTTCTGCATATTATCGACGCCGACGCGAGCGATTCGGGCGCGTTCGACAATTCGCTCGAAACTTTATCGCTTGCCGGGAGAAGCCTGCCGCATTCGGTAATGATGATGATTCCCGAACCGCTTTCCGAAGAAAACGCGATGAGCCCGGAAAAACGCGCTTTTTATGAATACCACGCGTGCCTGCTCGAACCGTGGGACGGTCCGGCGGCGATCACATTTACCGACGGCGAAATAATCGGCGCGGTTCTCGACCGCAACGGTCTGCGCCCTTCGCGTTATTACGTGACGAAAGACGACCGCGTGATTATGGCTTCGGAAGTCGGCGTTCTGGAAATCGAACCGGAAAACGTTTTGCGCAAAGGTCGCCTTCAGCCGGGAAAAATGTTTTTGATCGACACGCGCGAAGGTCGAATTATACCGGACGAAGAAATTAAAAATAAAATCGTCAACCAGCTGCCGTATCAAGTCTGGCTCAAACAGAACTTGCTGCACATCGACGATCTGCCGGTTCCGCCGTTTGTCCACGAAGTCAATCACGAAACGGTCGTTCAGCGGCAGAGAGCTTTCGGCTACACAGAGGAAGAGCTGCGGATGCTAATCACGCCGATGGCGACGGGCGGAGCCGAAGCGAACGGCTCGATGGGCAACGACACGCCGCTTGCCGTGCTTTCAAACAAGCCGCAGCTGCTTTACAACTATTTCAAACAACTTTTCGCACAGGTGACAAACCCGCCGATCGACGCGATTCGCGAAGAACTCGTCACATCGATCGACACGGCGATCGGGCGCGACGAAAATCTTTTCGAGCCGACGGCGCAGGCGGCGCACCAGATCAAGCTTAACTCGTTTGTGCTGACGAATGAAGAATTGGAAAAACTGCGTCTGCTCGGCGATTCGGAAAGCGCCTGGGGAAAAACCGGCTTTAAATCGATAACTTTGCCGATGCTTTTCGACCGCCAGCACGGCACGCAGGGCTTGGAATGGGCGCTCGAAAAACTGTGTCACCAGGCGAGCGCGGCGGTCAAAGACGGCTACGATATCTTTATTTTGTCGGATCGTGAAATGGACGAATACCGCGTTCCGATCCCGGCGCTTCTGGCGGTTTCAGCCGTAAATAATTATCTGATTCGCGAAGGCACAAGAACGCAGGTCGGCTTTGTGCTCGAAAGCGGCGAGCCGCGCGAAGTTCATCATTTCGCTTTGCTTTTGGGCTACGGCGTGACGGCGATCAACCCGTACCTGGTTTTTGAAACGCTTCAGGACAGAATTCGCCAGGGCTCGCTCGAACTCGAAGAAACGAGAGCCATCAAAAAATACGTTAAAGCCGTCAACAAAGGCGTCGTTAAGGTTTTATCGAAAATGGGAATTTCGACGATTCGCAGCTATCTCGGCGCGCAGATTTTCGAAGTTCTCGGCATCAGCCAAGCCGTTATCGATACATATTTTACAGGTACGGTTTCGCGTCTCGGCGGCATCGGCTTAAATGAAATCGCGCAGGAAGCCTTGATTCGACACGATCAGGCGTTTGCGAGCGATACGGAAAACGATTCGCTCGAAATCGGCGGCAATTACCAGTGGCGGCAGATGGGCGAATATCATATGTTCAACCCGAAAACCATCCACACATTGCAGCGCGCGTGCCGCACGGGCAATTTCGATGAGTTTAAGGAATTCAGCCGCCTGGTCAATGAGCAGGAGCAAAATCTGGCGACTTTGCGCGGGCTTCTGAAATTTAAGAAACATTCAAAGAGCATTCCGATCGAAGAAGTCGAACCGATCGAGCAGATTCTTAAACGCTTTAAAACCGGCGCGATGTCTTACGGCTCGATCAGCAAAGAAGCGCACGAATCTCTCGCGATCGCGATGAACCGCGTCGGCGGCAAAAGCAACACGGGCGAAGGCGGCGAAGATGCGGCGCGCTTTATCGCGGACGAGAGCGGCGATTCGCGAAAAAGCGCGATCAAACAAGTCGCTTCGGGGCGATTCGGCGTGACGAGTCATTACCTGGTCAATGCCGAAGAGCTGCAAATAAAAATGGCGCAGGGCGCAAAACCCGGCGAAGGCGGACAGCTTCCGGGCTCGAAAGTTTACCCATGGATCGCCAAAACCAGGCATTCAACTCCCGGAGTCGGTTTGATCTCGCCGCCGCCGCATCACGATATCTACTCGATCGAAGATTTAAAGCAGTTGATTTTCGATCTGAAAAACGCCAACGAAAAAGCGAGTATCAGCGTCAAGCTCGTCGCCGAAGCCGGGGTCGGAACGATCGCGGCGGGCGTGGCGAAAGCGAAAGCCGACGTGATTTTAATCAGCGGATACGACGGCGGAACGGGCGCTTCGCCTTTGACGAGCGTCAAACACGCCGGGATTCCCTGGGAAATCGGGCTCGCCGAGGCTCATCAAACGCTTGTGCTCAATAATCTGCGCAGCCGCGTGCGGCTTGAAACCGACGGGCAGTTGAAAACCGGTCGCGACGTCGTCATCGCCGCTCTTCTGGGAGCCGAAGAATTCGGATTTTCATCAGCGCCGCTCGTCACTTTAGGCTGCATAATGATGCGCGTTTGCCATTTGAACACGTGCCCGGTCGGCGTTGCGACACAGGACCCGAAACTTCGCGCGAAGTTTTCCGGCGACCCGGAGCACACGGTCAATTTTATGCGTTTTGTCGCCGAGGAAGTTCGCGAATTGATGGCTGAACTCGGCGTTCGCACCGTCAACGAGCTGGTCGGGCGAACCGATCTGCTCGAAGTCAACGAAACGATCAAGCACTGGAAAGCGGGCAGCCTCGATCTGTCGCCGCTTTTATACCAGCCGGAAGTTCCGGCGGATTACGGGCGTTTTCAGCAAATCGCGCAAAACCACGAATTGGAAAAAACCCTGGATAAAACCGCGCTGCTCGAAATTTGCCGACCGGCGCTCGAAGCCGGAAAAGCGGTTTCAGCCGAGCTGCAGATTCAAAACACGGATCGCGCCGTCGGCACGATCCTGGGCGGCGAGATTTCTCGCAGATACGGCGCACAGGGTTTGCCGGACGAAACCATACAGCTTTTCTTTAAAGGCTCGGCGGGTCAAAGTTTCGGCGCGTTTTTGCCGTCGGGCGTTACGTTAGCGCTCGAAGGCGATTCGAACGATTACGTCGGCAAAGGTTTATCGGGCGGAAAAATCATCGTTTTCCCGCCGAAAACCGCGACTTTCGCCGCGCACGAAAACGTGATTGTCGGAAACACGGCTTTATACGGCGCAACGAGCGGCACGGCTTTTATCGCGGGCGTCGCGGGCGAGCGTTTCGCTGTGCGTAACAGCGGCGCAAGCGCGGTCGTCGAAGGCGTCGGCGATCACGGCTGCGAGTATATGACGGGCGGCAGAGTCGTCGTTCTCGGTCAGACAGGGAAGAATTTCGCCGCCGGGATGTCGGGCGGAATCGCATATGTTTTCGATGAAACCGGCGAATTCTGGCGACTTTGCAACCAGGAAATGGTCAGCCTCTTGCGAATCGAGGAAAAAGAAGAAATCGAACAGGTCAGAAACCTTGTTTCGAGACATTTCAAATACACCGGAAGTTTTCGCGCAAAAGAGCTTCTGCTCAATTGGGAAGCGAGTCTCGCGAAATTCGTCCGCGTCATTCCGAACGATTACCGTGAAGTTATCGAAGCCCAGAAGTATTTGTTGTCGATGGGATTATCACAGGAAAAAGCTGAAATGCGGGCGTTTACGGAAAAGGTCGCCGTCTAAAAAGTTCTTAGAAGATTTGAGGTGAAGTTTATGGGTAAAGTAACGGGTTTTATCGAATATCAGAGAAGTTTGCCGATCCTGCGCGAGCCGAAAAAGCGCGTCGCAAACTGGGACGAGTTTCACGCTCCGCTGCCGGGCGACGCTTTGCAGACGCAGGGCGCGCGCTGTATGAACTGCGGAATTCCTTTTTGCCACGTCGGTCAAACCGACAACGGCTTGACCAAAGGCTGCCCGCTGCACAATTTGATTCCCGAATGGAACGATCTGGTTTATCACGGCAGATGGTTTGAAGCGTATAAAAGGCTTTCGCTGACGAATAATTTTCCGGAATTTACGGGCAGAGTTTGCCCCGCGCCGTGCGAATCTTCGTGCGTTTTAGGCATCAACGAAGACCCTGTGATGATCAAGGAAATCGAGGTCGCCATTATCGACCGCGCTTTCGAAGAAGGCTGGCTCGCGCCGAATCCGCCGAAACAGCGAACCGGCAAGCGCGTCGCCGTCGTCGGTTCAGGTCCGGCTGGTCTGGCTTGCGCCGACGAGCTGAATAAAGCCGGTCACGGCGTCACGGTTTTCGAACGCGCCGACCGCATCGGCGGGCTTTTGATGTACGGAATTCCGAATATGAAGCTCGACAAAGGTCTGGTCGATCGCAGGGTTAATCTTTTAGCCGAAGAAGGCGTCGAATTTCGCGCCGGCGTCAATGTCGGAATTGACTTGACGGCTGAAGATTTGAAACAAAATTTCGATGCAGTGGTTTTGACTACCGGTGCTCCGCAGCCGAGAGATTTGCCGGTTGAAGGCAGAACTTTGGGCGGCGTTCATTACGCGATGGATTTTCTGACGGCAAACACCAAAAGCCTTTTGGATTCCAGATTTTCCGACGGAAAATACATCGACGTAAAAGATAAAAAAGTTATCGTCATCGGCGGCGGCGACACCGGGACCGACTGTATTGCAAGCTCTCTGCGCCTCGGCTGTCAAAGCGTTACGCAGTTTGAAATTATGCCGCAGATGCCGGAAAGAATCGCCACGCACGACAACTGGCTCGGCAGCGTTCGCACGTTTCAGGTTGATTACGGTCAGGAAGAAGCGATCACGCTTTTCGGCTCGGACCCGCGCCGCTACAACACTTTAACCAGGCGCTTTATCGGCGACGAAAAGGGAAACCTGGTCGGGCTCGAAACCGTCGAAGTCGAATGGACGCGGGAAAACGGCAAAAACGCGCTTCGCGAAGTCGCCGGAACCGAAAAACTCTGGGAAGCCGACGTTGTTTTCCTGGCGATGGGATTTGTCGGCGCGGAAAAAGCGAAGTTTCTGGAAGATTTAGGCGTCGAATACACCGATCACAAAACTATCGCGGTCAATAAAGCCAAGCAAACAAGCGTCCCGAACGTTTTTGCCGCCGGCGACTGCGAACGCGGACAATCACTCGTCGTCTGGGCAATCGCCGACGGCAGAGATGCCGCGAAAGGCGTTAACGATTATTTAAAAGGGAATTAAGCGGCAAAAACGCGCCATTCCGGTCTGGCTTTTTCGAAAGCGGCGATTTCGCTTTCGTGCCGCAAAGTCAGACCGATGTCGTCCAAGCCGTTCAGCAGGCAGAAGCGCCGGAACTCGGCGACGCGGAAGGTTGTTTTAAAGCCTGATTCGTCGCTGATTTCCTGTTTTTCGAGATCGACGGTTAAATGATAGCCTTCGATCTCGTTTGCTTTTTGCAGAAGCTCATCCACTTCCGTTTCCGGCAAAACGACGGGCAGCATACCGTTTTTAAAGCAGTTGTTGTAAAAAATATCGGCAAACGAAGTGGCGATGATCGTGTGAAAACCGTAATCGAGCAAGCCCCACGGCGCGTGTTCGCGCGAAGACCCGCAGCCGAAATTTTCTCCGGCGATCAAAATGCTCGCGCCCTGATAGCGCGGCTGGTTGAGCGCAAAGCTTTCGTCCGGCGTGCCGTCGGGGCGAAAACGCCAATCGTAAAAAACGAATTCGCCGAATCCCGTCCGCTCGACTCGCTTCAGGAATTGCTTGGGCAAAATCTGGTCTGTATCGATATTCGGGCGCGCTAAAGGCGCGACAAGCCCGGTTTCACTGCGATAACTTTTCATATTAGTTTCGGAAATCGCCCGCAAAGGCGAGTTTGAGAATAATCAGCCGCAAATTTACGCCGCGAATTCGCGGATAAAAAATAAATATTAATCGAAATATTTCACTCTTACTAACGGCTGATTTTATAAACTTATTAACGACTGATTTTATAAATAGTTAATTCTTGAAATTCCAGTTTCTAACGTCAACGAAACGTCCTTCGATCGCCGCCGCCGCCGCCATCATCGGGCTGACCAGATGAGTTCTGCCGCCGCGTCCCTGGCGACCTTCGAAATTGCGGTTTGACGTCGAAGCGCAGCGCTCGCCCGCCTTTAAAACATCCTCATTCATCGCCAGGCACATCGAGCAGCCGGATTCGCGCCATTCGAAACCGGCTTCGCGGAAAATCACGTCCAAGCCTTCTTTTTCCGCTTCGAGCTTGACGCTTTGCGAGCCGGGAACGACCATCGCGTGAACCGTCGAAGCGACTTTATAACCTTTGGCGATTTGCGCCGCGACGCGCAGATCTTCGATTCTGCCGTTTGTGCACGAACCTATAAACACCCGGTCAACCGGGACGTTTTGAATTTTTTCGCCGCCGCGCAAGCCCATATATTCGAGAGCGCGTTCGAAAGCGGCTTTTTCCGTTTCGTAAACCGAATCCTGCGGCAATGGAATATTTTCTTCGATCGAAACGACCTGACCGGGATTTGTGCCCCAGGTCACGAACGGGGCGAGCTTTGCCGCGTCGATTTCAATTATTTTGTCGAACGCCGCGCCTTCGTCGGTTTTTAAAGTTCGCCAGTAAGCTTTCGCTTCTTCCCAAGCCGAGCCTTTCGGCGCGAAACGCTTGTTTTCGAGATACGCGAAAGTCACATCGTCCGGCGCGATCATCCCGGCGCGCGCTCCGGCTTCGATGCTCATATTGCAGAGCGTCATCCGTCCTTCCATCGAAAGATTGCGAATGGCTTCGCCCGCGTATTCGATAACGTGCTCGGTCGCGCCGCCGATGCCGATCTGACCGATAATTCCCAAAATCAAATCTTTCGCCGAAACGCCGACGGGCAAATTGCCGTTTACCTGAATCCTCATCGATTTCGGTTTTGACTGCGGCAAACACTGGGTCGCCAAAACCTGTTCGACTTCGCTCGTGCCGATGCCGAAGGCGAGCGCGCCGAAAGCGCCGTGAGTCGCCGTGTGCGAATCGCCGCAAACGATCGTCATGCCCGGCTGCGTCAAACCGAGCTCGGGTCCGACGACGTGAACGATGCCTTGTTCGAGCGAGCCTAAATCAAATAATTTCACGCCGAATTCGGCGCAGTTTTGCCGCAGAGTTTCGACCTGCTTGGCGGCAATCGGGTCGTTAAACGGAAGGTGCCGATTGATCGTCGGGATCGCGTGATCGACCGTCGCGACGGTTAAGTCCGGGCGGCGCACTCGTCGCGCGTTTAAACGCAAGCCTTCAAACGCCTGCGGGCTCGTCACTTCGTGGACGAGATGCAAATCTATATAAATAAGAGCCGGTTCATTTTCCGGCTCGACGATGACATGGTTTTCCCAAATTTTATCGAAAAGAGTTTTCATACTGCTCTGAGGCGTTAGACTGCAAAGTAAGAATAGTTTACCTCGCGCGTTTCCATTAAATTCTCCACAATTAAATCGCCCATTTCGCTGGTGCCGATTGATTTTTCCGAAGCTCCGAGGTCTTTCGTGCGGTAACCCTGCGACAAGACGCTGACGATCGCCTCTTCGATCGAGCGCGCGGCTTGTTCGAGGTTTGCCGAATATCTGAGCAGCATCGCCGCCGAAGAAATCGCGCCGATCGGATTGGCGATGTTTTTCCCGGCGATGTCCGGCGCGGAGCCGTGAACCGGCTCGTATAAACCGACGCGTCCGCCGATGCTCGCCGATGCCAGCATCCCGAGGCTTCCGGTTAAAACCGCCGCTTCGTCAGACAGAATATCGCCGAAAAGATTTTCCGTCAAAATCACGTCGAAACGTTTCGGGTTGGTGACGAGCGCCATCGCGCAGGCGTCAACGTAAAGATGTTCGAGCCGGACTTCCGGGTAATCGCGGCTGACCTCGATCACGGTTTCGCGCCATAATTGCGACGCTTCGAGAACGTTCGCTTTATCGACCGACGTGACTTTTCCGCCGCGCGTTTTCGCCGCTTCGAAAGCGACGCGGGCGACGCGCTCGACTTCTGCGGTCGTGTAGCGCATCGTGTTGTAAGCCTCGCGACTCTCGCCAAAAGCTTCGATTGCGCGCGGTTCGCCGAAATAAAGTCCGCCGAGAAGCTCCCGAACAATCAGAATATCAGCGCCCGCGACGATTTCCCGCTTTAAAGGCGAGCAATCCGCCAGCGATTCGTAACAAGCCGACGGGCGAAGATTGGCGAACGCGCCGAGACGGCTGCGAAGCTTTAAAAGCCCGGCTTCGCAGCGCATTTCGCCTTTGAAATGATCGTATTCGGGCGAGCCGACAGCGCCGAGCAAAACGGCGTCGCTCGCCAGGCAGGTTTCCAGTGTTTCATCGGGCAGCGGCGAATTCTTCGCCTTGATCGCGACGCCGCCGACCGGCATTTCCACGAATTCGAATTCGTGATTTTCTAGTTTGGCTATCGTTTCCAAAACGCGAACCGCTTGCGCGGTTACTTCACCGCCCACGCCGTCGCCGGGTAAAACTGCAATTTTTAATTTCATAAACTACGAAAACGAATTTTGGGTGAATCTGAATAAATTATGCGATGGCTGCTTCAAAACTGCTGACGTTCTGAGCTAAATCGTTTCTGACCGGCAGAAGCCCGATCAAATCCTGATCGTAAATCTTTTTCTTGCGGTCAGCCAGCTGCGTGAAATTTTTGTAGGTTTCGTCAATTTCAGACGGCGACAAATCATAACCGAGCTCGGCGAATCTTTGTTTGAGCGCGTGTCTGCCCGAATGCTTGCCCAAAACGATGTCGTTCGAAGGAACGCCGACCGATTCGGGCGTCATAATCTCGTAGCAAAGCGGATTGCTTAAAACGCCGTGCTGGTGAATCCCCGCTTCGTGCGCGAACGCGTTGCGACCGACGATCGCTTTATTCGGCTGAACGCCGAAACTGACCATTTCGGTCAACATCTGACTTGTCGGGTAAAGAAGCTGGGCGTTAATGTTGTTTTCGAAACCGAATTTGTCGGCGCGGACGCGGAGCGCCATGATAACTTCTTCGAGCGCGGCGTTTCCGGCTCGCTCGCCGATGCCGTTGATCGTGCATTCGATCTGCCGCGCGCCAGCCATTACGCCGGCTAAACTGTTTGCCACGCCGAGACCGAGATCGTTATGACAATGAACGCTGATCGTTATGTCTTCGCGGTTTTTGACGACGCGTTCCCTGACGGTTTTGATCAATTCGAACATCTCGTTCGGCGTCGTGTAACCGACCGTGTCGGGAACGTTCAGGGTCGTCGCGCCGGATTCGACGGCGACGCTTAAAACTTCGCACAAGAAACCGACGTCGCTGCGCGTCGAGTCTTCAGCCGAAAATTCGATGTCGTCGCAAAGCTCGCGCGCCAGGGCGACGCCTTCAGCCGTCATTTTCAAAACTTCTTCGCGCGTTTTCTTAAGCTTGAATTCCAGGTGAATGTCGGAAGTGGCGATAAAGGTATGAATTCGCGGAAAAGCCGCGTTTTTCAAAGCTTCTCCGGCTCGGCGAATGTCCGCTTCTACCGTTCGGCACAAACTTGCGACTTTGGCGCGGCGGCATTCTTCGGCAACCGCTTGAATAGCCGCGAAATCTCCGTCCGACGCGATCGCAAATCCTGCTTCTATAACATCTACTCCCAATTTTTCAAGCTGCCGGGCAAGACGAACCTTTTCATCCAAATCCATCGAACAGCCGGGCGATTGTTCGCCGTCTCTTAAAGTCGTATCGAAAATTACGATTTCCTGCGCTTTTTTCATAATCATTTCCTACCTCGAACCGGAAGTTTATTCGCTTGAATAATGAAAGTCAAGCTTATGAATAATCTTCAAGCATAATAATATTTTATGCGATGATGCGCAAGTTAAATTTATTATTTAGTGCGCCGAAAATGCGTAAACTTCAAGCGGGACGGGGAAAATATGAAGTAAAAAAATACGGTCGCCCGAGGAGTCGTCGGATAAAAAACGACGCCGCTCAAATTTCGACCGGCTCAAATTCTATTGCCGCTTGAAAAGCTTTTGCATAAAGAGTTCGCCTAAAGATCGGAGATGATGCCGGACAAATAAAAAAGGCAATCAATAAAGATTGCCTTAAACTTCTAAAAATGATTCGGTGGAGTCGCGGGGATGGAACCCCTGACCTTATGTCTAAAATATTGATGTTATTGAGTTTAGTTGAGTTCGCCTGAGTCTTTATTACTTAGCTTTTTGCTTTATATTGTTTTTTGAGTTTAATTGAATTTATTCGGTTTTGGCATACACTTGGCACACTTTTCTTTTTATTTGCTTCTAATCCTTAAAAAACTCTCAATCTTTTTTCAGAGTTGCAATGAAATCAATTTGGTTTGTTTCTTCATTGATGTTTAAAACTTGCACCGTCTGACTGAAAGTATAATGTTTGCCTGTTGCCGAAAGAAAGTAAGTTTCTCCAGCTTGAACATCATTAAATTGGTAATAACCGAAGGTAGTAGTTTTTGCTGTTCTGACTTGTCCGCTTGAATTGGTCAGCGATACTCGCACGTTTCTTATGCCGCGCCCTGCGCTGCTCGTGACACGTCCGCTGATTGAAACTGTTGCCGCGGTCGGAGCCAACGTGCAGCTGCCGATAGTGTTACGTGCCAGGGACACCGCCGCTCCTGACAAAGCTCTTCCGACTATATTGGAGTTGTCACCAACCGTGATAGGGGCGCTGTGGGAGAGAATACTCCCTATAAATGACGAGTTGGCGCCGAGAGTGCTCGCACCGACAGGCACGAAAAATACCTGACAGGGATTGCCGCCATTGATCATCTGTATAATGGAATTAGCGGTAGTGTTTAACGTTAATTTGGTTCTAAAGATAAACATGGCGGATGGATCGCTCTGAGCATCAAGAGTTAACGTCCCGGTCACCGAGATAGCACCGTCAAAGGTATAAACACCCGGCGTCAGAATCAACCCGCCTAAATCCACCGCGCTCGCCGAATTAACGTTTGCGGTGCGGGAATTCGCATCTGTTATCGCGAGCTTAAGATCGTTAAGTGCGTCATTGAGAATCGGTCCGGACAGGTAATTAGTTCCGCCCACGAAGGATGGGGTAACATTTTGTGAAGGTGAGCCTAAGTCTCCGTAGAGATTGGTCGGATTGGAGTTAGTAAGCGACGAACCCGCAAGTACGGAAAAGCTGGTCGCCAGCCCGAGGTCGATCGGCGCTGGCTGAGCGACGACGGATTTTGCGTTAATGAAAACAATCGCCGCGAAAACCAAAAGCGCAAAGGCTGTCGTCAAAGACGCCCGCACAAATGGCGGACGGACGAAGGGTCGTGTAAATAAATTACTCTTCAATATATTGATATAAATCTCCTGTCGTAACAAATTTTTAGTAATTAGGGGAATAATAGAAATCGGCGTCCCAAAAGGGTAATCTTGTGACGGATCGTAGTCGAGAGCGTGGAAAATTAGGTTCTACCGCAAAGCGCGGAAAGTTGTTCAATCATATTCTCTTTAAGAGCGAATGTAAAGCAATTATTGAAAACAAACATATTTATCTAATATTACGTTTCAGTATTCTTTGCCTTATTCTTTGAGATAAAGAACACTTGTTGAGAAGAATGCCGCCCGCACCGCACGTTGGATCATAAACGCTTTCCTGCGGCTACGGATCGCTGATAAGCGTCATCAATTTAACAACCGTGCGATTGGCAGAAAAATCGGCGGCTATATGTCCGCTGTCATGCAAGTAAATTTTAAGGTGGCACGCTATAGGCACACAAAGCAAAAAGGCGAGCTGTTGAGGCTCGCCTTTTTGCTTGTAAATTATTGCAAATAAACAAGAAATTAAAGTGTTTTGGTGGAGTCGAGGGGGATCGAACCCCTGACCTCATGACTGCCAGTCATGCGCTCTCCCAGCTGAGCTACGACCCCGGAACAATTAGGAATTATAAATTAGGATTTACGACTTAGCAAATTCAATTGTGAATTATCAGCCGAAGGTTTTATAAAAGATATTCCGGATAAATCAAGAAAGGCTTTAATTCCGTAATTTATAAACAGTTATCTTTCTTTATCTTCCTTTGAAAACCGGTTTTCTTTTTTCCAGAAAAGCCGCGACACCCTCGGCTTTGTCTTCGGTTGAAAAGCAGATGGCAAAAAGATCGACTTCGCGGCGCAATCCTTCGTCGAGATTTGAACGTGAAGCGAGTTTGACGGCTTCTTTCGCCATTTGCAGAGCGATCGGTGATTTCTCGGCTATTTTGTTTGCCATCTCGAAAGTTTTCGCTTCGAGTTCTTCGGCTGCATAGACGTGATTTACCAGCCCGAGATTGAACGCCGTTTGCGCGTCGATCATATCGCCGGTCAGAATCATCTCCATCGATTTTCCTTCGCCGACGAGCTTTGTAAGGCGCTGCGTTCCGCCGCCGCCGGGAATTATGCCGAGATTTATTTCGGGTTGTCCGAGCCGCGCCGTTTCGCTTGCCAGACGAATGTCGCAGGCGAGCGCGAGCTCGCAGCCGCCGCCGAGACAAAATCCGTTGATCATAGCGATAATCGGTTTCGGGAAATTATCAATCGAGTTAAATAAGTTTCGTTCCTGGAAATTACTCCGCAGCGTAACCGGGGTTTTGTCCTGAAACTCGCTGATATCGGCTCCGGCGATAAAAGCTTTTGCGCCCGCGCCGGTGATGACCAAAACTCTGACGGAATCATCTTTTTTCAATTCATCGAGCGCCGCAACGCCTTCGATGTGAACTTTAGAATTCAAAGCGTTTAATTTATCCGGGCGATTTATCGTCAAGACGGCGACCGCCGCGCGCTTTTCCAAAAGAATTGTTTCGTAATTAGACATAGTTTTATCTTAAATTTCGACAAGCGAAATTATTCATTAGCGTATTTATCTTGAAGTTTATGAGAAAAACGCTCGTGAAACAAATTGCGGCGATCTGATTCCTTTTACTCGTCTTCGTCAGGTTTATCGTCAGCGATCCAGGCGACGAACAGGCGCAGCCAGCTTTCTTTCGATTCGATAATCGAAACCGCGACGCGCGATGTGCCGTAATTTGCGGGCGAAACCCGCACGACCTGGGCTTTAACTTCGACGGGAACTCCGTCCGGGCGATGTGAACGAATATAGAGGTTATCGTCTTCCGCGATTTTTTGATTTAACTGGAAAAGCGCTCCAAGCGTAGAAATATCATCGGTTTCGGTCGGCTCGCTCCATGCTGCGCCGTCGTCGGCTCGACCGGAAACAACAATCGGCAGACGAAGCGCCATCCGAAGCGCAAAGCGTTTTTCCTCGAATTGAGGTTGCTGCATAGACGTTGACATGAAATAAGTCTAGAACGTATGAAAGTCTGTAAAACACGAACAGTTTAACACGAAAACTATTTAAAGATATAACTAATTTAAATTGTTTTGTGAAGTTTCAAAGGATGATCTACGGCGCAAATAACAGAAAAATAAAGTATAACGCCCTATATTCGACTAACCGGACAAATGCTAGTTATACTGTAAATTACCAATTTTTATTACACGGAGAAACTATAAATCTTTATGTCGCAGACGGAAATTCAGCGAAAAGTCGTTATTTTAGGTTCGGGTCCGGCAGGTTTGACCGCCGCTATCTACGCTTCGAGGGCGCAGCTTGAACCGCTCGTCGTCGAAGGACCGCAGCCGGGCGGGCAATTAACCATTACAACTGATGTGGAAAATTATCCGGGTTTTGCCGAAGGAATTATGGGACCGGAACTTATGACGCAGTTTCGCGCGCAGGCAAGCCGTTTCGGGACGGAGTTTTTGAACGTTTGGATTGATAAAGTCGATCTGTCGCAGCGCCCGTTTTCGCTTTTCGGAAAGGCGAGCGAAGATAGCGAAGAAATTACGACCGTGATTAAAGCCGATACTTTAATTATTTCGACCGGCGCTTCGGCGAAATGGCTGGGCATTCCGGGCGAAGAACCGGTTCCGGTCGGGTTGGGCGGCAACGGCGTTTCGGCTTGCGCGACGTGCGACGGCTTTTTCTTTCGCGGCAGACCGGTCGTCATCGTCGGCGGCGGCGATACGGCGATGGAAGAAGCGCTTTTTCTGACGCGCTTTGCCTCGAAAGTCACGCTGATGCACCGCCGCGATTCGTTCCGCGCTTCTAAAATTATGCAGGACCGGGTTTTCGCCAACGAAAAGATTGAAATATTCTGGAACACGGAAGTAAAAGAAATTCTCGGCACAAAAGAAGAAGGCGTAACCGGTGTTAAAATTTACAATAATGAGGAAAAGGAAGAGAGCCTTTTCCCGACGCAGGGCGTTTTTATAGCCATCGGTCACAAACCGAACACGGAGCTTTTTAAAGGCGTTTTGGAAATGGATGACGTCGGGTATCTGAAAACCGAAGGTCGCACGATGAAAACGAATGTTCCGGGAGTTTTCGCCTGCGGCGACGCGCAGGATTCGTATTACCGGCAGGCAATCACGGCAGCCGGAACCGGCTGCATGGCGGCGATCGACGCCGAAAGATTCCTTGTCGAACACGTCGCGGAAGTAGAAAAAAACACTTCGACAAACTGGTAAAACAATTTCGAACGGTGAATAAATAATGGTGAATGATTAATGGGGAATCAAAAACAAAGTTTCTTTCATTAATCATTCACCATTTACCATTTACTATTTGCCATTATTCATTCACCGGTAAACTTTATTGTTTTTCGATGACGGCGCCTTTGATTACTTCGATGTTTTGCGGCGTTTTTACGACTTTGCCGGGATTAAAGCCTTTTGCTTCGGCGCGGCGCAGAATGTTTTGATAAGTGGCGTCGTCCATTTCCGCTTTGCGACTCAAAATCCAGAAATATTCGCGTTTCGGGTCGCCGACGGCGGCGTATTGATAATTGGCGTCGAGGTCTATAATCCAGTAATCGCCCCACGTAGCCGGAATAAACGATAAATAGCCGGGCGCGAACCTTACTTCGAGTTTCGCGCTGGATGCTTCGTCGGCTACCCGTCCCTTGCCGACGGCGTCGCTAAAGGTTCCGTTTTTCGTGACGCACCGGTTTAAAACCTCAAATTCGCTATTGCTCTTTAAATTGTATGTCGCGGTTGTGTTTCCGACGCATTTTTTTTGGAATTTATTCGGATAACGGGCGATTTCAAACCATTTTCCGCTGTATCGTTTCAAGTCAACCGAAGCGACCGTCCGCATCTGGTTTTGATTTTTGTTTTGCGCGAAAACCGCTGTATTGATCGTTAAAATTAATAAAACCGCGAAAAGAACATGTTTTTTCATAAGTTTTTGTAAGTTGCCGTGTTTATTAACGGTTTTTATAGGCAAACGCCACGCCAGAATTTGCTTTTGCAGTGCTCGTGTTTCTATAATTTTTCTATACGTCCAAAATATACATCCATAAAATAGTAATTATAATAAAAATATGCCGATATACGAGTATAAATGTAACGAATGCGGAACGCATTTAGAAAAAATGCAGAGAATAACGGACGAGCCTTTGACGGTTTGCGAAAACTGCGGAGGCAAATTGGAAAAACAATGGTCGCTTTCCGGTTTTCAATTTAAGGGCGCGGGCTGGTACGTGACCGATTACGCCGGCAAAAATCCGGGCGCGGTAAAAAGCGAAAAATCTGAAAAAAGTTCGCCCGCCGAATCAACCGCAAAGACGGAAACCGCATCAAACACGAAAAGCGACGGCGCGGGCAGTTCAACGGCAGAAACGTCTTCTAAAAAGGATTAAGGTGCAAAATGAGATTTTCGGGCAAAATGCTTACACTTCTGGGTTTGGTTTTATTAACTTTTTCGGTGTCGGCAAATGCTCAATCGCGCCGAAACGTAAAAGGCACCGCCGACGCCGAAGGCACGATCATAACCGTCACGGCGAGCCGCACGGATAAAAAAACCGACCCGATCAAGCCCGAAAATCTTTACCTTTATGAAAACGGGATCGAACAGAAAATCAAAAATTTCAGTTACGACCCGTCGCCGGCGCGGATAGTTTTGCTGGTTGATAATTCGCAAACTCTGCCGACCGACATCGAAAAGCTGAAACAGGCGGCGATGGAATTCGCTTACGAGATTTTCGACGGCGACCAGCTGTTCGTCGTCGCTTATGACGAAAAGCCGGAAATTATACAGGAATGGACCGATGACGCGAAAAAAATGGAAACCTCGCTCGCCACTTTTCGCAAACAGGGAAATCCGTATCTGTTCGACGCGCTGAATTCTACGGTCAGCGAAATACTGCTGCCGCTGATGCCCGGAACGCGTAAAACCGCCGTTGTCGTGATCGGCGACGGCTTGGACAGGGGCAGCAAAACGCCTTTCGATAAAATACTGGGCGAGCTGCAAAATCAAAACATCGTCGTTTATTCGCTTCAAATACCGGACCGGACGGGCGGCGCGTATCGTCGCAACCAGCCGAAAGCGAGAGAGGTTATAACTCAATTGACCGAAGGCACGGGCGGCAGGGCTTTTCCGATCGAAGAAGCGCAGGAAGCGGCTAAATTTATTTGCGACGAGCTGCGCAAAAATCGTTATCTGTTATCTTATTCGCCGGTTAACACTTCGACTTATGACGCGCGGCGCGTCTTTATCGTCGCCGACGAAGGCATCAGCATTCGCACGAAAAGCGCGCAGCCGCCGAATATAAAATAGTCGTCAATGCCGATTAAAACGCCGGACGCTTTCAAGTGTTTTTATAAAGCTCGCAGACAAAAAAGAAAAAGCCGCTGAATCAACTCAGCGGCTTTTTCTTTTTTGTCTGCGAGCAAAGTTTTTACCAGTTCGCGGTGTTAATCGTAATCGTTTCATCGTAATACGATGCGTTCACCAAAACATCCACGACGAACGGGCTCGGGTCGGCTGTTCCGCTCGGCTGCGTGCAGACGGTTGCGGTTTTCGCCGCCGTCCATTGACCGAGCGTGGTTGGATTGCCGAGCATCAGGTTCGTCCAGCGCGCCGTTTCGATGCTCGAACCTTTATTGCCCGGAAAACGCTGACCGAGCGAATTAACGCGTTTTAACTGCTGGTAAGTTCCGGCGTTGGTCCAATACGGAGCGGCGATCGGCTCGGATGTCCATGTAATTCCGTTGTAAACCAATTGAATTTTGACGTATCCGTCGGCAGTGCTGTCCACAAAAACACGAAGGGTTACAGCCGTTCCCGGATCGATAAACGGTTTGTTCGGAAGCGCGACTTCGCCCGTTCCGCTAACGGCGATAAACGGTCGCCATTTATAAGACTGTGCGTTGCCGGGAATAAATTCGAGCTTTAAACCGGCGTCGATTTCCGTATGCGCCGTGTGCGCGCTGTTCCACGCGCTGCCGCCGAAATGTATGTAGCCGACGTCGTCGGGTTTCCCGTCGCCGTCGAAATCGAGCAGAGTCGCGTTCGGCAGCGTGATGTTTCCTTCGACTTTACGATAACCCGTATTTGAAACGAGTTTGCGATACGGACCGCCGACCATCGCGCCCGGGCAACCCGAATGAGCATCAGCAAAAACGGAAAGATTAAGTAACATAAAAAAACCTAAAAACAGCCTTACAGTTAAAGACATTTGATAGAACCCTCCAGATTTTTTGTGTACTGCGTTATTAATTTAATATTTATTTGTGAAGCTTGACAATACTTTTAAAAAACAAAATATATTTTTATTTTAACAACGGTTTGCAAAAGCGCGAGATTGAGGGCATTGAATTAAACAATAAAAAGCCGCAACTTATGCAAACAAAAATGCTTGGCACAAAGCTGCGGCTTTTCCGAATCCTCGATTTCAAAAAGCATTTACACAAAAAAATTATTTGACGATCCAGCCGCCGCCGACGCATTCTTCGCCGTCGTAGAAAACCGTCGCCTGTCCGGGCGTGATTGCGCTTTGCGGCTCGTCGAAAACTACGCGCGCGCAATTATCGGGCAAAGCGTAAATCGTCGCGGGCGCGGGATCGTGGCGATAACGCACTTTTACCTGGGCGCGAACCGGTTCCGCGGGCGCGTCAAAGGCTACCCAGTTAACGCCTTTGGCGATGAATTCCGGCGCATCGAGTTCTTCTTTTTCGCCGACGATAATTTGATTCCGGGCGCGTTCGATTTGCACGACGTAAAGCGGTTTTTCGTGCGCGATTCCCAAGCCGCGCCTTTGACCGATCGTGTAGCGGTGAATTCCCGAATGCTCGTTCAGCTTTTCGCCTTTCGTATTGACGATGTCGCCTGCTTTCGGCACTTCGTCGGATCGCCCTTCGTGTTCGAGATAACGGTCGATAAATTCCGAATATTTGCCGTCGGGCACGAAACAGATTTCCTGCGATTCCTGTTTTTCGGCGACGTATAAATTTGCTTCGCGCGCGATGTCTCGAACTTCGGATTTCAGCATTTCGCCGAGCGGGAAAAAGGCGCGGGAAAGCTGATCCTGATTGAGTTCCCACAAAAAGTATGTCTGGTCTTTCCAGTGATTTACGCCGCGAAACAGACGATAACGGTTTGCCTCTTCATCGTATTCGACGCGGGCGTAATGACCGGTCGCGACTTTATCGCAGCCCAGAGACTGCGCGAGCTTGTCGAGCGACGCGAATTTCAGACGGGAATTGCAGGCGACGCACGGAATCGGCGTTTCTCCATTTAAATAACCGGCAATAAACGGATTAACTACGGCTTCTTCAAAATCTTTTTCCAGGTTCAGAACGTAAAACGGAATGCCGAGACTTTCCGCTACGCGGCGCGCATCGTAAACATCGTCGAGCGAGCAGCATCTTGACGGCAGCGGATCGCCGTTTTCGTCAACGTTGATGTGGCGACGCTGATTCCAGAGCTGCATCGTAAAGCCGACCAGCTCGTGTCCCTGTTCTTTCAGAAGAGCGGCTGCCGATGAAGAATCCACGCCGCCGCTCATTGCTACTGCTATTTTCATAAAACCTCTAAATGAAAAATTACGTTTGAATCGTAAACGTATAATTATAGCGGTTTGGACGCGAAAAGAATAGGAAGCGGATGAACGAGGAGATTTCGCGCCGCTTCAAGCCGTCCGGGTAAAGCTGTATTTTTTCACAAACAAAAAAACAAGAAAACGCTCCGCAATGTAAATTTGCGGAGCGTTTTCTTAAACGTTCGTTTTTATATCTTCAGCGGCAAAATCTCCGAACTAAACGCTTTTTTTAAAAGTCAGCCGGTGAACGCGAATTTTACCTGCCGACAATTCTATCAATCCCGACAATCAGAAAATAAGAGATAGCCGCGATAATTCCGGCTGCCGGGATCGTCAAAACCCAAGCCCAGACGATTCTTCCCGCAACGCCCCATTTAACAGCCGAAAGCCTTTTGGTCGAACCGACTCCGACTATCGCGCCCGTAATCGTGTGCGTTGTCGAAACGGGTATGCCGAAGTGCGTAGCGATCGCCAAAGTAATCGCGCCGGCTGTTTCAGCGCAGAAACCGCCGACCGGCTGCAGCTTGGCGATTTTGGAACCCATCGTTTTCACGATTCTCCAGCCGCCTGTCAATGTTCCGAGAGCGATCGCGCTATGCGCCGAGAGAATCACCCAGAGCGGCGGTTCGGGCAGTTTGCCGTCGGCGGCTGTGCCTAAAAATCCGCCCGCTATCAAAACCGCTGTGATAATTCCCATCGTTTTCTGCGCGTCGTTTCCGCCGTGTCCGAGCGAGTATGCGGCGGCGGAAAAAAGCTGCCCGACGCGAAATCCCTTATCGACTTTCGCAATCGAAGTTTTGCGGAAAATCCAGAATACCGCGAGCATCAACAAAAATCCGAGACTCATACCCATCAGCGGCGCGAGCACGATAAACGAAAGCGTCAGATACCAGCCGGACGAGATAATCACGCTGAAGCCGCCCGATGCGGCAATTGCCGCGCCCGCGTAACCGCCGATCAGCGCGTGCGAGCTGGAAGTCGGCAAGCCTAAATACCACGTAATTAGATTCCAGGTGATGACTCCGACAAGTCCCGCCAGTAAAACGTACAGGTGAAAATCCTGCGGAATCGGTTTTAGATCGACCAACCCGCCGCCGATCATTTTAGCGACGCTCGTACCGAAAACGGCAAAAGCGATAAAGTTGAAAAACGCAGCCCAGGCGACGGCTACGCCGGGCGATAAAACGCGTGTAGAAACGACCGTTGCAATCGAATTGGCGGCGTCATGCATTCCGTTTGTGTAATCGAAAATGAGCGCGACGACAATGATAAAGACAACCAGCGCAGTTGTAGCTTCCATAAATTTAATGGCGAATGGCAAATGATGATTGTTGAATGACTTGTTTTATTAATCATTAATAATTCAACATTCACTATTAATTAGTTGTGTTTCAGGATTATGCTTTCGATGATGTTGGCGACCGATTCGCAGCGGTCCGTCGCATTTTCGAGAATTTCATACAATTCTTTCCATTTGATCAGCGAAATCGGGTCGGTAGGTTGTTTGAAAAGCTCGCCGATGGCACGAAAATAAATTTCGTCGGCTTCATTCTCGAGCCGGTGGATTTCAACGATATGACGGCTCATTCCGTCAGGCTTTTTCAGCAGCAAAACAGCCGAGTTAAGCTCTTTCGCCAGGCTCTGAATAACTCTCGCGAAGTTTCGCGCGTAATCGTTGATCTCGTAAATATCGTACATAACGATAGCGCGCGCGCCGGCATCGATGTAATCGCAGACGTCATCGAGCGCGACCGAAAGCGTGTAAATATCTTCACGGTCGAAAGGCGTGATAAACGATTTGTTTAATTTGATTGTGATTTGATGACCCAGCTCATCACAGGCGTGTTCGGCATCCTTAATGCGCTTGGTGAATTTTGCAAAATCTTCGCTGCTGCCGTTAAGCATTTCAACCAAAATGTCGGAAGCCTCTTGAATTTTTTCGGTCATTTGCGAAAAAAATGTAAAATATTCATCCTCGCGCGGCAATAAACTAAAAGCCATTTTATTGTAGTCTCCGTTTCACTTGAATTGAGAAATTAAAATATATCCGATGATGTTCGGCTTGTCTATTATCGAATTTAACATAAGCAACAACAAAAAACCGCCAGCTTAAATGACGGTTTTTAAGATTATGCGATTGCCGAAGACGTAATTATTGATTAGGACTGTGTTTGATAAATGCGGCTTCGCGCAGGTAAACGTTCAGCTCGCAAATGTCTTTAACGTAATCGCCGATGCGCTCCAGGTGTTTGGCGACAAACATAAGATGCGCGGCGCAGGTCGCCGCCTGCGGATTATTAATCATTATCCGTATCAGCTCGTCGAAAACGCGGTGATAACATTCGTCGATTTTCTGGTCCCGCAGAATAACTTCGCGCGAAACGGCGGCGTCTTCCGATGTGAAGGCGTCGAGCGCCGTGCGCAGCATTTCCGCGGCAATCTCCGCCATCAGCGGCATATCTATGTAGTTTTTCAGCTGCGGTTCCTGGTTTATTTTTATTGCCGCTTCGGCGATGCTTCCGGCGTGGTCGGCGATGCGTTCCAAAATCGGCGTGATCTTTGCGACCGAGATGACAAAACGCAAATCGTGGGCGGCGGGTTTTTGCAGAGCCAGAATTTCCACCGACAGGCGGTCGATTTCGAGCTCCATCTGGTCGATGATCCGATCCTCGTCCATCACCTTTTTAGCGAGCTCGCTGTCGCGTTCCGTCAGGGACTGCATCGCGCGGTGCAGCGCCGCCTCGGTCGTTCCGCCGAGCAGTAAAATCTTATCGCGCAAAAGGTCGAGTTGTTGGTCTAATAAACGATTTTCCATTTTCTTTAATAATTTAACACAACAAAAATCAATTCTTTGTTAAACAGCATACAAAACTATAATTATTTAATTTTGCCGGCTTCGCCCGCAAACCCGTGCGATACTAGCCGAATCTACCCGTAATATAATCTTCGGTCAAGCGTTCGTCCGGGTTTGTAAACATTTTTTGCGTCGGGTTAAATTCGATCAATTTTCCGAGCATGAAAAACGCCGTCTTATCGGAAACGCGCGAAGCCTGCTGCATGTTGTGCGTGACGATAACGATCGAATATTGTTTTTTGAGCTCGACGACGAGTTCTTCGATTTTTTGCGTCGCGATCGGATCGAGCGCCGAAGCCGGTTCGTCCATCAGGATAACTTCCGGCTGAACAGCGAGCGCGCGAGCGATGCAGAGGCGCTGCTGCTGTCCGCCGGAAAGCCCGAAAGCCGAACTGTTCAGGCGGTCTTTTACTTCGTTTAAAAGCGCGGCATCGCGCAGTGCTTTTTCGACTCTTTCCTGCAAATCCGCTTTGTTTTTATGAAGCCCGTTGATGCGTATGCCGTAGGCGACGTTTTCGAAAATCGATTTCGGAAACGGGTTCGACTTTTGAAAAACCATTCCGACCTTGCGCCGCAGCGCGACGACGTCGGTTCCGGGCGCGTAAATGTTTTCGCCGTCGATCTTGACGACGCCTTCGGCTCGCGCGATCGGGATCGTGTCGTTCATACGGTTCAAAGTTCTGAGAAAAGTGGATTTTCCGCAGCCCGACGGACCGATAAACGCGACGACCTGGCGTTCGGGAATTTCCATCGAAATATCGAACAGAGCCTGCGTTTTGCCGTAATAAAAATCTAAATTTGAAATGCTGATTTTGCTTTGCATTATTCTATGTAAATTGTTTAGTGAAAAACTATTTTAAGTGAAAAAAAACTGTTTCGTTAAAATTTCTTGCGCGTTAAAAAGCGAACCGTAATATTAATAAGTAAAATAAGCCCGACCAGGATCAGCGTTGCCGCCCAAGCCATCGCGTGCTCGACTTCAAACGGACCGGTCGCGTAGTTAAAAATCTGAACGGTTAAAGACGCCATCGGCTGATCGAGGTAACCGTTGTAAAAACGGCTATTTAAAGCCGTAAACAAAAGCGGAGCGGTTTCGCCCGTAATCCTCGCGATAGCCAGCATCGCGCCGGTCGCGATTCCCGTCGAAGCGGCTGGCAAAACGATGTTCATCGTGACGCGCCACTGCGGAGCGCCGAGCGCGAGCGCTCCTTCGCGCATCGAATTCGGCACGAGCCGGATCATTTCCTCGGTCGTTCGCGCGACGATCGGGATCATAATCAAAGCTAAAGCGATGCCGCCCGCCAAACCCGATTGTCTGCCCATCGGCAAAACGACGAGCGTGTAAACGAAAATGCCGATGATGATCGAAGGCACGCCGATCAAAGTGTCGGCTACAAAGCGCGTGATTTTGCCGAACCAGCCGTTGCCGAATTCCGCCAGATAAATGCCCGCGCCGATGCCTAACGGTAAACCGATGAGCGCCGCAAGCGCTGTCATTATCGCCGATCCGAGAATCGCGTTCCCGATGCCGCCGCCTTCGCCGACCGGTTTCGGCGTGTCGATTAAAAATTGCAGGCTAAGCGATGAAACGCCTCTTACGGCAATGTATGAAATAATCAGCAGCAAAATCCCGATCGCGAAAAAAGTGCACGCGGCTGTCAAAAGCGTCATTATTCGGCTAATGATTTTTCTGCGGCTGTGATTCTGTAAATTGTTTTCCGACATTTGTTTTCAGGTTCAAAGCTTTCAAAACTTTTGCAAGATAAGCTTAAGCGTGTTTCGCGCTGTTGGTGCCGCTTGCCACTTTTAAGATCAAAAGTTTCGCCAGCGCATTGACGACGAACGTCACGAGAAATAAAACCAAGCCGATTTCAATCAAAGCGCTCATATAAATTTTGTCGGTCGCTTCGGCGAAATTAGACGCCAGAAGCGATGCGATCGTATTTGCCGGTTCAAACAAAGAAATGGAAATCTGCGCCGAATTTCCGATGACCATCGTTATCGCCATCGTTTCGCCGATCGCGCGTCCCAAGCCCAGAACGACAGCGCCCGCAATGCCCGAAGCCGCGTTGCCGAGAACGATTCGCGTCGTTTCCCATTCGGTCGCGCCGAGCGCGAGCGCCGCCTCGCGCTGCGTCGTCGGCACGGCTTCGAGCACATCTCGAACGACCGACGTGATGATCGGCGTGATCATCAAGGCTAAAATTATACCGCCGGTCAGCATCCCGATTCCGGTCAGACGACCTTGAAAAAACGGCAGCCAGCCGAAATAATCCTGCAAAAAAACGCCGAGATAATCGCGTATAAACGGCGCGAGCACGAAAATTCCCCAAAGCCCGTAAACGACCGAAGGAATCGCCGCCAGCAGCTCGATTAAAAAAGCGATCGGGCGGGCAAGCTTTTTCGGAGCCTGCTCGACCATATAAATGGCGACGCCGAGCGAAATCGGAATCGAAAGAACGAGCGCGATAATCGAAGACGCAAGCGTTCCGTAAATGAACGGCAGCGCGCCGAATTCTTCCTGAGCCGGTTTCCATTCGCGCCCGGTTAGAAATCCGACACCGAATCTTTCGATGGTCGGCAGGGAATTCTGCACCATCATATAAAGTATCGCCGCGACGATTACCAAAATGCTCGCGGCGGCAATTAATAAAACCGAACGAAATAATTTGTCGCCGATTGTCCCGGTTTGTGACATAGCTCAATAGTTAAAAGTAAATAATTAAAAGCGAAAAGCCGAAGCGAATAATACTTTTTTACTATTCGCTTCTCGCCTTAACGCCGCTTGTTTTTATTGCCGCAAAGTTTTTCCGCTTGCCGTCATCGAATTGATTTTCGCTTCGACTTTTACGACGACTTCAGGCGGAAGCGGCGCGTAATGCAAATCTTGCGTGAATTTTTCGCCGTCGTGCGTCGCCCACCACAAAAAATCGGCTAAAGCTTTTCCTTTCGCCGCGTCAGACTGATCTTTGTAAACTAAAATATATGTGTAGCTGGAAATCGGGTAAGCGCCCGCGCCGTCCGCGTTTGTGATTTGCACGCGAAGGTCCTCGGGCATCTGAGCCGTGGCGGCGGCTGCCGAAACGCTTTCGAGCGTAGCTTCGACGAAAGCGCCGGTTTTGTTTTTTACGCGCGCCGTCGGCAGGCTGTTGGCTTTGGCAAAGGTCAGCTCGACGTAGCCGATCGAATTAGGCGTTTGTTTTACCTGTCCCATAACGCCGTCATTGCCTTTCGCGCCGACGCCGACGCCCGTAATCCAGCTCGGCTGTTTGTTCATCCCGACTTTTTCTTTCCACGCCGGAACGGTTTTCGCTAGAAAGTCCGTGAAAACGGCTGATGTTCCGCTCGAATCGGCGCGGTAAACCGGCAAAATATCCGCGTCGGGCAAATTCAAATTCGGATTGTCTTTTTTGATGCGCTCGTCGTTCCATTTTTTTATATTGCCGAGATAAACGTCGGCGATCGTTTCGCCGGAAAGTTTCAGAGGCTCTTTTACTTCAGGTAAATTGTAAGTCAAAACGACCGCGCCCAAAACGGTCGGAATATGCAGAAGCTCACCGCCGGCGCTTTTTAAGTCTTCATCGCTCATCGGATCGTCAGACGCGCCGAAATCGGCGGTTTTTGCCAGAGCCGCTTTTTGCCCGGCGCCCGAGCCGGTCGATTGATAATCTATTTTGACGTTTGGGTTAATCTTCCCGTATTCGCTCACCCATTTTTCGTAAATCGGTTTCGGAAAACTCGCGCCCGAACCTTGCAGGCGCAAACTGCCGCCGCTCGCAGCCGAGCCTCCGCCGCCGCTTTGCTGTCCCATCGGCTGACCGCTGCAAGCCGAGCCGATAACGGCGACCGACAAAATAAACAAGCTGATTAAATTTTTCTTAAAAAAGATTTTATTAAACATTAAACTCTCCTGAAGTTACGTAAAACCGCTTTTTATAAAAAGAATGTATATAAAAACGAACAGTAAAGCGGAACAGTTTTTATTGTAAGTTTTCCAAATACAGTTCAGGCTTCGTTCGTTTCTCGGTTAAATTATACGTAACTTTTCCGGCGCGTTAATTTTTTAGCCTGCTGATTTAACATCGATTTAACACGTTTCTAATATTCCTTCGCGTAAACGCGCGACCAGCGGTTGTGAAATAGGTGTTTTCTCGTTTGCGCAGTCGATCTTCCCGGGGCGTTTCTTTGATAAAGCTTTTTGGTTCCGCATATTGCGGCAAACTTGCGATGGCGGAAAATTCATCATAAATGAGCATTAACGGTCTTTATCGTTTATTATAAAGGCTTGCAGAAACTGGAAAACATTAAGGGGGAGAAATGAAAAAATATTATTTGGGGAAAAATTTAGCAGCTTTGACGGTGGCATGGGCACTGCTCGTTATGCCGATCGTTTCGATCGGGCAAACACGCATTTCGATGCCGAAGAACAAGTACAGAGTTCAGGAAGACGTCAAAATAGGACGCGAAGCGGCGATGCAGGTTAACAGGCAGTTTCCGCTTCTAAATGACAGCGAAACGCAGCGTTACGTCGAAACGGTCGGTGAACGCTTAGTGAGCGCGATTCCTGCGCAGTTTCGTCAGCCTGAATTCGATTATAGCTTTAAGGTAGTTAACGCCAGCGATATTAACGCTTTTGCGCTGCCGGGCGGACCGATGTACGTTAATCGCGGAATGATTCAGGCGGCGCGCAACGAGGGAGAGATGGCTGGCGTTATGGCGCACGAAATCAGCCACGTCGCGCTCCGTCACGCAACCGCGCAGCAAACAAAATTGAGCAGCCCGGGAAATCAGATTCTCGGCATCGGCGCGATTTTAGGCGGCGCGATCCTGGGCGGGCAAACCGGCGCGGCGATCGGGCAGACGATTGTCGGGGCGGCGTTTACGCGCTACAGCCGCGAATATGAAACGCAGGCTGACATTCTCGGTTCTCAAATTATGGCGAATGCCGGTTATGATCCGCGTGATTTAGCCAATATGTTTCGCACCATCGAGCAGCAATCCGGCGGAAGCCGCGCCCCGGAATGGCTCAGCAGCCACCCGAACCCGGGCAATCGCTACAACAGTATTAATCGCGAAGCGCAGATGCTGCGCGTTAATAATCCGATTCGAAATTCGGCGCAGTTTGAACGCGTTCAAAGTCGCCTGACGGGTTTTCCGCGCGCTCAGTCGATGGAGGAGATTTCCCGCAATCCGCAATACGGAAGCGGACAAGCCGGAAGCAATCCGACGGCGGGCGGCAGATATTCGAGCCGCGTACAATTTCCTTCGTCAAGAACGCAGGTTTACAGAAGCGGAAACTGGATTCAATTGAACGTGCCGAACAACTGGCGCAGTTTTGAATCACAGGGATCGGTTCAGTTTGCGCCCGAAGGCGCTTACGGCGACAGCGGAATTACGCACGGCGTTATGATCGGCGTCGCGCAGACGAACGGCAATAATCTGCGACAAGCCGCCGATCAATATGTAAACGGCGTGCTGCAAAGCAATAACTATTTGCGGCAAAGCTCGAACTATTCGCAAACTTCGCTCGGCAACCGGCAAGCGCTGGCGACCGTTCTGTCCGGACGTTCTCCGATAACCGGCAGAAACGAAGTTGTTACGATCTATACGACGCAGCTTCGCGACGGCAGTTTGTTCTACGTGGCGATGGTTGCGCCCGAACAGGAAGCTTCAAGCTACAACAACGCTTTTCGCAATATCGTTCGCTCGCTTCGTTTGAACGATTAATTGAAAAATCCATAAATTAAAAAAATCCCTGCCGACCGAGAATTCGGCAGGGATTTTTTCTTTTTTTATCTTTTTGATTATTCGATCTTTCTCACGCCTGTGAGCGAAAAGGCTTGAGATTATTAATTCAAGCGCAAATTCGAGCGCAAAAACGAAAAAGTTTTTAAACCGCGGATTATTGAAATAAAAAGATTTCTTGACACATCTGTTTTTAACACTTATTATTATCAACTAACGATGTTTATCATCGTTTGCCATTTCTCTCAAACAGCAATAACCAAAAGCTAACTCTGCAATAATTCCTTTTGAAGCGTGTAAATCAAAAGGTCTTTCCA
>JAOAPX010000071.1 GCA_025463125.1 Acidobacteriota bacterium | reverse complement strand
CAGCCAGATTTATTGAAGTTGTAGTCTTCCCTACTCCGCCTTTTTGGTTTGCGACCGCTATTATTTTTCCCATTTTATTTTTTGTTAGTTTCCCGCAGATGTTTTGTATTACTTTACAACACCTGCTCTATTATTACAATTATTTTAATGTGGCACGTGGCACATCCTTGGTGGCGAATGTGCCACGTGCCACATTAAAAGCGTGTTTATGATTTAGCTGATGATAAATAAACAAGAACGGTAGACAAGGCGGATGAAGTAAGACCGGGTATTTTACGAATTTGACCAAAGTTTTGCGGGCTGGCGCGCTCTAAACGCTCCAACATTTCATTAGACAAACCACTTATATCCTTAAAAACAAATCCTTCGGGCACTTTCAAATTATCATTATGAAAAGTTCTATCAACCGCCGTTTGCTGATTGTCAATATAACCGCGATAAAGATAGTCAGCCAGCGTAGTCTCCAGGTCGACAAAATTAATTTGCGATTGAACATCGGCAGGTAAAAGCTTATAAATCAAATCTGAAGAAACGCCTTGCCGGAGAGATAATTGGGCTAAAGAAACTGAATCCTGAAAATTGGCATTCAAAAGCTGCGATAAAGAAACAAATTCTGGGGAAGATTTCTTAATCTTAGTCTCTTCCAGGGCTTTGCGTAAAAGGGAAACCTTATCACGTTTACCGCTGAATTTCTGCCAATAGGAATCATCCAGCAAACCTAATTCTTTAGCTTTGGGAGAAAGCCTTCGATCGGCATTATCGTGACGAAGTAAAAGGCGCGCTTCGGCTCTGGAAGTAAAAATGCGATAAGGTTCATCGACACCATGCTGGATTAAATCATCCACAAGAACACCGATATAAGATTCATTACGTGAAAGATAAAAAGGCTTTCGGTTTTGAATTTGTAAAGAAGCGTTTATGCCTGCGATCAAACCTTGACAAGCAGCTTCTTCATAACCGGTAGTACCGTTTATTTGACCGGCAAAAAACAAACCTTTAACTTTGGAAGTCTCCATAGTAGGCTTTAGTTGTTTCGGATCAACAAAATCATATTCAATTGCATAACCGGGTCTAATAATTTTAACATCTTCAAAACCTGGAATAAGTTTAAGAAGATCCTGTTGCAAATCGGCGGGCAGGGAAGTGGAGAAACCGTTCAGATAAACTTCGTTTGTAGTTAATCCTTCCGGTTCAAGGAAAAGCTGGTGTCGATCCTTATCTGCGAATTTAACCACTTTATCTTCTATAGAAGGACAATACCGGGGACCTACCCCTTTGATCTTACCTGAATACAGAGGGGATTGGTGAAGATTAGCCCGAATCTTTTCGTGAAGGGAGTTGGATGTATAGCCGATATAACATTCAATTTGCGGCTGTTCAAGTGCTTCAGTGGAAAAAGAAAAGGGAACGGGCTTTTCATCAGCCTCTTGGCGTTCAAAACAATTCCAATCGATTGTTCGTCCATCAAGTCTGGGCGGCGTTCCGGTTTTAAGTCTTCCAACGGGAAAGCCTAATTTTTTCAAGCTTTCAGCCAAATCGATAGACGAAGGCTCACCGGCGCGACCGGCAGAGAAAGTTTTACGACCTGCATGAATAATACCGTTTAGAAAAGTTCCGGTTGCGATGACAACCGCTTTTGCTGAAAACTTGCGACCATCCTGCATTTCAACGCCGGTAACTACATTGTTATCAACAATTAGATCCACAACTAAGCCCTGGCGAAGATGTAAGTTTGGGGTGGCTTCGAGCACACGGCGCATTTCAAACCGATACAAACTGCGATCAGCTTGTGCGCGAGGAGATTGAACCGCAGGACCTCTGGAGCGATTAAGGAGTCGAAACTGAATTCCAGTGCGGTCAATCACACGCGCCATAATTCCGCCAAGCGCATCAATCTCGCGAACAAGATGCCCTTTCGCGATCCCGCCGATAGCGGGATTGCAAGACATTTGCCCGATAAGGTCTAAATTGATGGTAACAAGGGCGGTTTCCGCACCGAGCCGAGCGGAAGCAGAGGCGGCTTCACAGCCTGCATGACCGGCGCCAATTACAATTACGTCAAAATCATCATCGTAAAACATAAAGAATAAAAACAATCAATAAAATAATTAAAGGGGAAAGGTTAATTATATCAATATTCGTAGAAAATTCAGACACATAAACGGGGAAATTGGTTAAGAAAAAAAAAACAGATCTATGAAAACAAAAACAACAATTTGACTAAAAAGCTAACTTATTGAAACAGAATAGCTTAGCGAAATGAATAAAATTAAATTAAAACCCGGGGAAAATGGAAAAGGCTTTATATTGATAAAGGATTATAAAAAGGATTTACAAAAATAAATGATTAAAAGATTTGAGATAAATTAGGGGTTATAAATTTAAAGCTTAAAATAGTTATGGAGGAAAGAAAACGGCGTATAAAGTTGAAATTATGTTAAAGGAATAGACTTAAAAATTTTATTGAAGTAAATTTCAAGTTGGAAGAAACGAAACAAAAACGTTTGCTTTATCGAAATTTGATTCACTTTGTTAAAATTGTCTCCGGAATTATTTTGAAAAAGAGTTAAATATGTCAAAGAAAATATTAATAGTAGAAGATTACGAAGATGCCCGAAGCTTTATGAAATTCGTGGTAGAAAGATACGGGTATAAAGTGGTGGAGGCGGCTAACGGACAGGAAGCTGTAGAAACCGTGAAACACGAAACTCCGGATCTGATTTTGATGGATTTAGCAATGCCTGTAATGGACGGATTTACGGCAACAAGAATTATACGCAATTTTTATGGAATGGAGGAAGTTCCAATTATAGCCGTAACTGCTTACGGCAGTTCATGTTACGACCAGGCAATAGAAGCGGGGTGCAATTATTTGATCGATAAGCCGATAAACTTTGATACATTAAAACCGGTTCTGAATCGATATTTATCAGTTTGTTAAGAAAAACAAAAACAATAAATACAAAATTCTGGAAACAAGCACAAACTAATTTATCCGAATAACCAATATAAAGTTAGAATTTAACATTTGATGGAAGAAAATCTATATTTTGAAGAGTTTATTCAGGAGGATCCCAGGGTTGTCCGCCTCGCGCCAGAATAATTTGCTCCAGCATTTGCTGTTTTACTTCGTTCATATTTGTAAAGCGGATACCGAAACCGAAGCTCGGCATACAATAAACCACCTCGCCGGTTAGATCCACCCAATAGCCTGACGGGGAACGAAGTCTGAAAGAAACGTGTTCGCCAACGCTGACACTTAAAAGAATGTCTACGAAACACCCGCTGAGGCTAAGATCGCTAATGCGAGCCTCGCGCCTGCCGGACGAAAAGTCCAGAACAATTTCCAAAGGAAAAGAAAAACGTTTATGTTGTCTTGGCATATCGCATAAAAGCCCTTTAGGCACTGCATCAAAATAATCCCGATTCTAGTTGTTCATTAAATTAATTTGAGGTGGGTTTAGCTTTACGCTGCCACCCCGAGCAAAAACGCTCGGGATTTTATCGGCAAACGATGTTAAAGACTCATTATAACGCCTTTACGGTTCAAAAAGAAATATAGAGAGATCCTTTACTTTCCGATGCAAAAAGTCGAAAAGATTCGAGTCAGCATATCTTCAGTAGTAGTTTCGCCGGTAATCTGTCCGAGGTATCTTAAAGAATTATGCAGTCCGATTAAGACAATTTCCTCGCTCATTTTTTGCTCAAGCAGAGAAAGCGAATTTTCGATTTCGCTTTTAGTGCGCAGAAGCAGGTCATGATGGCGCGCGTCGGAAACGAGAAAGCCCGTTTGTTCAGTATCCTGCAAAGAAAAAGGCTCAACAATAGCTTTTTGCAGCTCGTTCAGACCCTCGCCGGTTTTCGCGGAAACATTAATAATTTGCGAATTCAGATGCGCCCGATTTATTTCCTCGTAAAATTGTTCGTTAAAAGCGCCTAAATCCAGCTTATTTAAAGCAATAAGCGAAGGATATTCAGAAGTTTGAGTTAAAATCTGACGGTCTTCCTCGGTTAATTTCTGGCTACCGTCGAGCAAGACTACGACCAGATCGGCGTCCGCCATTATGCGGAGCGACCGTTCGACACCGATACTTTCAACCGTATCGGTTGTTTCGCGCAGACCTGCGGTATCGATCAAAGAAACAGGAATATTATTTATAACCAATCTTTCGTGCAGCTGGTCGCGCGTGGTTCCGGCGATGTCGGTTACAATAGCCCGTTCGTGTCCGAGCAAAGCGTTGAAAAGGCTCGACTTGCCGACATTCGGTCGCCCGACGAGAGCAATCTTTAAACCTTCACGCAAAAGTTTTCCGGCGCGAAACGTCGAAGCTAATTTTCCTACTTTTACCGCAATTTCGGTTAGTTTAATTCTAATGTTTTCAGTTTGAAATTCAGGCAGGTCATCTTCTACAAATTCGATGGCTGATTCTAAAACGATAATCACATTCAGCAAATCGTCTTTTAACGGCTGGAGCTCAGCGGAAAACTCTCCGCGCAGCTGCCTGATCGATTGACGCGCTGAAGCTACGGTTTGCGCGTCGATCAAATCGCGAATAGCTTCCGCCTGACTGAGATTCATTCGTCCGTTTGAAAGAGCCCGAAGTGAAAACTCTCCGGCTTCAGCCAAACGCGCATCAAGTTTAAGACAAAAATCAAGTATTTGCCGCAGAATGACGGGCGAGCCGTGGCAGGCGATTTCGAAAACGTCTTCACCGGTAAAAGAATTTGGAGCCTTAAAGTATGTGACGATTGTTTCGTCCAAAACTTCAAGAGTTTCCAGGTCAAAGATTTTTTTTAGATGTGCAAAACGCGGTTTTGGAGAAAATTCCGGGTCGAAAGTGAGTTTTCTGACAATTGATAAAGAATTCGCGCCGCTTAAACGTAAGACACCGATTCCGCTTCGTCCGAGTGGGGTTATCAAAGCAACAATTGTATCTTTCATATAAAAAAAGTGAAAAAGCTAAAAAGCCGAAGGAAAATATATTATTTATCCCGAAAGCTTTTCACGTTTTTTTCCCGTTAAGCTTTTAACCTAACCTGCAAACGTCTTTCGCGACCGTCGCCGACCGATTCGGTAATCAAATCGGTTTCAGGCTGCAAAGCGAGATGAATAATGCGCCGCTCCGTCGAATTCAAAACGCCGAAAGTAAACGGTCTGGAGGTTTTCCTGACGTTTTCGGCGGCAAAACGAGCCATCGCCTGAAGCTCGGCTTTGCGCGTGCGCCGAAATCCGTTTGCGTCGCACGTAAAACGATGCTCGCGTTCAAGGTTTCTGCCGTAAATCTGAAACAGCAAGGTTTCGAAAGCGTCGAGCATTTCGCCGTTTTCAGCCAGTAAAAAAGGAACGTCTTCGCCGCTTAAATCGATCAGGCATCCCTCGTCCGTCCATTCTGAGGAAACGCGCAAATCAAAGCGCATTTCATTTAAAAGTTCGGTTAAAAAGGTTTCGGCTTGTTGGCAATATTCGTTCATAACAAAAGTATAAAGTGAAAAGTAAAAAAATATAAACTGAAAGTGAAAAGGTTTGTAATTAATAATTATAAAGACTTTTCCGCTTTCAGACCGTTCATTTTCACGATTTATGAAGTTGAAAGTTTAGGCTTTACCTTTTTCACGTTCTTCGGCATCGAATCGACAATTTCTTCTTTCGGCGGCTCGCCGGTTTTGTTCATACGATTGATGATTAACTGCTGCCCGAAGCTGACTACGTTTCCGAAAAACCAGTAAATCAGAAGCCCTGCCGGCGCGCTCCACATAACCCAAAGCATCATGATGGGCATAAAATACGTCATCAATTTCTGCTGCATTTGCTGTTCGGGCGTGACGATTGCCGCCTGCGGCGTAAACTTCATCGAAAGAATCATTGACGCGGCAAAGGCAAATTCCAAAAGATGATAAGGATCGCCGACCGAAAGATCAGGCAGCCATAAGAAAGACGCCTGACGAATGCCGAGCGAAACGGTCACCGCCGTATAAAAAGCGATAAGCAGAGGGAATTGCAGAAGCATCGGCAAACATCCGCCGATGGGCAAAGCCGATTTCGTCATTCGCAGCTGCTCCATTTGCAGCTCGCGCATTCGCGGATCGTCGATCGGAATGCCTTTTTTCTGAAAATCCTTAATTTTATCCTGAATTTCCTTCATCTTCGGCGCATTTGCCGCAGCTTTCTTAAACGAGCGCGACTGCGACCAGCGAAGCGGAAACAAAAGGGAATAAAACAGGAAAGTAAAGATAATAATGGCAACGCCGTAATTATGCGTAAAATTATTAAAAAAGTTCAGCGCGGAAAGAATGGGAATGGAAAGATATTTGGTTATCGGTCTGATGATCGAATAATTGCTGAAATTGATTATATCTACGACATCGATCGGTCTGCCGACGCTTTTCGTCAAAACGTCGTTGTAGGCATTAAGCGCGAAATAATCTTTCGTTCCCGTGTAAACTTTAGTTGTTGAACCATCGGCGTTGATCGGCAGATAAGCCGTCACTAAATGACGCGTTTCTTTCGTTTTTTCGCTTCGTGTAATCCAGCTGAAAATTCCGTCGTAATAAGGCTTTGTGTCAACCTCATATTTTTCGGCTTTGAATTCCAAACCGCTGTTTTGCGTCGCCGGTATCGCCACCATCGCGAAATAAGCATCACCGATTCCAGCCCAGTCGACTTTACCGTCAACCGCTAGAGAGCTTTGACTATTCGCGTCGTATGTAAACGAATAGTAGCCTTGATGCCGGACGATGTCGTCGTTAACCGCCGCGACGGCTTCAGACTCGATTTGATAAAAATTGTGGTGATTGATTGCGTGATCGCCGATGCTCGCGCCGATGAGAAGCTTCGTGTTCGGGACGGGCTGATCGTTTCTGGTTAATTTAACCTGCAAATCGGCGACGTAGCTGTCGGCACGAAAAACAAAGCTTTTCGTAACGGCAACGCCGCTCGCGTCCGTCAAAATAAAATCAATTTGTCTTTCCTGTCCTTCGCCGAGCGTAATTGTGTCTTCCGCTGCGGAAACCTGATAATTGCGACTATTTAATAAAGTATTTAAATTTTGATCGTCGGTCGAAAGGCGAAAAGGAATGTTATTCGTATCTAAGGCTTTCTGCGAAATCAACTGAAGCGGTAGCTGTTCTGCTGCGGTCGAACCGGCTGCAAACAAAGGTTTCTCTCCGTGCGGAGATGTATTTTTTAATAAAATCCAGCTTGTCGCCAGCGCGCCTTTCGAGTCGAGTTTTACTTCGTAAAGCGGCGATTTGACAGTAATTTGTTTATTCGGCGCTTCATCCGCTGCCGGTTGAACGATCTGCGGCTGGTTTGGCTGGGCTGCTGGCGCCGGTGTGTTTGATGTATCGACAACCTGCGCCGTGTTCGCGTTATCTGTTGGCGTTTTTTCCGGCGCAAAAAAATAACTCCAACCAAACAAAACCGCCATCGAAAGCAATGCGGCGAGTAAAAAACGTGTTTGATTCTGCTGTTTTGAATTGTCCATAAAAAGTTTTAAAGTTCGGGCTCAAAGGTCAAACGCACTCGGCTGAAAACCTCGAAATCCGAAACATTATTTCACCGGATCGAATCCGCCTTTACAAAACGGTTGACATCTTAAGATACGTTTAACCGCCAGCCAGGTTCCGCCAATCGCGCCGTATTTTTCTACGGCTTGCATCGCATATTCCGAGCATGTCGGTGTAAAACGGCAGGCAGGCGGCAAAAAAGGCGAAAGCAGCGTCTTGTAAAGTTTCAAAAAATCTAAAACCAAATACTTCATTACTTTACTTTGACGTATTTTCGCCTTTCTGCGATTCGTAAATTTTAACTTTCGCGATAATTTGCCGGAGTTCCGCAAGCGGTTCCGCGAGCTTTACCCGCAAAAGATTTCTTCGGGCGTTTAAAACCCAGTCGAATTTCGTGTTTAGCCCGGCGAGTTCGGCTTTGCTTAACCGGAAAGCTTCCCGGACCAGGCGCTTTGCCCGGTTGCGGTCATGAGCTTTTCCGATAGCTTTTTTTGAAGCCGTCACGCCGAAACGCTGAATCAGCGAATCGGACGGCATTATAAATGCCGTCATAAAACGCCCTTCAAAACGTTTGCCTTTCGCGTAAACGCGTCGAAATTCTTCGGGTTTCTTCAACCGAACGTCTTTCGGCAAACGAAAGTTTAATAATGGTGAACCGTTAATCTCTTGCGTCCTTTCGCTCTGCGGCGCTTTAAAACCGCGCGTCCGTTCTTGGTCGCCATGCGTGCCCGAAAGCCGTGTTTCTTGGCACGGCGACGATTGTTTGGTTGATAAGTTCTCTTTGGCATAATTACTGTTCATCCTCTCACTGAAAGTGAAAACTTAAAGTTTATGGAAAAAAGGCGATTATGTCAAAACGGGTAACGAGCGTTGCGGCAAAATATTTGCAGCTTTTGTTTTCCGCGCAGGTTAAATAAACAGAAATTTACTCGTGAATCGCCTGCTAGACGACCTCGTATTCTTTCTGATCGCACACTGCGCGCTGCCGGTTTTCGTCTTTTTTCTTGTTTTTAGTTTCGGATTAAAAGAGCTTGATACTAAATTAAAATTCCGCGACATAATGCGGAATAATGCGGAATGCGTTCAAAAAATTTTTCTAACTACCGGAAAAATTATCGGAAAAGACAACGCGCCTGCCGATTATTTCGTACTTGCCTTCTGCGATTCGCCTCAGCGCTTCGACGTATTGCTCGTGCTCGTGCTGCAGAATCTTCGCAGACAAACTTTCCGCCGTGTCCTCATCGGAAAGCGCTACCGATTTTTGCGTAATTATCGCGCCGTGATCCAAATCTTCATCGACAAAATGAACGGTGCAGCCGGAAATCTTTACGCCGTATTCGATCGCTTGTTTTTGCGCGTCGAGACCGGGAAAAGAGGGAAGCAGGCTCGGATGAATATTTATAATTTTATTCGAAAAAGCTTGAACGAATTCTTTCGACAAAAGCCGCATATAACCGGCGAGACAAACGAATTCGACGCCGCGATTTTTTAATTCGCCGATAATGTCGGCGTCGTGCTGCTCGCGAGTTCGACCTTTTCGCGCGACGACGATCGCTTCGACACCGCGCTCTTTTGCTTTCTCCAAACCCTGCGCGCTCTTTTTATCGCTGATGACGACCGCTACCTCGGAACCGGGAATTCGCCCGCTCTGGACGGCTTCGACGATCGCAGACATATTCGAGCCGCGTCCGGAAATTAAAATACCGATCTTCATTTAATGACAACTTCTTTGTTTCCGGCGGTTACGCGACCGATTTCAAAACATTTCTCGCCGAAATTCTCGATATGAGCCTTAATTTGCGGCGCATCGTCCGGGCGGCAGATAACGACCATTCCAACGCCCATATTAAAGGTGCGGAACATTTCTCTTTCCTCGACGTTTCCGATTTGCTGCATCAAACTGAAAATCGGAAGCTCGTCCCAAGTTCCTTTTTCAATTTCGACGGAAACGTTTCCGGGCAAAACGCGCGGAATATTTTCGAGCAGACCGCCGCCCGTAATATGAACCAAGCCTTTGATTTTGCCGGTGTCGAGCAATTGTTCAAGCGGTTTTAAAAAACTCGCGTGCGGCGTCAGCAAAGCTTCCGCCAGTGTTTCGCCGTTTAATTGTTCGAGTTTCGTATCGACCGTGTAGCCCGCGACATCGAAAAGCAGTTTTCGCGCAAGCGAATAGCCGTTTGTTTGCAAACCGCTTGCAGGCAGAGCTAAAACCACATCGCCCGCCTCGATTTGTTTGCCGTCGATAACTTTCGATTTATCGACGACGCCGACGATAAATCCAGCCAGATCGTATTCGCCTACAGGGTAAAAATCCGGCATTTCTGCGGTTTCACCGCCGAGCAGAACGCAGCCGTTTTCCTTACAGGCTTTCGCCATTCCTTCGACGACCGACGCGGTTGTTGCCGGTTCGAGTTTCCCGGTCGCGAAATAATCGAGAAAAAACAAAGGTCGCGCGCCCTGCACTAAAATGTCGTTAACGCAGTGATTTACAAGGTCTTGCCCGACCGTATCGTGCACGCCGGTTAAAAAAGCGATTTTCAATTTTGTGCCGACGCCGTCAGCCGAAGCCACTAAAATAGGTTCGCTCATTCCGGGAAACGCGCCCGAAAACATTCCGCCGAAACTGCCGATTTCCGTCAAAGTTTGCGCATTAAAGGTTGATTTGGCGTAATTTTTGATTTTATCGAGCGCAATATTCGCGTTATCGATCGAAACGCCCGCATCCGAATATGAAATTGATTTTGACATAATACTGAATACTGAAAATACTGAAAACGAAATTATAAACCGCAAATAGTAATTTATCCACGACGCAGACAAAAGTTTATTTTCACGAAAACAAAAACTTAAATTTATAAAATTTTACTAAGTTTTCGGCTCGCGCATTTTTCTTTATAAGTTAAAATTAATTGACTAATTAAGCCCGGCGCGTTTAGCATTTTGTTGGAGAAAATTTATGAGTTTCACATTATTGGATTTAGGTTCGGAAAACTTCGAGTTTACCGCGAACGTTTGGAACTGGAAGGCGGCGCTCGAAGTGATTAAAAGCTTTGATATTTTAAGCGAAGGCAAAATAAAGCAAATGAATTACAACGGCACCGGCGTCAAACTCGAAAAAGAAGAATCGCATTTGATCGGCGAGAAAATTCGCGACGAGATTTTGCCGAAATTAGAACCGAATAAAAGGATGTTTGCCGATTTGAGCGTCACGGACGCGCCCGATGACGGCACTTTGTACAAAGACGAAGACGAGCAATGGAAAAATTACAGCGTAAATTATGATTGGTTAAAAGATTTTTCGGATTTTTGTTTGAAATCAAAAGGTTTTCAGGTTTTTTAGATCGATTAGCCGCAAAATGCCCGAAAATAGTTTATAAATTCATAAACTATCTTTTATTTTGCTGTTTTCCGGCATTTTGCGGCTTTTTTAAACGGAATGGATTTTTCAAATTTTTTCGGAAACATCTGGGTTCAAATAACTTCACTGATTTTATTTGCCACGGTACACGGTTATCTGGGAGCCTGGCTGGCTGTCAGGATGCTTTTCAGACCGCGCCTGCCGTTTAAGGTGTTCGGCATCACGCTTTTTCCGCAGGGAATGATTCCGAAACATCGCACGCGCCTTGCCGAAGCCATCGGCAAAGCCGTCGGCGAGGAATTGGTTTCACAGGAAACGATTTTGGACGAGCTTTTTAAGAAAGATTTTCTGCGGCGCAAAATCCAGAAGGTCGTCGATTCTTACACCGAAGAAATTTTATCCAGAGATTATCCTTCGTTGATTGAAGCTTTGCCGGCAAACGTCCGCGCGCCCGTGCTCGACGCGATCGCTTCTCTACAATTGAAAGTCGCCGAGCATATCGAAAACGTTTTGCAGAGCGAAGAAACTCTGCGAACGCTTCACGGGTTCGTCGAGCGCCGCGTCGATGAAGTTTTGTCGCGCCGCGTGTCTGAAGTCGTTGACGAGGAAAACTTTAATAAAATTCTTGGATTTCTCGAAACGCGCATTCAATCCGCCGTCCGCCAGCCTGCGTTCGCTCTGAAAATCAAGGATTTTATAGATCGCCGCGTAGACGATCTGGCGAAAACCGAAACGCCGCTCGGACAGATGTTTACGAACGAAGCCGTTGGTCTCTTAAAAGAAAAAGCCGCCGAGCAGATCGAACCGATAATTCACCAATTAGCGCAAATTGCCGCCGCCGACCGAACGCGCGACCAGATCGGCGCGCTGATCAAACGCGAAGTTCATACTTATTACGAACAACTGCCGTTTTTTAAGAAAATATTCGTATCGCGCGAAAACTTGCTTAAGGAAGTCGATGATTTAGTTAACGTAAACCTGCCGAAACGCATCGAGGAAACTTTGCGCGGTGACTTTTTCGCGCAGGAAGCGAGAAATTTTCTGAATACGACGATCGACAACGCGCTTTTAAGACCGCTTCCCGAAGTTATCGGAACGATCGTCCCGGATCAGCTCGAAAGTTTGAAATCGCAAATTCTGAAAGGCGCTCTGTCGCTTTTGCGCGGCGAAGAGATGCTAAGGTCAATTTCGGCTTATCTGACCGATACCCTGCAAAAACTTCGCCCGCACAGCATCGACGCCATTTTGGAAACGCTTCATTCGGAATCCGAAGAAAAGCTGAAAAATATTCTATCGAAAGGAATGCAGAAAGTTTTATCGCGCGAGGAAACATCGAACATTCTCAACGCGGTTCTTTCGCGGCAAATCGAAAAAGCTTTGTCAGCGCCGATCGGCAAGCTTTCCGATTATATTTCCGAAACAAAATTGCGCGAAGCCAGCCAGTCTCTGACCGAAACGATCGTGACGGCGGCTCGCGAAAAACTGCCCGAAGCGATTCGCGAATTCGACGTCGGCAATGTCGTGCGCGAAAAAATCAATAATTATCCGGTCGAGAAACTCGAAGCGCTCGTCTTGTCCGTCGCCAAGGAACATCTGCGCACGATCGAATTATTCGGCGCTTTGTTCGGTCTAATTATCGGCATTATGCAGGCGTTTCAGTTTTATTTTTTTGCGCGCCACTGAAATTCAGATTTTTTTCGAACAAAAACGAGTAAAAAACTTCTATATTCTGAATTTGTTTTAACCGGTTCCTGTCTCCGAATGCGGCGCGTCAACCGGTTTTGATTCGGGCGATCCCTTCTGGCGCAGGAAAATAGATAAAACGACCATCAAGCCCATCGAGAGAAATTCGCTCTGCCAGTTTTGAAAAGATTCAAACCAAAAACGCGAAGTCGTCATATATTCCGTTACCGTTACGGTCGTTTGACCGTGCGTGGTTTGTTCTTTGTTGTAATCTTTCGCTCCGCCGTAAGCGTGCAGATAAAAAGAAATAAAGAAAAGCAGAAAAAAAGCGATGCTCAGAGAGTTTTGATAAATTTTCAATGAAAAGCCGCCGCGCTTTACCGGCGCGGGCGCATCTTTATTGAGAAATTCTTTATCGAGGATTATATCTACGCGATCAAGCGTTCCGGGCGTTTTCGATTCGGACGAGCCTTTTTGATATAGAAAAACCGTCAAAACGACGTACATTCCCATCTGCAAAAATTCGCTTTCCCAATTTTCAAAAATGGCTTCAATAAAATGCCCTTCGCCTAAATATTCGATCGCGGAAACTTCCGCCTGGCGATGAGTCTTCAGATCCTCGTTATACTCAGCTAAACCGGTAAAATATTGCCCTATAACGGAAATAAAAAATAAACTGAATAAAGCGATCGACAAACCATTTTCACGAAAAAAACGCATAATCCTCCTTATAAATGTTTAGCTTTCAATATTATAAATGTTTAGCTTTCAATATTTTAACTTTATTTTTTTTAATCAACAATAAAAAACGGGAACTTGCCGCCGGGCTGCTTCGTTACCTTTACGATTATTTGAAATTACGGAGGCAATAAATGAAAAAATTTGGTTTTATAATTTTTATACTGGCGTTAATAACCGGAGTGATCGTCGCGAATTTAATATCTTCCGACCGGGCGACTGCAAACGTTTTCAACTTCCCAGTCGGCAGCGGAATTTCCGGTTCAGGAAACGTCGAAACAGAAAATCGTCGGGTCGATGATTTTCGAGGCATAGACGTAGGTGGCGCTTTTCACGTTGAAATAACGGCGCAGAAGGATTTTGGCGTCGAGCTGGAAGCCGATGATAATATTCTTCGTTTAATCAAAACCGAAGTAAAAGACGGCATTTTGCATCTTTCGACGATTGAGAAAATTTCTACCGGAAATCCGATTCGCGTTCGCATTTCGGCGCCTGATATTGAAAATCTTGATGTTTCCGGCGCATCGAAAGTTTCTGTATCTGATTTGAACAATCAAATGTTGAATATCGACGCGAGCGGCGCTTCAAAAGTCTCGGTTGAAGGCAATTCTGTAAATTTGAAGGCTGACGTCAGCGGAGCGAGCAAAGTTAACGCGAGAAATTTGATAACCGAAAACGCTTCGGTCGAAGCAAGCGGCGCAAGCTCGGTCAGCGTTTTTGCGACAATTGAATTAAAAACCGATGCTTCCGGCGCAAGCAGCATAGATTATTCCGGAACTCCGAAAAATCTGTTAAAGAAAACCTCGGGCGCAAGCTCGGTAAAGGAAAATTAATATAATAAAAAGCGGCTTCAAGAGAAAAGGTTTTTATCAAATCTTTTCTCTTTTTGTATTTTACTAACCTTTTATGTTTCAACGGATTGCGTTTTAATTCCCATCAAAACGCTTTCAGGTGCAAGCCCTACGAAATAAATGTCTATTTGAATATTTCCGATTTTGTAAACCTTCAAATCTTTCAAATTATTTTCCAGAAGTTGTTTGAGAGCGGCAAATTTATTCGCCGCCGCAATTTCTTCTTCTCCGTACCACTCCTGTATTTTTGTTAAGCGTTGAAAAATCTCGGAAAAATCTCTCTCTTCGACCGGCGCGTCCGAAGAGTTTTTTGTCTGCCGTAATATTTCCTCTTTCGAAACCGTTTTTGCTTTGGCGCCTATAAACGGCGTAATTTCCGCGTCGGTTTCGCTGATGTAATACAACCCCTTCGCGGCTTTTTTTATTTGTTCGGGCAGATCGTTCGATTTAGATCCAGAGGTTCTCATCCCGACGGTTTTTCTTTTAGTTTCCCGCATATTTATTATTTATTAATTCAAGCGAAATCAGTCTAACACAAACTAAATTTCTGCCAAGTCAATATTAAAAAAAGGTTTTCGGCAGTAAAAAAGGTTTTTCGAAAAACCTGTGGATTTCTTCTTGCATCTGACTATTTTATATGTTACTCTTGCTCCCGTTTTCAACAATTATATTACCCGTAACTTATTGAAAATAATAGAGTTAAAGTTTTACTTTAACTTTTAAGCAGCTTTCCACAAGCTTGTGGAAAACCCTGTGGAAAACTTTTAAATTTAGCACTGAAATATCGTTCAAACTACCAAAAATAAAATGATTTGTTAAAAACCTTACCGGTAAAAAAACGCATTGCTCTTAAGAAAAAAAAATAAGAAATCTGCTTAAAAGTTTTACCAAAGAATTAACAAAATATTTTCGGAGATAAAGTATGGAAACTTCGATGGAAAACAAAAATGTTTGGAATAACATTCTTCAATCCGTAGAAAAACGTCTGAATAAACAAATTTTTGATTCGTGGTTTCGCCCGATTCAATTCGACGGCTGTGATGAAAACGAAAAAATTCTTCATCTCCGCGCCGGACAGGTAACAAAGGATTGGGTCAGCACTTATTATTCAGAAGTTATCAACCAAACATTAAAAGAATTAAACCTGACCAGCTATCGCCTGGATTGGGAAGTCGAAGAATCCGAAATGTCCGAACAAAGTTTTGACGATGACGACGATGAGACGGAATTCTTTTTCGAAAAACAAAGAAATCTTTCCAATGCTCCGAAAACAAACAATTTTAACTATATAGATAAATTAAAGCCGGAAGTTTTAATAAAAAACAGCTCGCCGAATTTCGTCGATATCGAACCGATCGAAAATTCGCTCAATCAAAAATACACATTTAAAACCTTTGTCGTCGGATCATGTAATCAATTCGCTCACGCCGCATCTTTAGGAGCGGCTGAAACTCCTGGAAAAACCTACAATCCTTTATTTATTTACGGCGGCGTGGGGATGGGAAAAACGCATTTAATGCATGCCATCGGTCATTCGATAAAAGAAAGAAACCGTCATTTACGTGTTGCTTATATTACTTCCGAAAAATTTATGAACGAATTGATCAACGCGATTCGTTACGACAAAACGCAGACGTTTCGTGAAAAATACCGTTCGATCGACGTGCTTTTAATGGATGACGTGCAGTTTATGGCTGGCAAGGAACGCACGCAGGAAGAATTTTTTCACACGTTTAATGCGCTGCATAACGACCAGAAACAAATCGTTATCACTTCGGATTGCCCGCCGCGCGAAATCCCGACTCTTGAAGAAAGACTTCATTCGAGATTTGAATGGGGCTTGATCGCAGATATCGAGCCGCCGGATTTAGAAACAAAAGTAGCGATTTTAAAACGTAAAGCGGATTTGGACGGCGTCAGCTTGCCGGATGAAATCGCGTTTTTTATCGCCGGGAAAGTGCGCAGCAATATCCGCGAATTAGAAGGTTCGCTGGTCAGATTGGTCGCGATTTCCTCTCTGCGCGGAATGCCGATTTCTAAAATGCTCGCGCAGGACGCGATGCGCAATATCGTCGATAACGAGCAGCCGGAAAGTTTATCGATGGAAAGAATTACCAGAACGGTTGCGGGACATTACAAGCTGTCGGTTGAGGAAATAAAATCAAAAAACAATTCACGACAGATCGCCGTTCCGAGACAGGTTGCAATGTATCTTTGTAAACGACTGACAAAACACAGCTTCCCGGAAATCGGGCGAGAGTTTGGAGGAAAACATCATACGACGGTTATGCATTCGGTGGAAAAGATTGATTCCGTAATAAAGGAAGATAGGAATTTCCACAGGGTCGTAAGCGAGCTTATAGATAATCTTTGCAGTTAGTTAAGGATAATTTGATGCAAATTTAAGTGGAAGTTTTCCACAAGAGAAATTTTAGAGTGTTTGGATATTGTGTCTAATCGCAGTATTTTAAACAAAGTTTTCCACTTTTCCACAGGCAGACCGAAAATCAGCCTGTGGAAAATGAGGAAAAAGTGTTTTTCTGTCTTTTTTTTCCACAGGCTGACGAGTTTTCCACAAGTTTTCCACAAGCCCTGTGGAAGTATAAGATTAATCATTGCTTCAATAAAGTCGGTTATCCACTTTTCCACAGGCTCTACTACTACTACTATTTAAAATACATAGATTTTAAAGTATTAGAAATAGTAAAAGGCGGCGAGAATTAAAAGTATAACTTTAGGTATAATTAAAAATATTTCAGGAGTAATAAAATGGAATTTGTAATCAAGCAAAGCGTTCTGAAAGATGAACTAGGATTTGTGCAGGGCATTGTCGAAAAGAAATCAACAATTCCGGTTTTATCAAATATCTTAATCGAATCAGTCGGTGAAAATAACATAAGAATTGTCGGAACTGACTTAGACGTTACAATCCGTTGTGAAGCGCCAGCCGATATCAAACAAGCCGGTTCGATGTGCATCCAGGCGAGAAAGCTTTTCGACATCGTTCGACTTCTCGATGATGCCGATGTTCATTTCAAAAAAGATGAAAATGAATGGGTAAAACTTCAATGCGGCAAATCGAATTTTCGTCTCGCAGGTGTTTCCAAAGAAAACTTCCCTGAAGTTCCTTCTTTCAAAAATGCGCCGATGAAACTTTCGGCGGAGATTTTTAATCATTTTATCCACAATACGGCTTTTGCAATTACAAACGAGCAATCGAGATTTACGCTTTCGGGCGCTAAATTCGTGATTGACGGAAATTCCGCGAAAATGGTGACGACCGACGGGCATCGCCTCGCTTATATCGAGAGACAATTGCCGGGAACTTCAACGGAAGCGATGGATGCGCTAATTCCGAAAAAGGCTTTGCTCGAACTCGTCAAAATAGCGCGCGATTCGAAAGGCGAAGTCAGTTTCGGCGAAGATCCGAATCACATTTATTTTGAAGTTGACGGTCGGCTGCTGATCACGCGCAAGCTTTCCGGAACATTTCCTAATTACGAAATGGTTATTCCGAAAGACAACGATAAGGTCGCGACATTCGACGCAGACGAGATGAAAACCGCGATTCGACGTGTCGCCTTGATGGCTGACGAAAGAACGCGCTCAGTGCGTCTAACGATCAAACCGAACGAGATTGAGATCGGTGCACAGAGTTCCGAAGAAGGCGAGGCAAGCGAAAAAGTTGTCGCCGATTATTCGGGCGAAGAAATAAACATCGGTTTCAATTCGCAATATTTGCAGGATTTCTTAAACGTAATCAGCGCCGTCGAAGCTTCGGAAACCGAACAGGAAACCGATGGCGAGAAAGTAAAAGTTAGAGAAAGCGCCGGCAAGCCTCGCGTTTCGTTTGAGTTTAAGGACGGAAACGCGCAAACGCAGATGAGCATCGCGGGCGATAAAAACTATACGTACAAATACATCGTTATGCCTTTGCGCATATGAGAATTGAACTCTGAACAAGTTAAAAGTTAAAAGTGAAAACAGCAAAAGGTACGGATAGAAAGTTATTAGGGTTTACAGTTAAAAATACCGATTCAAGCTTTTCACTTTTGGCAAAAACTTTATGAAAAGGTGCCCTGTTTGCAAAACTACATATACCGACGATTCTCTGCGGTTTTGTTTGGCTGACGGGGCATCTTTATTTCCCGGGCGGGCGGACAGGAAACTGTGCAAATGCCTGCCGATAAACAGTTTTAGCAAATAGAAATTGAAAGAAAAACCGAAACGGCGAGACTTACGCCCGACAGGTGGAAAAAACAGTCTTCAAGAAAAAATGATTGACGGGCGGCGCGGGCGCTGGTGCCTGATTTCTTATGCGGGAGAAGTCGGCTGGGCTTTCGATGTCTGGTTGATTTACTAAAAACTAAAAAGATTCCGGCAAAAAAATGTTGGCTAAGTTTTTTGTGAAAGTGCTATTCTCAAATCAATAGCACTTTTTTATGTTTAAAGATTTAGCGAAACCTCGGCGAGTCGTAATTACGGGTTTTGGCTGCGTAACGCCGATCGGAATCGGGCGCGAGCAGTTCTGGAAATCTCTCACACAAGGCACGAGCGGAATAAATAAAATCGAAAGTTTCGACACGTCGAATTCCTCCGTAAAAATTGCGGGTGAAATAAAAGATTTTGACTGGGAAGCCGAACTTGATCCGAAAGACCGAAAACACGTTCCGCGAACGGTTCCGCTTGCGCTTGCCGCCGCTCGCCAGGCGGTTAAAGAGGCGGGAATTGAGACCGGTAAACTTACTCAAACGGAAAGGCAAAATTTCGGCGTTGTTTTGGGAACGGGCGGCGGCGGTTTGGCTTTTACCGAAAGACAATACGTTTACTGGCTAACCGGACAGGAAAAGAAAGCGAGCATTTACACTATTCCGGCTTCCACACACGGAGGACTTTCCAGCGAACTTTCGATGGTCTTCGGGCTTCACGGGCTCTCTCACGTCGTTTCGACCGGCTGTACCAGCTCGACAGACGCTATTGCATATGCGGCAAGCCATATCGCTTTAGGAAAGCAGGAAATGATGCTTGCGGGCGGCGTCGATGCCCCGATTGCTCGCGGAATTCTCGAAGGATTCAATTTATTGACGGTTTTGACCAGAGACTGGAACGAAGAGCCGATCCGCGCATCGCGTCCGTTCGATAAAAATCGCTCGGGAATCGTCGTCGGCGAAGGGGCGTGGATTTACGTTTTGGAAACGCTGGAAAGCGCCGTTAAAAGAAACGCTGCAATTTACGCGGAAATTTCCGGTTACGGCTCGACTTGTGATGCTTATCACCGAGTTCGTTTGGAGGAAAACGGCGTCGAACCGGCGCGCGCGATGCGTCTGGCGTTGAAAGACGCGGGAATCGCGGGCGAAAAAGTTGAATACGTAAATCTTCACGGAACTTCGACGCAGCTTAACGACCGCATCGAAACGCAAAGCATAAAAAACGCTTTCGGCGAACATGCTTATAAATTGAAAATGTCCGCGACGAAATCGCAAATCGGGCATCCGCAGGGCGCTTCGGGAGCGGCGGGAATCGGAGCGGCTCTGCTGGCGTTAAACGAGCAGATAATCGCGCCGACCATTAATCTGGATGAACCGGACGAAAACTGCGATTTGGATTACACGCCGAATCATGCGAAAAAAGCCGACATTAGAACCGCTTTGTGTAACTGCATCGGTTTCGGTTCTAAAAATTCGGCTTTGATTTTAGAAAAAATTGATTAAGCTTGAGCGCCGGTTTTATATCGCTTCATGACCGAGCGCTTTATTGAGATAATGGTAAAGGTCGTTAAAATCACGTAAAGCGCGGTTTAAGATGAGCGGAAGCTGCGGAATATCGTTTGTGTTAACGATCAAATTCAGATTGCGCAAAAAAGCTTCGTGCGCGTTCATCGTCGTTCCGCCGTCTTCGAGCGAGACTAAAAACAGCCTGCGTCTTTCCGAAGAATACATCGCGTTGGCTTTTTGCTGCAAAATCGCCGCCCCGCCGAATTCAGCCGCAAAATCAGGAGAAAAAATCACGACTTCGGTTTTTCCTTCGCGAAGACGTTCATTTGCCTGCGCCGGTTTTTGCGCGATATAAACTTTGTAACCGGCTTCGGATAATTTTTTGGCTATTTCTTCGCGTTTTTGCCCGACGCACAATAAAACTCGGCGCGGTTTTTCGCTTTTATCGTCGTCCACGCTCAAAATCATATTTTCGGTCTTTAAAGCCGAAAGCAAAGAACGCAGTGCGGAGTTTATCTGAAACTCCGATTCTTTCGCCGCAAATTGCCGCGTGCCGTCTTCGACCGCCGGAGCGGGTTTATTAGCTTCCAGATGCTGAACGGTCGAAGATCCGTGTCCTTTAGCGCCTTTTTGCACGCGAATCATATTTTGGCAGCGCGGGCAGCGAACCGTAAAGTTGCCGCCGGGAATTTTCGATTCGTCAAGCTGCAGAGAAACAGAACAATTATCGCAACGTATTATCATAGTGTTAACGGGAAAGTCTCATAAACATAGCGGACTTTTGATAATGGGAAACGGTTAATAATGTTGAATGGTGAATTAAAAGCAAAAAACAAATTTCTTAATTAAGCATTCACCGTTAAATCTTATTCAATCATATCGAGCACCGAATTTCTCGGGGTCGGCGGCGGAAGCGGATTTATGGATACGGACTTATGCGGCGATTTAGGGGTACTGTAATCGTCAGTCGAAGATAAGCCTTTTAATTGCAGTAATAAATTGTTTTGGTTGGTGGCAAACGAAAGCCCGTCTTCGAGACTAATCGTTTTATTATCAATCAACCGGCGAATAACGGTATCGAAATCCTGCATTCCGTCGATTTCACCGTCGCGTATCGCCTCGAGCAGAGTTTTGCCGTCGGATTCACCTTTTTCGATGTATTCGCGCGTTCGCGGATTCGATTTTAAGATTTCAACTGCGGCAACTCGACCTTTCCCGTCCGCGCGCGGAATCAGGCGCTGCGAAACAATGTATCGAAAAGTTTGCGCGAGCCGCGTGCGAATAATTTTCTCTTCGTTTTTCGGGTATAAACCGATGATGCGATCGACGGTTTTGGACGCGTCGATCGTGTGCAGAGTAGATAAAACGAGATGCCCGGTTTCAGCCGCTTCGAGCGCGATTTCCGCCGTTTCCAGATCGCGCATCTCGCCGACGAGAATCACTTTCGGCGCTTGCCGCAGCGCGGCGCGTAGCGCGGAAGAAAAATCTTTTGTATCGGAACCGACTTCGCGCTGGTTGATCGTGCATTTTTTGTGCGAATGAAGAAATTCGATCGGATCTTCAATCGTGACGATATGATAGCTTTTCGTATCGTTTATGCGATCGATGACGGCGGCTAAAGTCGAGCTCTTCCCTGAGCCGGTCGGACCCGTGACGAGAACGATCCCGTTTCGAATATTGCAGATATCCGTCAGCTGCGGCGGAATACTAAGCGATTCAAAGCTCGGAACTTCGTGCGGAATCACGCGCATGACGATTGAATACGAGCCGCGCTGCTGAAAGATATTAACGCGAAAACGACATCGCCCGGGAAGCGCGTAACTTAAATCCGCCGTTCCGTAATTGGCAAGATGGCGCGCCGCTTCGGCGTTATCGCGCAAAATCGCCATCGCAATCATTTCAGTTTGATAACCTGTCAGTTTTCCTAAGCCGAGAGGCGTGGAAGAATACAAGCTTCCGCTGATCTCTACCTGCGGTTTTTGTCCGGTTGAAAAATTTAAGTCACTGACATTATCTGATGTGAGCAGCATATGCTCTATAATTGGTGTTATATCAAGCAAACTCATCGGTTGGATAACTCCTCGGGGAAAATAAAAGGGCGGGATAATTTGTGAATATGTACGGGCTGATTTTTCAGCTACTCTATTTTTACGAAATAATAAGAAAAAAGGCAAGCTATTTTTTAACTTTGATAAACAAATTTTAATACCGGGGTTTAGAGCGAAGACAGAACTTCGTAATTTTTATTAATCTTATCCGCATCGGAAAGCAAACCGCTGACTATGGCGGCGGAATCTGCTCCGGCTCCGTAAACCTCGCTCAGATTCTCAGAATTAATTCCGCCAATGGCAACGAGCGGAAAATTTCCAATCGCTTCCCGAACCTTTTTTAAACCTTGGATCCCGACGACAGCGTCCGGATTTTCTTTTGTTTTGGTCGCGTAAACCGGACCGATAGCCACGTAATCAATCGGAAAGCGAATTGCTTCGATTGCTTGTTCGACACTATGCGTCGAAAAACCGATGATCGCTTTATCGCCGAGTATTTTTCGTGCCTCGACCGGCGAGATATCTTCCTGACCGAGATGAACGCCGTCGGCTTTTAATGCCAGGGCAATGTCCACACGATCGTTGATAATAATTTTTACGTTATGTTTCCGGGCTGATTTCAAAGCGATTTCGGCAGATTTATAAAATTCTATCGGCGCGGCGTATTTTTCTCGCAATTGAATAAAATTCGCGCCGCCTTCGATTAATTTTTCCACTTGTTCGGCGTGTGAAATTGCGGATAAACGCGCGTCCGTGATCGGATAAATTTTCGGAAGTAAAATGTGCAAAATTGGATTTTTATAATTCGCAAAAAAGATTTTCGGTTAATACAGCGATTTAACCATTAAAAAGCAGTCTTCGCCGTTATTATAATAATTCGGAACGCGCTGAACCGTCGAGTAGCCGAAGCCTTTATAAAGCTCCTGCGCGCCCGAATTGCTGACGCGAACTTCGAGCATAATCGTATTTACATCGCGTTTCCGCAAAGCTTCTTCGGTGTGCGTCAAAAGTTTTTCAGCGAGTCCGCGGCGGCGATGTTCCGGCGAAACTCCGATCGTCGTTAAATGTCCCGTTCCGTTTTCGGACAACATCACAAAAATAAAACCGACCATTTCGCCGTCGGGCGTGATAACGCGGTAGCTCAAAGTTTTCGGGTCGCCGAGCAGATACGCGAACGTGTGGCGCGTGTAATTTTCACCGTTTTTGAAGCAGCGAAGATTCAGATCCATCACTTCTTTCTGCTGTTTATCGGTCAGCGTGCGAATTTCATAAACGCACGGCGGCGCGGGCACGATTATCTCGGGTTCTTTTTCCTGTTCGTGAGCGAATAAATTAAGAATTGTTTGTAAGACAGCCATTAAAAATTACGAACGTTTATTTTCGCAGATGAGTTTTGTAAACATTTAAAAACACAGAATCCGAATTGATTTTACACTTTGATTTACGCTTCGTGCAAAAAATTTTGCTGAGTCTGAACGGCAAAATCATACGAAACGGTTTTGCCGCAAATTATTATTTACTGTCGAGCCATTCGATCGCTTTGGCGACGCTTATAAACACCTTTAAATTCGATCCCTTCTTTCGGTTTGCAAGTGACGCAATCATTCGATATACGCCGTAAACCTTAAATTCCGTCGCGACAATCGCCATTTTATGCGCGGTAAAGATTTCCAGACGACCTATTGCTTCGACGAACTTAAAAGCTTCGTCCTGCGAAGGAACGCTTGACAGCGAAGCGTCAAACAGAATTCTGGTTTCTCGTTTAAATTGTCGGTCACGTGCGAGATTTTCCATAATTTCTTTGAATGACGGAACATCGCATTTATTTATTGCGTGAATAATAGCTAGATCGGTAACACTGTCGGTTATATAGTCAAATGGCATAAAGACCTCTTGCGAATCCCTGTAATTCGCGGCGCGAGGTTTTACAAATTTATTATCTAATTTACGAGGTGAGTCGGATCAGTTTACAAATTAATTTACAAAGTTTAATTTACAAAATCAGTTTTCGCTTCGGCGAAATATAGACAAAATATTACGGATATTGAATGTCTCGTAAAATCAAATTACCAGCATGCAATCGCCGTAGCTGTAAAACCTGTAACGCGATTTAACAGCGTGCCGGTAAGCCTTCATTATAAGTTCGTAGCCGCCGAAAGTAGAAATTAAAACAAGAAGCGAAGACTGCGGCAAATGAAAATTTGTCAGAAGCCCGTCAATTGCGCGAAATTCGTAATTCGGCGTAATGGTCAAACCGGCGGCGCTTTTCCCAGCCGTAAATCGTTTATCTTTTTCAATCGCGGATTCCAAAGCGCGCGTCGTTGTCGTTCCGACGGCGATTATGCGGCGGTTTTCAGCCTTTGCGCGGTTTAAAGTTTCGGCTGCTTGTTCGCTGATTTCATAATTTTCCGGCAAAACTTTATGCTCTGACAAATCGCTGACGCGCACCGGTTCGAAAGTTCCGTAACCGACGTGCAGAGTTATTTCCGTTACGGCTACGCCTTTATTTTTTATATCTTCGAGAATCTGCGGCGTAAAATGTAGCCCCGCGGTCGGCGCGGCGATTGCGCCGCGCTCTTTTGCGAAAACCGTTTGATAACGCTCGCGGTCTTCGTCCAATCCGCCTTCGCCTCGTTTGATATACGGCGGCAGAGGAGTTTTCCCGATTTGATCCAATATCTCATGGAAATTTCCTTTTGCGTAAAAACGTATGAAAACGCGACCTTCGTCTGATTTGCCGACGACTTCAGCCGTTAGATTTTCATTGAAATTTATTTTTTTGCCGATTTTCAGTCGTTTTGCAGGGCGCGCGAGAGCTTCCCAAATTTGATTTTCCGTTTCTTTAACCAGAAAAATTTCAATATTGGCGCCAGTTTCCGTTTCGCCGAACAAGCGCGCCGGAAAAACCTTCGTGTTATTTAAAACTAAAACATCCGTTTCGCGCAAAAAACGCGGAAACTCGTTAAATCCGGCATCGCTCCAACTTTTCTCCGAACGATTTACGGCAAGCATCCGTGAACTTTCACGATTCTCCAGGGGCTTCTGCGCAATCAAATCTTCAGGCAGTTCAAATTCGTAATCGGTAATCCGCATAAATAAAAAAGAATTACGAAGTAACTCATAATTCCGGTCCGAATCCTAGTTTGTCAGTTTTCGGTGGTATTTATCAAAGCAATAAACTGTTTTATTGCTTTTAATAAAAATTTAATTAGCAGACTACTGGAATTTCTTTGTGAAAGCAGTTTCGCGGCGGAAGTTCGAAGGCTCCGAATAATTAAAAATTTAATCGTTTTGCGCAGCGATAAAAACACGATTGAAAATCGAAATTTAAAGTTTTTCCCCGTAAATGCTTATGTTTCGTCGGCATAAGTCAGTTTATTTGACTTGAAAAATTGTTTTTCGTTTGGGAAAAGGTTTATTATTATCATCTAAATTTACGAACAAAAGGGAGATATTCATTATGGCAAAAGTCGCAGTTATTTATTACAGCCAAACGGGGACGACGCATCTGCTCGCGGAAGCGGTTGAAGCCGGTGCACGGGAAGCAGGCGCGGAGACGCGTTTGTTAAAAGTGAAAGAAACAGCGCCTGACGAAGTTTGGGGTAACAATCCGGTCTGGAAACAGCATCGCGAAGAAACTTCCAACATAAGAGAAGCGACAAACGACGATTTGGAATGGGCGGACGCGATCATTTTCGGCACGCCGACCAGGTACGGCTTGCCTTCGGCGCAGCTCAAAAATTTTCTGGACCAAACCGGCGGACTTTGGGCAAAAGGCGCTCTGGTTAATAAAATCGGTTCGTCTTTTGCGACAACGGCAACCGCTCACGGCGGGCAGGAAGCAACTATTCTGGCGATAAATACGGCATTTTATCATTGGGGAATGATAATCGTTGCGCCCGGTTACGTTGAAGCGAGCCAGTTTCAATCCGGCAACCCTTACGGCGCTTCTTTTACTTCAAACAACGGGCAGCTCGCCCCGGACGAAATCGCGCTGACGGCTGGACGCCTGCAGGGCAGACGCGTTGCAGAAGTTGCGGCGCAGTTTCTCAACGGCAAAAAATAATCGCGCAACTTAAAGAAAATACAAGGCAAAATTAAAAACTAATGGATAATTGATTGAAATATTGTCAATTATCCATTAACTATTTATAATTCTCCTGCATCTTATTAAATTCACCATATTATTCAGTTATAAAAAAAGGAGAAATTTTAATGAAAAGAGTTTCGTTAACAATCGGAATTTTATTAGCCGGTTTGTTTATATTTTCAGGTTTCGGTACAAATGCGGGAAACTTAACAATCGTTGAAAAGTTTGCGGTCGCCGAAAAGCTTTCGCCCGAAGAACAAACGGGAACGTACAGTTTCGACAAAGCTCACAGCTCGATCGGTTTTCGCGTAAAACATATGGGATTGGTCGATGTTCCCGGATATTTCCGCGATTTTACGGGCACTGTAAATTTTGACGGGAAAAACGTAGAGAAATCATCGGTCGAGTTTTCAGCGAAAATGGACAGCGTCGATACGGGCGTTGCCGCGCGCGACAAGCATCTGAAAACAGCCGACTTTTTCGAAATCGAAAAATACCCGGAAATGACTTTCAAAAGCACGAAAGTTGAAAAGAAAGGCAAAAATTGGCTGGTTACCGGAGATTTGACGATGAAAGGCGTCACCAAACAAGTCTCGTTTCCGGTAAATGTTGCCGGATTTGTAAAAGACGCGAAAGGCGGCGTGAAGATCGGCATAACGGCTGAAACTTCGATCAATCGACGCGATTTCGGCGTAAACTACGGCAGCAACTTACCGAACGGCGCGGCGATGCTTTCCGACGATATTAAAGTCGTCTTAAACGTCGAAGGAAATATGCAGAAAGCGAAGTAAACGCGAGCGGATATTTAAAATAAAAAGAGTGAAAACGCAGTTGTTGATTTTATTCAACAATCGTTTTCACTCTTTTTATTTTGTGCTTTTATTCTGCTTTTTCGGTTTCTGTTTTAATTTATCGCTTTTACTTCTTCACCTTTTGCCGCATCCGAAAATGAAACGTCGTAAATGGCGTATTTTTCCCAGTCTTTGTAATCGAAATGCCACCATTCGTTGACGTTGACGATAAAGCCTTCTTTTTCCATCAACTTTCTCAGCAAATCGCGGTTCGCGCGCTCCTGTTCGGTTCCGCCTTTATAAACGGGCGACGCGCGCTCCGTAAACTCGTCAAAACCGGAAGGCATCGGAACGGGTTCGCCCGTTTTTAAATCGTAAATGCTCAAATCGACCGCGCAGCCGCGATTATGTTTCGAGCCTTTCGCCGGGTTGGCGACGTATTTTCGCTTGTCTTCGGGCGTTACTTCCCAGAAGATTTTCGTCACCGACCACGGGCGATAACCGTCGAAAATTACGAGCCCCAAACCACGCTTTTTCAATTGTTTATGAACGCGCAGCAATGCTTCGGCAGCCGGTTTCTGCAAAAAAGCGCGGGCTTCCGAATAAACCGTTTTGCCGACGAAATTGTTGTCGGTGGCGTATCGAATATCGAGCTTTATTGTTTTATCAAGTGTGTTGAGTTCGACCAATTGAGCCTCACGTTTGTTTTTTTCCTGCGGCGGCGCTGTTTGAGCGAAAACGGCAGATGTGTAAAGGATAAAACAAAATGTAAAAGCCGTAAATTGTCTGAAATATTTTTTCATTTCTTCAGATTTTATTCGTTTTAGCCGAAAAAATTGAAAAGTTTTCGAGCGTGTTCTATCTTTAAGAAAATATGCAGGAAAGCCCGAAAAAATCAAAAACTTCCGCTGGAAAACTAATTAAGCGTTTCGGCTTTCTCGGTTTTATGTTTTTTCTTGTAAAAGGCTTGCTGTGGCTGATTATACCTGCCGTTATCGCTTATTTTTCCTGTTAACTTCAAAAATTAAGGCTTGTCTTCCTGAATCGGCGCATTATCGTCGTCGAGAATAATTACTTCGGTTCCGAATTTTTGGTAATCCTTAAAGCGAATTAAATTTCTCGATTCGAAAATCTTGGTGCTTTCGCGAAACGTCAGGCGCACATCCGACAATGCCGGCAATAAATATTTTTCTTCCGAAATCGTTACCCAATCATAATCTATCACTCTTTTTGCCGACCTGATCGGAAAATTTTCCGGCAACTCGGTCGCTTCACTTTCAACACGTAAAACGCGAGAGGTTTCTCGGTCTATCCAAATTTTTCCTTTCATACCGGTAATAGCAGAATCTGTTAAATAGCCGGATGCCGTAACTCTCTGTTTAGCTTTTTCGCGTGTAGTCGAATAGTCGAAAACTACTGCGCGTCTGCCTCGAATCGTATCGGTGTCAATTATATTAAATTTAGTTTCACTTTCCGGCTTAAATATCATCGCCAAAACCGTAACGAATTCACCGGTCGAGCTCGTGCCGCCGACTTCTTCATATGATTGTTTCGATTTTGAATTCTCCTGAATAACGCCGTTAAGCGATAAAACTCTGTAATCTTCCTGACCGCTCGAACGATAACTTACGGCGACGATCAGTTTGTCCAAATTGCGAAAATTATTTGTTCCCGCATATGCCGCCGATCTTTGTATCTGTTGTTTGACAACGAAATCCGGCATTTCTTCTACTGCCGCTAAAGTATTTGTACGGGTTTTTTCCAAGATATCGCCGACTTCTTTTGCTGAAGGCAATTTTGCCTCAGTCGGATTTTGACGACGCCTTTCGGCTTCTTCCAGAGCGCGTTTTAATTCTTCATCGTTTCCGCTTTTCGAACGCGTCAAACCGCGCAAGCCGTCGGTTAACACAAAACCGATTCCGCGCCGGCGAACGCTTTCGATCAATTCCTGTTTTTCAACCGGATTTTTTTGCAGAGCGTAAAGCATTTTGACGTATTCAGCCTGCGCTAAAGGCTTTTCCTGCGCGAAAATCGATTGTATTAAGAATAAAGCTAAAATTGCTGAAGAAAATAATTTTTTCATTTGCTAAAAAGATGCCCGAAATATTTTTTTCGTTGGCTTTATTAAAAGTAAAAGCGGAGAGACTTTTAATAAAAAATCTCTCCGCTTTGGGTATGAAACGAATGAAAAATGAATTTTTAATTAACCCATTCTTCTTCGTAGTTTAATTGCCAATGCCGTGTCACCCATTCCTGTGCGGCTGTCAAAGCGATCTGTTTCCAATTTTTTACATTTTCCAAAATAGAAAGTGCGGCTAAAGGTTTACTAGGATCTCGTTCAACTCGGATTACATTCGTTGAAACTTCGATAATAGTTTTCTCTTCATCAAAAATTCTTAACGTAACTTCGCTTCCTACAGGCGGTAAGACGTCTAAATTTACCAGAGTGCTCGTTTCACCAAGATTTTCTGTTAAGCCTTCAACGCAAACCGTATTTCCGCTTTCCGAATCCACCCAACATGCTTGAACAGGCATAGTTGCCATAATTCGGTGATGCAGCGGCGTTTTATATGATGATGTAGTATAATCCAACTGTGCCATATATTTTCTTCCCCTTTTTCGACCTTATTATCTCTATCAAATACCTGATTGTCTGCCTCAAATATTTGCCCAATACTCTAAACTAAACGTTAAATATTGTCAAGTATTGGAAAAGCGCTCAAACCGCTCAAAGCAAAATTGCCGATTTTTATTAAACAAAATAAAATAAGCCGGGTTTAAATTATAAGAATACAACAATTTTACAGATCGTATCCGCTCAAACCGCTCATTTCTTTTCAAAAGGAAATTTCGATTAAAATTTCGATAAATAAGTTTTAATCGAAACATAAATCAAAAGCTTTTCGCTTCTTTTGGATTGCTTCGATTATATATAAGTTGCAAAAAATGCGAGAAATCGATTTAATTTTCTGAGAAAAAACGCGGGAAAAACGCGGGAATTTTTACTTGGTTGTCTGGCTTTGACAGCTTCAAATATTTGAATTTTACAAAAGAAGCTTAAAGAATAAAGAAAAAAGCTTAAAGAGAAAAAGGCTTTCACCGCGCCCGGGAGCCGGTTTCGGAGTAGTCAGAAAAATAAAATCGACGGGTTAACATAAACTTAACCTGCAGCCGATAACATCTCATTTTTCAGTAGTAAAGTTTCTCGCTGAAAATCACGGAACTTAATTTGCTTTAACTTAAATGGAATTTACACCTTTAATCAAAAAATAATTAAAAAGCTTAAGTGTCCTAATCGGATATGCAGTCGATAAAAGTGTGTAGATTAAATAGTTAAAGTTTGAAGCAGATTTTTTGAGATTGTTTTTAGATTTTGTGAAACAAACTTTTTCAAGACCAAAAATCCGAAAAGCCAAATAAAAATCCAAAATTCAAAATATCTGCGCTTATTTATATCCAAATACAGCAATTTTGCTTAAAAGAATTTTTTAATAAAAAAAGAGGTCAATTGTCAGATGACTAAAATATTTTCAACCAAATTTTTAGCAGCAGCGTTTTTCTGTTTGCTCGTCGGGATTGGGCATGTTTACGCGCAATCAACTGTAACAGGAGGGATCAGTGGTAAAGTTACCGATCCGCAAGGCGCAATTGTCCCAAATGCCAGCGTCACTGTTACAAACGAAGGAACCAATAGCGTAGCAACAGTAACTGCCAACGAAGACGGTGTTTTTCGGGTTAACAACTTACAGCCTGGAACTTACACAGTAGAAATATCCAGTAGCGGATTTGCCTCTTTCAGGCAAGAAAAAATTGTGGTCGAGGTAGGACGGCTTACATCGTTAGATATTCCTTTAGGATTAGCCGGACAAACAGCTATTGTCGAAGTAACGGCAGAAGCACCGGTTATCAACACCACTTCCCAGGACTTTACTACTAACATTAACCAAACATCTATTAACGAATTACCGATTAACGGACGACGAGCTTCAAACTTCGTTTTGCTTGCGCCGGCAACAGTTCCGGACGGCACATTCGGTCTGATTAGTTTTCGCGGAATTTCAGGTCTGCTTAATAACAGCACAGTTGACGGCGGCGATAATAACCAGGCATTCCAATCAGAAGAACGAGGACGTACCCGTATCGGCTATGTAATCAGCCAATCTGCAATACGCGAATTTCAGGTTAATACATCTAACTATTCAGCTGAATACGGACGTTCGGCAGGCGGTGTTATCAACACCGTAACTAAAAGCGGAACAAACGAATTTCACGGCGACCTTTTCGAATATTATCGCAACAATCGTTTTGGAGCGCGTAACCCGCTGGCTTTCCAAACAATCTTAAATAACGGTGTTTCAACAATAGTTGGTATCAAACCGACGGATATTCGTCATCAATTCGGCGGAACAATCGGTGGTCCAATTGTGAAAGATCGTTTGTTTTTCTTTTTCAGTTACGACCAGCAAAAAAGAAACTTTCCGGGACTTGCAGTATTCAGCAATCTAAATTACTTGAATACCGTAAACAGAACTCTTCTGTTAAGCAGAGGTTTGACTACTGCTCAAATAGACAATTCTTTGAGTTTCATCAGCTCATTGTCCGGCGAAACTCCGCGCAGACAGGACCAGAAATTATTTTTGCCGAAAATAGATTGGCAGGTCAATGACAATAACTTGTTTAGCGTTAGTTATAACCGGCTGCGTGCGGAATCTCCCGCCGGCTTGCAAACACAGGCTACAAACACCATCGCGCGAAGAAGTTTCGGCGATGACTTTGTTAATGTAGATTCATTAAATGCGCGATTGCAGTCGACTATTTCTACTAATCTTCTGAACGAAGCCCGTTTTCAGTATTCACGCGATAACGAATTCGCTTACAGTCAAGAACCGCTTCCGGGCGAACCTACGACTGCTTCCACTGTAGCCGGTCCGCGTTCGCCGAGTGTTAATTTAACAGGCGGTTTAACGTTCGGCACAACAGCGAATTTCGAGCGCGTCAAATTCCCCGATGAAACACGTCTGCAATTTGCCGATACCGTAACTTTTGTTAGAGGAAGACACACATTCAAATTCGGCGGAGATTACAACCGCGTTACGGATGATATTCAAAACCTCCGTTCGCAAACCGGTTCATACATATACTCCACAATCAATGACTTTATTATTGATTATGTTAATTTCTCGAGTCCTCTGGCTTCCACAACAGCATGTGCAACGGGAACAAACCGAGTCGGAAGATGCTACAACGGCACTTATCTTCAAGGCATCGGAATCCCGGGATTAAAGTTCAGCACACACGAATACAACTTTTTCCTTCAGGATGATTTCCGTGTTACGCCGCGATTGACCGTTAATTTAGGACTGCGTTACGAATATCAAAAACTTCCTGAAGCAGTACTGCCGAATTCAAGTACAACAGCTATCCCGAATGACGGAAGAACACTTGCCGAGGCAACATCAACTCTACCTGATGATAAAAACAACTTTGGTCCGCGTCTTGGAGTCGCTTACGACATAACCGGTGACGGAAAAACATCGGTTCGCGCCGGAGTTGGGATTTATTACGGACGTATTATCAACGCTCAAATCTACAATGCTTTGCTTAATACGGGTAATCCAGGCGGACAAGGACAATTTACGGTCAATAATAATGTGACCACAAACTGTTTCCCGCTTGTACCTACGGCAACGCAGGCTTGCGCGCCGATTTTCCCGAATGTTTTGCCGAGCAACTTGCCGTTGAATCTTTCTGCTATACAGTTTTACGCGAAAGATTTTCAAGCTCCGCTTATCACTCAGTATGACCTCGTCTTAGAGCGGGAAATTGCAAAAAATACAGTTGTTTCAGTTGCTTATCTGGGAAGCCAGGGACGTCAATTGCCGACATTTGTTGATCAAAATTTAAGACGACTCGGAACGACGACAACTTACACCGTTAACGGCGGTCCATTCGACGGTCAAACTTTTACATTACCGCAATACGGTCGTCAGCTTACAACGTTTGCTCAATTAACACAGATTCAAAGCACGGTTAAATCAGAATACAATGCTTTGGTGTTCCAGTTTAATCGTCGTTTTACGGACGGTTTGCAGGTTCAATCCAGCTATACGCTGGCAAAAGCAACGGATACGAATCAAAATTCGTCGGTTTTCCCGGTTAATAATTCTCCGTATGATTTGTTTGATCGTAGCTATGACGCAGGACCGAGCAATAACGACGTTCGTCATAAATTCGTAGTGAGTGCGGTATATGCGCCGACCCTTTATAAGGGTGAAACGACTTCTATCTACAATTATTTGGCTAACGGCTGGTCAATAGCCCCGATTTATACTTTTTATTCGGGTCGCCCGTTCAGCAGCTTTGTTTCAGGCACATCGTTAAACGGCAGCAATGGAGATGCGTTTTTCCCACTGGCGGGACGCAACTCTTTCAGATTGCCGAATGTATCTAATTTAGATTTAAGACTTTCAAAACGTTTTAGATTTACAGAAAGATATAATCTTGAATTATTGGCAGAAGGCTTTAACGTGTTGAATAAAACTCATGTATTCCAACAACAGAACCTTCTTTATACGCGCGCCAGCGGTACCAATACATTGAATTACAACAATAATTTCGGCGTCAACAATGAATCGAGTAGTTCAAATTATCGTGAACGACAAATTCAATTTGCAGCCAGATTCCAGTTTTAGTTTTTCCTCGTGAGGAAAAACCTTCCACGGCGTGTTTCCTTTTATAGAAACACGCCTTTTTTATTTTTTCCGTTTACGATTTGCCGTTAAACTACTAACATTTATTTTGTGCGAATTTTACACATCTCATCGGCTAGAACTTACGGCGGCGGCGAACGGCATTTAATTGATTTAAGCCGGGGTCTGGCAAAACGCGGGCATGAAATTTTCGTTGCTCTCAGACCGACAAACGAATGGCAGAGTAGATTTGATTTTTTGCCGGACGAGAATTTTCTGCACGTTTCGCTGAGAAATTCTTTCGGCGTTTTGAGCGCGCAGAAAATCGCCGAGTTCGTTGTCGAAAACAAGATAGAAATCGTCCACGCTCATCTCGGACGCGATTATATTCCTTCGGGTCTCGCCTGCCGGATCGCGAAAAACGCGAAGTTCGTCTTAACCCGTCACGTGCTTTTTCCGATGAAGCCTTTTCAAAAATTCGCGCTCGGAAATCTGTCGAAAGCAATCGCCGTTTCAAGTACCGTTGAAGAAAATTTGTGCAGGATCTTTCAAAAGGAGAAAGTCAAAATGATTTCAAACGGGATCGCGCTCGAAAACTGGGCGCATACCGATTATGAAACGCTTCGAAGAGAGTTTCGCGCCCTGCACAATATTCCTTCCGACGCGCAGCTAATCGGCACGGTCGGCGAATTGAAAATTTTGAAAGGTCAGCGCGATTTTATTCTCGCCGCGCAGGAAATCGCCAAAGAGCATCCGAACGCTTATTTTATGATTGTCGGCAGAGACAATTCTTTCAAAAAAGAGTTTCGCCGCGAGCTGAAAAGGCTCATCAAGATTTTCGATCTGGAAGAACGTTTTTTATTTCTCGATTGGGTCGAAGACACGGCATCTTTGCTGGCGGCGATTGACGTTTTTGTCTCGGCGTCTCATTCGGAAAGTTTCGGGCTGGCAATTCTGGAAGCGATGATCAGCGGCAGAGCGATTGTGGCTTCGGAAACAGATGGAGCGAAAGAGCTTTTAGAAGACAATCTTTCAGGGAAACTCGTGCCGGTTTTCGAACCGATCAAGCTTGCCGAGGCAATCGGGGAATTATTAAACAACGAAGCTTTGCGCGCGACTTTAGGTGAAAACGCACGCGAAATTGCCAGGGAAAAATACAGCCTGGAAAAGATGATCAACGAAACGGAAAATATTTATAAAGAATTGTGCGAAACGATAAAGTTATAAATATTTACAAAAAATCACTTCTTTATGCTTTCTCATCAGCACAAATCAAAAAGAATCGGCGTTTCAACTTTTTTCTCAATTCGATAATTTGGAATATACTGCGCGAAAAGGTAATTTAGAAGGCAAATGATAAGTTTTGGTTCGGAAATCTGTACAAATTACGAAACGGCGAGCGGGCGCGAATGGCTCGAAACAAACGGGATCGGCGGATTTGCCGCATCGACCGTTTCGGGGGCAAACACGCGCCGTTATCACGGGCTTTTAACCGCCGCGACGCGCCCGCCGCTCGGTCGCATCACGATGCTTTCGAAGTTTGAGGAGACGGTCAGCATCGACGGCGAAAAATTCGAGCTTTCCGCCAATCAATATCCGGGCGCGATATATCCCGAAGGATACAAATATCTGAAAAGCTTTCGCCTCGATTCTTTTCCGGTCTGGACGTTTGAAGTCGCCGGAATCGAAATCGAGAAAAAGATTTTTATGGTTTACGGTCAAAATACAGTTGTCGTTCAATACAAAGCGGAAAAAAAGGAATTACGAATTACGAATGACGAATTGCGAGAAGATCGAACTTCGCCGGACGATGACCGATCGCATGAATCTGAAAATCGCGAACTGAGAATTAAAAACCGGACTCCGACAATTAAATTAGAGTTAAAGCCTTTGCTTTCGTTTGTCGATTATCATCATTTGCAGCGCGAAACGGCGGATTTCGATCCTTTGTGCGAAACATCGGAAAACTCGATTGAAGTTCATCCTTACGAAGAAATGCCGTCGCTGTTTTTCGCTCACAACGCCGAATCAGACGAAAAAACCGGTTATTGGTATAAAAATTTCGAATACGCGATTGAAAAAGAACGCGGCTTTGATTTTCGCGAAGATTTATTTCAGCCTTTCGTCTTGAAATACGATTTGTCAGAAACGGCGACGGTGATTGTTTCAACCGAAAAGCAAACTTTTTCAGATGCTGAAATGTACGAGAAAGCCGAAATCGAAAGGCGCGAAACTCTAATCGAAATTTCCGGCGCGAAAGACGATTTCTCGAAACAGCTCGTAAAAGCCGCCGACCGGTTTATCGTCGCGCGCGGCGCGGGACAAACGGTAATCGCGGGCTACCCATGGTTTTCCGATTGGGGACGCGACACGATGATCGCTTTGAGCGGACTGACCTTGGCGACGAATCGACCGGAAATCGCCAAAAATATTCTGCTCGAATTTTCCGCGCATATTTCCGAAGGAATGATTCCGAATCGTTTCCCGGATGCCGGAGATAAAGCCGAATACAACACGGTCGATGCGACGCTCTGGTATTTCGAAGCCGTTCGCGCATACGTTGAAAAAACGCAGGATCGCGAGTTCGTTCGCGAAAATCTGTACGAAAAATTCGTCAATGTTATCGAATGGCATCTGCGCGGAACGCGCTATAACATTCACGTCGATACCGACGGTTTGCTTTTTGCGGGCGAGGTAAAATCGCAGCTGACCTGGATGGACGCAAAATACGGCGAAGAAGTTTTCACGCCGCGCACAGGGAAGCCGGTCGAGATTCAGGCGCTCTGGTTTAACGCTTTGAAAATTATGGCAAGTTTCGCCGCGGAATTCGATGACGCGGAAAACGCGGAGAAATACGCGGCGATGGCGGAACTCGCCAAACAAAGCTTCAACGCCGTTTTCTGGAACGAAGCCGATTCATGTCTGTATGACGTTGTCATAAACGGAATGCGCGACGCTTCAGTTCGTCCGAATCAAATTTTCGCGGTCAGCTTAACAAACGCGATTTTAGACGACGCGGAAAAAGCCTCGAAAGTGATCGAAAAAATCGAAGCGGAATTATTAACGCCGGTCGGGTTGCGCACGCTTTCGCCGAAAGACATCAGCTACCGCCCGATTTATACCGGTTCACCGTTTTCGCGTGATTCCGCTTATCATCAAGGCACGGTTTGGGCTTGGCTGATCGGCGGTTTTATTGACGCGCGGCGGAAAGTTTTCCCCGGAGACGAAAACCGAATCGAAGAAATTCTCGCCGGTTTTAGATCGCATCTCTGTGAAGCGGGAATCGGACAAATCTCGGAAATCTTCGATGCCGAAGCTCCGCACGCGCCGCGCGGATGTTTCGCGCAAGCCTGGAGCGTCGCCGAAATTCTGCGCGTTACGAATAAAAGTTAGCGTTTCGCGCAAAATATTAATTTTTTCTTTCGCGTATATTTAACGCTTTTTGACGCTTTCGCCGCTCGTCAAAGGAAACTCAAAAGAAACGAAAGCTGTAAGCTTAACGCTTGCGGCTTTCGTTTTTGCGCGCTACTTCCACGGGTGCTGCGCTCAAGCGTATTCGCGCAATCGTGCAAAGTTAAATCACTTTAATAAATTTTATAAACCGGATTTTTCCTGCTTCGCAATCCAATAAAAATAAAGTAATATATATTTTTAAGCAGTAACTTTGTAAAAATCGGCTCGTTTTCCACCCGTCTAAAAGCAAAACCCCACCTCTTTGTGCAGACAATCGAGACAGAAATTTCCCCGAATTACAAGTTTTCCAATAAAAATTCAAGTTAAAAGGTAAAAAAACGGAGTAAATAAATGAGGATTAAAAAATCCAAGGCAGTAGATAACCGCGCGCTCAAAAGCAAAAACACGATTCCATTTTTTCGGCGAATGATTTCGCTGGCTGTTCTGGCATTTTTAGTGTTGCAGAACATTTTGCTTCTGTCTCCAACCGCAACCCAAGCCGCAACGGCTGATCTTTTTTTTTCCGAGTACGTTGAAGGAAGCGGCAACAACAAAGCGCTCGAAATTTATAACGGCACGGGCGCGTCGATAAATCTCGCAACCGGCGGATACGCCGTTGATATGTATTTTAATGGCAATTCGAGCGCGGGACTATCTATTTCCCTGACGGGGACGGCAGCCGGCGGCGACGTTTATGTTATCGCTCAAAGTACCGCTAACGCCGCTATACTGGCGCAGGCAGATCAAACAAACAGCGGAAGCTGGTTTAACGGCGACGATGCGATCGTTCTGCGCAAAGGGAGTCAAATCCTGGATGTTATCGGGCAGATTGGAATTGATCCCGGAACAGAATGGGGAAGCGGGGTTACAGGCACCGCCGATAATACGCTTAGACGCAAAAGCACAATCGGAACAGGCGACACAAACGGAGCGAATGTTTTTGACCCGAGTGTCGAATGGGACGGTTTCGTCTCTGATACCTTCTCCGGTCTGGGCAGCCATACCTTTACTGAAGGCGGCACGCCAACTCCCACACCGACACCGACCGCAACGCCGACGCCGACAGTAACACCAACGCCGACGCCGACAGTAACACCGACGCCGACGCCGACGGCGACCCCAACACCCACGCCAACACCTACGCCGACGCCCATCCCAACGCCTACTCCGATTCCAACCGGTCAGACGTTGCCGTTTGCGCAAAACTGGTCGGATACTAATTTGATTACAACGAACGACGATTGGAGCGCGGTGCCGGGAATCGTCGGTTACCGCGGCGATAATTTAACGGCGGAAATCGCAACCGACCCGCAGACAATTACAGCTGACGGATCATCGACCCCGTTAAGCGTTACTGCAAATCAAACCAGCCCTGAAACGATAATATCCGGCGGCGTTGTAGAATTTGAAATCACCAACCCGGTCGTCGCCATGCAGGGTTCCGGAACAGCGGACGCCCCGCATCTGGTTCTCAGTTTAGACACTACCGGACAAGACAACATTACGATTTCTTATAATCTGCGTGATATAGACGGGTCGGCGGATGATGCCGTGCAGCCGGTCGCGCTACAGTACCGTATCGGTTCAACCGGCAATTACACAAACATTCCGGCAGCTTTTGTGCCTGACGCGACAACCGGTCCGAATCTTGCCGCTCTCGTGACGCCGGTTAATGTCGGGCTTCCCGCCGCGCTAAGCAATCAGCCGCTCGTGCAGCTCCGTATTATCACAACCAATGCCAACGGGACAGATGAGCTCGTCGGCATCGATGACATCAGCATTGCCGCCAACGGCTCGATTCCGCTCTCTGCAAGCGGTTCGGCAACGCCCAATCAGGTTGGGAAAGGAAATTCAACGCTCCTGACCGTATCGGTTAGTCCGGCGACAAATCCCGCAAGCACGGGTATTTCAGTTACAGGCAATTTAACGACGATCGGCGGATCGGCGGCGCAGCCGTTTTTTGATGACGGCACAAACGGTGACGTTGCAGCCGCCGACAACATTTTTTCTTATCTTGCAGCCGTCCCGGCGGACTCTTCGAGCGGCAGCCGGAGCATTCCCGTCAGTATTACCGACGCGCAGACACGCGCGTCGCAAACTTCGATTTCTCTAACGATTACTTCTCCTGCCGATCCATCGGAACATCTGGCAATGGGCAATCCTTCGAACGCAACCGCCGATGTTAATAATCCGTTCAATTATCTTCTTCCGAAAACCCAGTATGCGATGAGCTACCACCGCGATCGCGCAATCCCGAATTGGGTTGCGTGGCGTCTCGATTCCAGCTGGATAGGTTCGGCTTCGCGCCAGGATGATTTTCGTCCCGACCCTTCGCTGCCAGCCGGTTGGTATCGCGTTCAGGGAACCGATTATCAAGGCTCGGGTTTTGATCGGGGACATCACACGCCGTCGGCGGATCGAACTCGCTCGGTTGCCGATAACTCGGCGACGTTCTTTATGACCAATATGATGCCGCAGGCACCGGATAACAATCAGGGTCCGTGGGAAAAGTTAGAGAGTTACAGCCGGACGCTGGTCGGGCAAGGTAACGAGCTTTACATTCTCGCTGCCGGGATCGGAACCGGCGGAACAGGTTCAGCCGGCGGAACTACCGAAACGCTTGCCGGCGGTAAAATTACGGTCCCGTCCTATACGTGGAAAGTTATTCTAGTTCTGCCGAACGGCGACAACGATGTTTCGCGCGTTAACGAAAACACGCGCGCCATCGCCGTTATTATGCCGAACACGCAGGGCATTAGAACTGATTCGTGGCAGAAATACCTGGCGACGGTCGATCAGGTGGAAGCGTTAACCGGCTACGATTTCTTTTCAAACGTTCCGGTAAATATTCAGCAGGTCATTGAATCAAGACTCGATACGGAGAATAACACCTCTCCGCAGGTCGTTCCGGGCGGAACCTACACAAATCTGAATGTTTCCGCGCCGAACATGGTTCTCGGCGGAAACGTCATCGTTACGGGAACGCTTACGCTCGGCGGCAGCATTTTAAGGACTGAAGCTTATAAATTGAATCTCGGACAAAACGCCGTCGTTTCGCGTTCGGGCGGTTATGTTATCGGTACAGTGGAGAAACAATTCGGAAGCTCGCCCGCGATCGCAAAAACGGAGGCTGGAAAAGCTCCTGCCGAAGCGTTCGAATACCCGGTTGGAACCGAAAACGGTTATTCTCCGGTAAGAGTTAACGCAACAGCTCTCGGACAATCGCCCTCCGGTTTAGCGGTCAAAGCCGTCGAAGGCGTTCAGCCGAATGTCGGCAGTCCGATTCTGGCGCTTAAGCGATACTGGACGTTGACGGAAAACGGCGATTTGACGGCAGACATTACGTTCAATTACCTGGACATCGACGTTCCCGAAGGCATCGCCGAAAGCGCCTTTAAACTGCAGCGTTACAACGGAACTTTTACGGAGATTCCGATGACTCTCGACACGACGGCAAACACGGCAACCGCCGCCGGAGTCAGTCAGTTCTCTGACTGGACTTTAGTCGCCGCCGCCGCGCCGACCGCCGCCGCCGCTTCAATCAGCGGACGAGTGTTTTCGGCAGGCGGACGAGCCTTGTCGGGAGCCAAAGTCGTTTTGACCGATCTTAGCGGAAACACTCGCCTGGCGCGAACCAATCCGTTCGGTTATTTCCAGTTGTTAGATATTCCATCCGGCAGTAACTATCTTGTTACTATCGAACACAAACAACATCGGTTTATGACTGAAGTTATAAACGTCGGCGATGATTTAACCGGTCTGAGATTTGTTGCGCTGCCATAAACGGCAAAACCGATCTCAGAAAAATCGAATAGCTGAAAAGCAGAGTAAATTTTATCTTTCCCGCTCTGCTTTTCAGCTATTTGTAAATTGACCGGGCACTCAAAAAAAAAACAGAATTTCATCTGCCCGTGCGGCGGCAAAACTCCAAAAAGATTTGTCTTATAGTTTACAAATCGAAGTTTAAGTAGAAAATGATAAAGACGCGTTTATAAAAATTCGAATAAAATTTGGCTTTAATCGACTTTTGTGATTAAGATTTTAGATGTTTATGAGTTATTTCTTATTAACTATGAAACACGCTATTTTTGGCGTCGTTTTTCTTTTTATCTTATCCATGAATATAAATGCCCAAACAGCCGAAGAATTCGCTGCGGCTTGGGACAAACAGCACGTTACCAACATCTTACCTTCAAACGTTCGCCATAAAGATCTGCAAGTTTATCTCGGAAACCTGAAAAAACTCGGCATTAAAGTCGAAGAAGTCGGGCGCAGCTACGCAAACCGCGAGATTTACCAGGTCGAATGGGGCAAAGGCAAAACAAAAGTTTTTATGTGGTCGCAGATGCACGGCGACGAGCCGACGGCGACTTCCGGATTGATCGATATGTTCACGTTTTTGCAGAACAACCGCGATAAGATCGGCTGGGTGAAAACGCTCGAAAACTCTATTACCCTGCGCGCCGTTCCGATGTTGAATCCCGATGGTGCAGAACTTTTCCAGCGCCGAAACTTGCAGGGAATCGACATCAACCGCGACGCGCGGAACCTGCAAACGCCCGAAGGCAGGCTGCTCAAAAAACTGCGCGACGAATGGAAACCGGAGATAGGTTTTAATCTGCACAATCAAAACCCTCTGACGACCGTCGGCAAAACGCCGAAACAAGCCGCAATCTCGCTGCTCGCCGTTTCCGGCAGTCCGAAAGGCGAAAGCTATCCGGGACACGAGCGCAACAAGCGCATCAGCTCGCTGATGATCGCCGCGCTGAATAAATATATTCCGGGACACATCGGGCGCTACGACGACGAATATAATCCGAGAGCTTTCGGCGACCGCATTTCCGAGTGGGGAACGCCGGTGATTTTAATCGAAACAGGCGCTCTGCACGGGAAAGACGAGATGTACCTCGTAAAAATGAATTTCATCGCGAATTTGATCGCGCTGCAATCGATCGTTGACGGGAGCGAAAAGCGCGCTGACCCGAAAGTTTATGAAAACACGCCGTTTAACGATTCAGGCGAGCTTTATCATTACGTTTTCCGCAAAGCCAATATCGTAAATTATGCAGAAAGCGCCGAATCTTTCGTCGGCGACGTGGCGATCAATAAAGAGCGACGCCGCGCTGAGATTGCCGCGCCGACTTTCGTGCAGGAAATCGGCGATTTGTCGATTTATTCGGGCTTGGAAGAATTCGACGCGAGCGATTTCTATCTTGTGCCGAAAAACGGTTTGCTGAAAATCGGCTCCGGCGGCGAATTTCTGTTTTACAAAAAGTCGCGCAAAATAGATTGGAAAGCGAAAGATTTAGAAAAACAATTCGTGCCCGACGCGGTTTTTTCAAACGGAAAATGGACAAAAGGCGCGGCGCTTTTCAAAATAAAAAACTAAAATTTTAACAAGAATTTAACAAGAATTTTATTACGGCTGCACACGGATTGACGCGGATGATTATTTAAATTTATCTGTGTTAATCTGTTTGTATCTGTGATTAAATTTTCTTTATGCTTTCACTTCTCAAAATCAAAAACATCGCTTTGATCGACGAGCTCGAACTGGAATTTTCACACGGTTTGAATTTGCTGACCGGCGAAACCGGTTCGGGGAAATCGATTATCGTGGATAGTTTGGGCGCGCTGACCGGCGAGCGCGTTTCGTCCGATTTAATCAAGGAAGGCACTTCTCAGGCGCAAATCGAAGGTCTTTTCACGATCAAAGCGAACGCCGATTTGCACGAGATCTTTTACGAAAGCGGCATCGAGCTCGAAGACGCCGACGAGACGGACATTATCGTTCGTCGCGAGCTCGCGGCAAGCGGGCGCAACCGGATTTTTGTTAACAATCAGCTTATCACGCAAAGTTTTCTCAAAAAAATCGGCGCTTATCTCGTCGATATTCACGGTCAGGGCGAGCAGACGACGCTTTTCAATCCTTCGAATCATCTGGAAATTCTCGACGAATACGCAAATTTGAAAACCGAGCGCGGAAAGCTCGTTGAAAAATACCGAGCGATGGCGCAAATCCGCTCGGAAATCGAAAATCTGCGCGAAGACGAAGCGCAGAAACTTCAGCTTTTAGACATTTTGCAGTTTCAGGTCGATGAAATCGGCAAAGCCAGTCTTATCGTCGGCGAAGACGAATCTTTAGAAGAAGAAAAAAGGCGTTTGAACAACGTCGAAAAACTCTCGACCTTGAGCGACGAAAGCTATCTGCTTTTGTATGAAAACGAAGAAGCGACCGTGACGACGCTTGAAAAAGTGATTAAACGCATTACGGAGCTCGCCGAATACGAATCTTCTTTTAACGAATACGGCGAAAGTTTGCAGACGGCGCAGGCGGTTCTGGAAGATTTGGCGTTTGCCGTCAGAGATTTTCGCGGCTCGCTCGAATATTCGCCCGAAAGACTCGAAGAGATCGAAAGCCGCCTGGCGGAAATTTCGCGCCTTAAACGAAAATACGGCGGTTCGATCGAAACGGTTTTGCAGCATTTCAAAGAATCCGAGGAACGTCTTCGAAACATCGAAACGGCGGATTTGCGCGAAGAAGAATTGCGCCGCGATCTGAAAAAAGCCCGCGAAGAATATTTGAAAATTGCCGCCGATCTGCACAATAAACGCGAAAAAGCGGCGCGAAAGTTTGAAAAAGAAACCGAAGCGAATCTGAAAGCCGTCGCGCTCGAAAAAGCGCGTTTTGAAGTGCGAATTTCTTCGCCCGGTGAAGCGGAGCTGCAAACAAACGATGCGGATAAATCTTTTACCGCAAAAGGTTTCGACGCGGTAGAATTTTATTTTTCGGCAAACGTCGGCGAATCTCCGAAGCCGCTCGCGCGCGTCGCGTCAGGCGGCGAAGCGTCGCGCCTGATGCTGATTTTGAAAACGACCGCGAAATCGAGCGACCCGGAAAAAGCGGTCGTTTTCGATGAAATCGACACGGGAATCGGCGGTCGCGTCGCCGAAGCCGTCGGGTTGAAATTAAAGGAACTGGCAAAAACGCAGCAGGTTTTGTGCGTCACGCATCAACCGCAAGTCGCCTCGCTTGCCGATCAGCATTATCTCGTGCAAAAAGCGATGGAGAAAAATCGCACGGAAGTTCGCGTCAAACACTTGAGCGAAACCGAACAAGTCGAAGAAATCGCCCGAATGCTCGCCGGCGAAAAAATCACAGACACGGCGCGACAACACGCCAAAGAAATGTTGATGGGAAGAAATTAGCCGCGGATTAGCGCGGATGACGCGGATTTGAAATCATTTTAATTCGTCAGAGTTTAATTCACTAATTTTCCAATCCATTTTTGGTTTTATCTGCGTTATCCGCGTTAATCCGCGGCAAAATAACTTATGCAATCGGAAATTTTAGCTAAAGTTTTTCGCGGCGACATCATCGAATCGGTTCATCGCGGGCATTTAATAATTTTAGACGGCGACGGCAAAACGGTTTTTTCAACCGGCGATCCGGAAACGGTGACGTTTATACGCTCGTCGGGAAAGCCTTTTCAGTTTTTGCCGCTTCTATTAAACGGCGCGGCTGAAAGATTCGGGTTTACGGAAGACGAGATCGCCCTGGCTTGCGGCTCGCATTCGGGCGAAGAAATTCACGTCCGGGTCGCGCGGAAAATGCTCGAAAAGGGCGGCTTCGATGAATCCGATCTGCGCTGCGGCGCGCACGCGCCGTTTTATGAAAAACGAAGCGAAGAAATGATGCGCGCGGGCGAAAAATTTTCGCAGCTGCATAATAATTGTTCGGGCAAACACGCGGCAATGCTCGCTTTCGCAAGAGACATCGGCGCCGACGCGAAAACTTACGAATCGATGGAAAATCCGGTTCAGAAAGCGATTTTAGAAGTGTTTTCGGTTTTTACGGAAACGCCCGCCGCAGAAATAAAGATCGGGATTGACGGCTGCGCCGCGCCGAATTTCGCCGTGAGCTTGCGCGCAATGGCGAAAAGTTTTGCGAAACTCGTTTATCCTCCAGCCGATTTTAATGAAAATTACAAAAACGCCTGCCGGAAAATCGTTTCGGCGATAATGAATTACCCGGAACTGATCGGCGGAACGGAACGGCTCGATACGCTTATGATGCAGGCTGCGCCGGGAAAATTTATTTCGAAAATCGGAGCCGAAGGCGTTTGGCTGTGCGGCATCGCGCCGTCGTCCGAATGGAAAAAGGGCTTGGGAATCGCGCTCAAAATCGCGGACGGCGACGATAAACGCGCGCGCGCCGCCGTTTCGATTGAGATTTTGCGGCAGCTCGGAATTTTCAAAAAGGAAACTTTGCGCGAATTTTCGCCTTTGGATATAAAAAACCGGCGCAGAGATGTTGTCGGAAGAGTCGAAGCGAATTTAACGATCGTTTAATAAAAAAGCAAAAAGCAAAAAGCGCCGGTAAAGCATATAAATCCTAAAAGTTTATCTGCATTCACCGGCGCTTTTTGCTTTTTTATTATTTACTCAAAAAATACTTAAAAACTTTTCAAATTCTCGTTTTTGAAAATCTTATCAAGCCACATATTCGATAATTTTTCCTGAATCGAATTTGCCCGGAGTCGGTCGTTCAAGTTTTTAAAGTCAACGAAATCAAGATGCTGATCCTGGTTAAAGCACGAGAAAACGAAAAATTCTTCGCCCGTGTGCGGGTTTACGTGTCGCTGCAAGCACTGCGCGCAAACCTCTTTCATCATACATTGCATCGGGCTGTTGATCGACCCGATTGCCGTGTGCTGTTTTTTCAAATAAGGCTGCAAAGTGTTGTAGCGCGCTTCCTTTACGCCGTTCATCATCCGGTCGGAACCGATCGCGATGATGCGATCGACGTCCTTTAAATCAACTTTACGGTCGCCCAGCTTTCCTTCCGCGTAAGCAATCATCGCCTGCACGATATTGCCGCGAAAATGCGCGTCCTGCGGTCGGTTCGGCTCGATTTCGACGCCGGAATCGGTCGCCCAGACGATCTTGTCGGTCGCGTTTTCGATTTCTTCGCGTTTGAACAAATCCGCGCCGTTTTTATAACCGGCAAAATAAATCACCTCGTTATTGTTTTCGCGTAATGCTTTAGCGATCGAGAATAAAACCGCGTTTCCGAGCCCGCCGCCCGCCAGCAGAACAGTCTCGTTTTCGGGGATTTCGGTCGGCGTTCCGGTCGGTCCCATCACGACGACTTCTTCGCCTTCCCTGAGCAGCGAAACCATTCGCGAAGACGTGCCCATTTCGAGAACGATCATCGAAAGCAAGCCTTTTTCCTCGTCCACCCACGCGCCTGTCAGCGCCAAGCCTTCCATCATCAGGCGTTTGCCGGCGACGACGGGCGCGCTCGTTTCAAAGTTCTGCAAACGATAAAACTGTCCGGGCTCGAATTTTCTCGCCTGCAGCGGCGCTCTGACGACGACATCGACGATTGTCGGCGTTAAACGTTCGACTTTGACGACGTATGCGCGAAGCTGTTCGTCGAGCGTCGCTTCGAGCTCGTCGAAAATTGCGTCGCGTTCGGCTTGCGGCAGAGCGCCGCGGGTCGCGAGTTCTTCGGCGAAAATTTCGACAACTCTCTGGTAACCGTGTTTTGCGGAAGCCATCGCTTTGACGACGTTTCCGGCGTATTTCGGGTGATTGTCGCCGTAATAGGAAATAAATTTTCCGTCTTGTTCGTAAGACGTGAAAAACGCGTCTTCGCCTTTTTCGGCTTCGGCGACGTGATATTTTCCGTCGCCGTTTTTCTGCACTTTGAACGGCTGGAAAAATTGTCGCCATTCGTCGAGCTGGAACGTGCCGGGTTTTTCTTTTTCGTAAATAACGTTCGGCGAAGTTCCCGCGGCGACGCAAACCGTTCGCGCCGGAAGCGTAACGAATTCGCCCGCGTTCGAAAATTTGCCGGTTTCGGCGTTGTAATTCTGCTTTTCAAAAACGATCGCTTTGACCGCGTTGTGTTCGTCGGGAACGGCTTCGGTCGGCGACATCAATTCGACAAAATTAATGCCTTCTTCCAAAGCTTTTTGAACTTCCTCGTGATTTAAGCGATATGCGGGCGAATCCTGCAGGCGTTTGCGGTAAACCAGAGAAACGCCGCCCCAGCTTTGAACGAGCGGAACGAAATTCGGCTGCTCGCCGGCTTCTTCGGCGCGTCGTCTTTCTTCGCGAATCGCTTTTCCGTGAACGAGAAATTCGCTGAAAACTTTCTTTTCTTCTTCGTCAAAAACCGCCCAGGCAGCTTCTTCACCGATGTCTTCAGCGATAGATTCAAATTTGCCGAGCATTTTTTCGACCTGAACCGGGTAATAAGCGAAAATCTCTGTCGCCGTATCTACTCCGGTTAGCCCGCCGCCGATTACAACCGCCGGAAGCCGTACCTGTAGATTCGAAAGCGTTTCGTTTTTGAAAGCTCCGGTCAATTGCAGAGACATAAGGAAATCCGAAGCCTGTCGAATGCCTCGAATCAAGTTGTTTTTCATCGGCACGATCGTCGGTCGTCCCGCGCCGGTCGCGATCGCGATATGGTCGAAACCGTATTCCCATGCGTCTTCGATCGTCAAAGTTCCGCCGAAGCGAACGCCGCCGTAAGCGCGAAAACGCTTTCTGCGCGACAGGATCAGCTGCATCATCGTCAGAAAGTTTTTGTCCCAGCGAACCGTGATGCCGTATTCGGAAACGCCGCCGAATCCGGACAAGATGCGCTCGTCGAGCTCGGTCGTAATTTCTTTAATGTCTTTAACCGGACGCGGGCAGACTTTTCCGTTTTTGCCCGTCCATTCATCGGCAAGCGGTTCGATCTTTAACCCGTCGATGCCGACGACGCCGAAGCCTTCGTTAAGCAGGTAGTGAGCTAACGTGTAGCCCGCGGGACCTAAGCCGACGACCAGAACGTTTTTTCCGTTGTAAGGCAGCGCATATGGTCTCTGCGCGTTCAAAGGGTTCCAGCGCGTTAAAAGCGAATAAATTTCGTAACCGTAAGGCATCGCCAGAACATCGGTTAAAGTCGCCGTTTCCGCCAGCGGAATATTGACCGGTTCCTGTTTCTGGAAAATGCAGCCCTTCATACAATCGTTGCAGATTCGGTGACCGGTTCCGGCGCACATCGGGTTATCAATCGTCACGAGCGCGAGCGAGCCGATCGAATCGCCCTGACGCTTCAACAGATGCATTTCCGAGATTTTTTCGTCGAGCGGGCAGCCTTCGGTTTTAATGCCTAAAGGATTTCGTTTCGGCGCGCCGTCTTTTTCGCGCAAGCCTTTCGAGCAGGAATCTTTTTCGCGTTCGTGGCAAATAAGGCAGTAATCGACTTCATAAAGCGAATCCCGAAGATTTCCGCGCCCGTCGGTTAATTTAAAGCCGACGCGGCGGCGCATTTCTTCGTCCGGTCCGCGCATCACATTCGACAGCTCGGGTTCCGGGCGAATCAGGTGAACGAGATTTTGGTAATCGAGCGTGTGCGGAACTTTAAAGCTGTACCATTTTTTCTTTCTGCCGAAAAACTCGATCGCCGACCATATTTCGAAAAGCTGCAAAGCGGCTTTTATTTGCAAAAGCGCGCCGGTGTCTTCGATTTCGCTGACAAAACGCGAGAAAATATTGCCGAAAGTCTTATCTTTCAATTTTTCGTAAGCCGAATTTACCTTGTTGATCGTTTCCTGCGTTTCAGCGGTGATTTCCTGATTTTTCGTTAAGGCTTCTTCGGCTTCGACGAGTTTCTGCACGATAAAAGCAACGGTTAGTTCTTCGTCGTAAACCAGCGCTTCGTCAAAAGCGGCGAACGTAAATTCTCTTAAAGCTTCGTTTAACTCTCTTTCGTTAAAATCGTTTAATTTTGCCGCCGGATATTTTTTAGCGGCTCGGCGCTGAACGAAAAATTTATATTTCCAGATCGGATCCTGCTCGGTGATCGCTCGCTTAAGTTCTTCGCGCTCGCTGCCGATGCCGAACATCTTTGCGATAAACGCCGAAAGATGCGGCGCCGAACCGGTCAGAATATTCGATTCGACGCGCGGTTCGTAGCCGCGCCCGTGCGCGGCGATATATTTCTTCAAAGCGTCGCCGAGCGCCGGCTCCTTGTCGGAAAGATCGTCGTAAAACTTATCAGCCAACTCTTTAAGTTTAACGGCATCGAAAAGGTCTGAGTAGCGAAATCCGGCAATTCCCAGATCAAAATCGTGATTGCCGTTTAAATGTTCTTTTTCGAAAGTTCCTGTCATAAATGTTTATAAATAATTAATATCGAAGACGTATTAAAGAAAAATATATCATCTGTGTTTGTCTTGTAACAAAAGCCCGGAGGTTTAACTGGGTCGGAATTTTTTGAACTAAGACGGAAAAAAATGTATATTTTTCTTGGAATTACGTGAAAAACTAAGATGAATATGATATAAAGCAAGTTTGCTTCTTATATTCTCCGACAAGTTTTAATAGTAAAAGTTTTAATAAAAGCAGTATGGAAAAAGATCAAAGGCTGACCCCTTTACCAAATACCACAGTTAACGATTTACAAAGGGACAACCAGGATTACCCGGCTAGTTACGCTCCTTTTTACGATGATGAAACGTTTGATGAAAAGCGTTCGATTCGGCAGTATTTCAATATCGTTTACAAGCGTTTGCCGCTCATTCTCGCGCTGACGATTTTAACGACCGCCGTCGCTGCTTTTTATATGTACAGGCAGCCTTCGGAATATCGCGCGATGACGGAAATGCTTATCGAGCCGCGCAAACCGAAAGTTCAGTCGAAAGAATCGATCAATATTAATTTCGCCAACGACGCAAACTACGCGAGCACGCAGCTTAAACTTCTGGAAAATCCTGAATTAATGATCGACGTTGTGACCAGCCTCGGGTTGCATCGCCAGCCGGATCTTTTGGGCAATCAAAACAAAGGCTTTCTGGCTACTTTACGCTCGATTTTTTCGAGCGATAAACCTTCTGAAAATAAAGACGCTTCGCTGCCGGTTTTAACCGATAGCTCAGCCATAACCGGCAACGCTAATCAAATCGCGCTGACGCCCGAAGAAGAAGAACGGGCGCAGCTTTACGCCAATCATTTTTTAGTCGGACTAACCGTCGCGCAGGTTGACCAGACAAATCTTGTTAACGTCAGCGTAAAAAGCACACGCCCGGAACTCGCGGCAAAGGTCGCCGACAAAGTGGCGGAAACTTTTATCCAGCAGGACATCGAGCGCGAAACAAAGGGAGCGAAAGACGCTTACGATGAGCTTTCCAAATCAATCGAAGATTTGAAAGCGACGATTAATAACAAGGAACTCGAACTCATCGGTTTGATGAGAAACGGTGATTTGCCGCTCGGCGACAAAGGCGGCGAACTGTCAGCCAGTATTTTGCAGAATCTGAGCAGCCAGTGGCTTGCGGCAATCGACGAGCGCCGCAAGGTCGAAGCTCGTTATAACGCCGCCGTCAGCGCAAATTCGCGCGGCGATGGAACGTATATTCCGGATATTACCGGAAGTGAAATATATAGAGATACAATTCGGCTTAATGCTGAACGAAAAGCCAAACTGCAAGATTTTATTCGGGATGTTGATAATAAAATAAGCGAAGCACAAAATGAAAAAGCGCAATTGTTAGTTAAATACACAGCTGAATTTCCAAAGGTAAAAGAAAAGGAAGCGCAAATTGCCAAACTTATAGAAACAAAAGAAAAAACGGAAAAAGAAGTTACGCAGTTAATCGAACGAGACGAGAAAAAGATCAAAACCGAAGCTATCGGTGGAGCGCTTGTCGGACTGCGTTCACAGCTCGAATCGGCAACCAGGCGCGAAAATCAACTCGCCGCTACGTATGAAAGCGAGAAAGCAAAGGCTAACATCCAGGGACAGGCTGAAACTCGTTTGACAACTCTTAAAAGAGAAATCGAAACGCAGCGCAGCTTGCTCGACAGCTATACGCAAAGACAGAAAGAGCAGGAATTGGCGATTTCCGGAAGCCGTCCCGATAACATCAAAATCAGCGCCCACGCTTTTACGCCGACTTCGCCGATCGGACCGCAGCGAACGCGTAATATTACAATCGCCTTTTTAATGTCGCTCGCTGCCGGAATCGGTCTGGCTTTCCTGATGGATTATCTCGATGATTCGGTCAGAACTTCCGACGATATCGGCAGACATCTCGGATTGCCGACTTTGGCTTTGATTCCCGATCACGCCGCGTCGGAAAAACGCCAGGCGGCTTTGGTGCAAACCAAAAACGGAAACGGTTCGATGGCGCTGATAACGCTCGAAGACCGTCGCTCGCCGGTTGCCGAAGCTTACCGGCATTTGCGCACGTCGCTTTTATTCTCGTCAGCCGGAAAACCGCCGCAAACGATTCTCGTGACGTCGGCGCAGCCGTCCGAAGGCAAAACTACGACCGCGATCAATACCGCGATTACGCTTGCTCAATCGGACGCAGACGTCGTCATTATCGACTGCGATTTGCGCCGCCCGCGCCTTCACAGCCATTTCAGTATGGACAATACGCACGGATTGACAAATTATCTTTCCGGCGAAAGAAACACGGAAAATCTCGTCAAACCGTATAAAGGTCTGCCGCGCTTGAAAGTAATCACGAGCGGACCGATTCCCCCGAATCCGGCGGAACTTTTAAGCTCTAACGAGATGAAAAATCTTCTGCAGTTTTTGAAAGGCAATTACAAGCACGTGATCATCGATTCGCCGCCCGCGATTTCCTTTACGGACGCCGCGATCTTGGCGACTTTGGTTGACGGGGTCGTTTTGGTGGCGATGGCAGGAAAAAGTTCGATACATTTGATGCGCCGCTTCAAACAGCGTCTCGGAACTCTCGGAACGAGAATTTACGGCGTGGTTCTAAACGGCATCAAATCAAACTCGACCGATTACGATTATTACGGCTACAGCTCGACTTACAGCT
>JAOAPX010000047.1 GCA_025463125.1 Acidobacteriota bacterium | reverse complement strand
AAAGAGAATTACAGACGAGGTGCACACTCAAATTTAATCTTATCTTCTATAAGTGTGCAAAATAGGTGCGGGGATACTCGCGCCTATTTTCGTCTCTTTGTTTATCTGAAAGGATTTTAGCAAATTCTTCGCCCAGTTTACCCCAAAACGTTCAGTTAAAATTGAAATCACATAAGGGCGAAAAACTTCAATAAACAATCATAATCCTTTATCAAAATTTTCACTCTCAATATTGCTGATATTCATATTTATGAGTAATTGATTGCCTTTATTCTTGTCTTCTAATTGAAGGAAAAACTACTTCAATAAAATTACGAAAAATAAATTATTAACTTAGTGTTAGGGAAAAAGAAGGGAAAAACACAAAAGGGAACCACTAAGATTCCCTAAAATGTAGTAAATATTCGCTACGCTGGTAAGACTCGAACTCACACCCCTTCGGTTAACAGCAAATAGATATTGAAACTTCGTTTACAAGGAATACTTCATTAATCTGTTAATTTTAAATTTGTTAAAATTAGGCTAAGAATTTGTACTAGAAATACTATGAGCAAACTTATGAGCAAATTCTCAAATAAAGACGCTAAACTAGCGTCTTTATTCTCGTAAGTCATTGAAAGTAATGGAGCCATCCATGGGATTCAAACCCACGACCTTTCGATTACGAATCGAATGCTCTATCAGCTGAGCTAGGATGGCAAATCTTTTGCCGAATTACAAAATATACTTTTCCCCACTCGGTTATGTCAAGCAAGCTTCCGGTTCAATTAAAGTTTTAAGCTTGGAAAATTGATTTTTGCAGATAAAATTAATCTTTCGCCGCAGGCAGGTCTTTTGAATGGTTTATTGTCGAGTTTTTATCGAATCTTTTATTTAATTGAGTTTTGAATTTGACGGTTGTTAAATGTGCGCGAAATTGCCGGTTAAAGCTTGCGCTTGGGCTTCACTATTTATGCTTTTGACATTACGATTGAGTAAGTATGAAAGAAATAAATGTTATCGGCGGCGGACTGGCAGGCGTTGAGGCGGCTTGGCAAGCGGCGGAATCGGGCGCGAAGGTGAAACTTTACGAAATGCGTCCCGTCATGCAGACGCCGGCTCACCGGACGGATAAACTGGCGGAAATCGTTTGCTCCAACTCACTGAAATCCGACGAGATCGGAAGCGCTCCGTATCTTTTGAAAGAAGAGCTGAGACGCGGGAAATCGGTTGTGATGGAAGCGGCTGAGGCGACGAAAGTTCCGGCGGGCGCGGCGCTCGCGGTCGATAGAGGCAAGTTTTCCGAATACGTTACCGAAAAGATCGAGCGGCATCCGAATATCGAGCTCGTTCGCGAAGAAGTAAAAACGATTCCGGCGGACGAAATTACGATTATCGCCACAGGTCCTTTAACTTCCGAAGCTTTGACTTTGGAAATTATGAAAATGACCGGCGACGATCAATTGTATTTTTACGACGCGATCGCGCCGATCGTCGCGGCGGATTCGCTCGATATGTCGATCGCGTTTAAGGCGGCGCGCTACGGCAAAGGCGGCGACGATTATATCAATTGCCCGATGACGCGCGAACAGTACGAAACTTTTTATAACGCGCTCGTTGAAGCTAAATCGGTTCCGCTCAAACGTTTTGAAGATACGAAATGGTTCGAATCGTGTTTGCCGATCGAGGAAATCGCCCGGCGCGGCGTAGACACGCTGCGGTTCGGTCCGATGAAGCCGAAAGGTTTGTACGTGCCTGCGACGGGCAGCGAGCCTTACGCGGCAGTTCAGCTCCGGCAGGAAAATCTGATGGCTGACGCTTATTCGCTTGTCGGCTTTCAAAATCATTTGAAATACGGCGAGCAGGCGCGGGTTTTGCGTTTGATTCCGGGAATGGAAAACGCGGAGTTTTTGCAGTACGGGCAGATTCACCGCAATACTTTTATCAATTCTCCGAAGATTTTAACGGCGAGTTTGCAGACGAAGAAAAATCCGAAACTGTTTTTCGCGGGGCAGATCACGGGCGTCGAAGGTTACATCGAATCGGTCGGAACCGGCTGGCTTTCGGGGCTCAACGCGGCGCGAATCGCGAAAAACGAAGATACGATCGCGGCGCCGACAAACTCGGCGATCGGCGCGCTTTGCCGCTACGTTTCAAACGTCGAAACAAAGAATTTTCAGCCTGTGAATATTACGTTCGGTCTTTTGGAAGAATTGCCGCTCGAGCTGCGCAAAAAGCATCGAAACAAACGCGAGCGTCATAATATTCAGGTCGATCTGGCGTTAAAGGATTGGGACGAATGGCTTTCCGCAATCAATCGGAATATCCTGGGGGCTCGCGCGTAAATGACTACGATCGTTGTAGTAAAGAAAAACGGTTACGTTTCAATCGGCGCCGATACCTTAACGAGCTTCGGAAATACGAAAGAATCAGCCGAGTATGTGGTCAATCACGAAAAGATCATCAAATATCGTGAAAATTACCTGGCGATGACCGGCTGGGGAAGCTCGCAGCAGGCGCTCGAAGATTTTTTAGAAAGAACAAAAAAGAAATTTTCTTTCGACAATGTGGCAAACATTTTCAGAGCCGGGCTTTTGATTCATCAAGAGTTAAAGGAGCGTTATTTTCTTCGTCCGGACGACAGCGAAAGCGATTCGTTCGAAACTTCTCGAGCCGATATTCTGATCGCGAATCCTTTCGGGATTTTTGCGCTTACCGAATATCGTTACGTTCAGGAATTCTCAAAGTTTTACGCTTACGGAAGCGGCGGAGAATACGCCGTCGGCGCGATGCGTGCGATTTATGAAGACGAAAACAAATCAGCCGAGGATATCGCAAAAATCGCGATTAAGATTGCCGCTGAATTCGATGACGGGACAGGCTTGCCGTTGAGCTGTTATACGCTAAAATTAAAATAGTTTGATTGTAAATTTATGTACGGCGTCCTTTTATTCTTACAAATCGGAGAATTATTCAAAGGTCATTTCAACTGGCGCGGGCTGTTTCATCTCGCGCTTTTTCTGCTGATGGGCGCGATAATAATCGGATTCGCCGTTTTTATCGGTTATAAAGCTTTTCAATCGGAACGAAATAAAAAAAGATGATGTTTGAAGCTGCCGTGATCTGCGCGATTTTCGTCGTTGCGGTTCTTTATTCATCGGTCGGTCACGGCGGCGCGTCGGGTTACCTGGCGATATTGGCTTTCGTCTCGGTTTCGCCCGCCGTGACGCGCCCGACGGCTTTGATTTTGAATTTGTTCGTCGCATCGATCGCGTTCGCGCAGTTTTATCGCTCGAGGCATTTCGACTGGAAAATCTTTCTGCCTTTCGCCGCCGCATCCGTGCCTTTTGCTTTTATCGGCGGAATGATTCATCTGCCGACAACCGCTTACAAAATAATTCTCGGCGTAACGTTAATGCTTGCCGCGCTTCGCCTGGCAATCAATCTAAAATCCGACATCGAACCCCGCGCCCCGAAAATCTGGATTTGCCTGCTGATCGGTGCTATTTTAGGTTTGGTTTCCGGGTTGGTCGGCGTCGGCGGCGGAATTTTCTTAACGCCGATTCTGCTTTTAATGAACTGGGCGGAAACGAAAAAAGCGGCGGGAATTTCCGCACTGTTTATTCTAGTCAATTCGATTTC
>JAOAPX010000013.1 GCA_025463125.1 Acidobacteriota bacterium | reverse complement strand
GTATCTGTCGCACACGAAACTAAACGGAATATTCACGATCCGCCTTTCGGTCGGCAGCATTCGCGTCGAAGAACGTCATCTGCGAAAGGTTTGGGATTTATTAAATGAAAAGGTATTGCCCGCAAAGGCATAGAGGACACAAACTCAAGGAAAATTTAATTTTCATCGCTTTTAACATATAGAACCTGGTATCATTCCGCGCATTAATTCAGCGTACGGCATCACACTTATTTCATTTGCGCGCTTTGCGCCTTTGCGGGAAACCGATTTTATGACCGAAAATGAAACTTCGAAAATCATTGTTGACGCAGCTTTCAAAGTTCATACCGCGCTCGGTCCGGGGCTGCTCGAATCGGTTTACGAAGCCGTTCTGTCATTCGAGCTCGAAAAACGCGGATGCGATATCATCCGACAACAGGCGATTCCGGTTGTTTACGAAACCGTTCACCTGGACACAGGTTTTCGGGCGGATTTGATTGTCAACGGCAATGTTATTATTGAAATTAAATCCGTCGAAGCAATTTCTCCGGTTCATCTAAAACAGCTTCGGACTTATCTGTTGCTTGCCGATAAAAAGCTCGGATTATTGATAAATTTTAACGTGGAATTGATAAAAGACGGTATTCGCAGAGTGGTGAATAATTTATAAAATTATTTCCCGCAAAGGCGCAAAGCGTACGGAGGAATTACAGCTCGCGCTAAACTGAGCACAATCAATGAATTAACTGCAATCGTATTGTATAAAAACAATGATTTAATTGTATAAAGATTTGCCTTAGTCTTTTTTGCGCGCTTTGCGCCTTTGCGGGAAACTTTCTTATGAAATTCGTCAAAGAGTCAATCATAAAAGCCGCGCCGGAAAAGGTTTTCGAGTTTCATCGTTTGCCCGACGCTATCGAGCGACTGATTCCTCCGTGGGAAAATGCTAAAATCATTCAGAAAGCGGATATTTCCGTCGTCGGTTCTCAAGCGATTATCGAACAAAAGATTTTCGGGATTTTCCCTTCGCGCTGGATCGCCGAGCACACGCGGTACGAGCCGCCGCGATTGTTTGAAGACGTGCAGATTTCCGGACCTTTTGCTTTCTGGCGTCATCGACATATTATTAAACCGCACGCGGAAGGCGCGATTTTACGCGATGAAATCGAGTATAAGCCGCCGTTCTGGATTTTCGGCGCAATCGCCGCGCCGCTTGCCGTCGTGCCGAAACTTGAGAAAATGTTTGAATATCGTCACCGGGTGACGAAAGAATACTGCGAATTATAAATTACGAATTATAAATTATGCTGACACACATCGTTTGCTGGAAATACAAGCCCGAAACTTCCGAAGAACAACGCGCCGAGCACATTGCGAAACTAAAAAATTTGCCGAACGTGATTCCCGACATTATCAGTTTCAGCGTCGGAGCCGACGTTCTGCATCTCGAACGCTCGTTTGACACGGGCTTGGTCGCGACTTATCCGAACCGTGAAGCGCTCGACGCTTATACCGTTCACCCGGTTCACCAGGAAGCGGCGAATTTGGGAAAACAAATCGCCGAAAAGGTCGTTTCGGTTGATTTTTTCGATTAGAAAATCACGCGAAGCCGCAGGTAGTTGACGGGAAGCCGCCGGAAGTTAAGTAATATTTTGGTTAATCAAAGTTTTATTCTTTCAAATTTCTGCGAGCTTCCTGCAATGCTTATAAATAAAAGAGATGAAACTCTGGAAAAAAATCATTCTCGCCCTGCTGGCTGTCCTTCTTCCGGCGCAGATTCCTTTTATTTACAATCGTTATCAAACCGGCGTGCTTTCGGAAAAAATCCGGCAACTCGACGCTCAGAGAGCAAATCTAACCGATCCTGATTACACCGATTTCAAAGGAATTATTCACGCGCACACATCGCTCGGCGGGCATAGCACCGGGCATTTTGACGAATTGATTAACGGCGCGAACGTCAGTGATTTGGATTTCGTCGTGATGACCGAGCATTATTCGCCGCTTTTCGACACCTCGGCTTTAACGCTGCGCGGCATTTACGGCAAAACGCTTTTCGTCGGCGGAAACGAGATCGACACGTCGGATTCCGACCGTTTTCTGATGATCGACGGCAGCGCCGACGCGGCAAAATACGCTTCGGAAAAAACGCCTGAAGTTCTCGACAAAATCCACGCCAACAACAACATCGCGTTTGTAACTTACCCGGAAAAATTCAAATCATGGAACTCGAATTTCGACGGCATCGAAGTTTTCAGCCTTCACACAAACGCGAAAAAAATGAATCCGGTCGGATTTTTATTTAACGCCCTGTGGTCTTTCGGCAGTTACCCGGAACTGACGATGGCTAATTATTTCACGCGCCCGATCGAAAATTTACGGAAATACGACGAAATCGCCGCGAATCGCCGCGTCACGATTTTCGCCGGAACCGACGCGCATTCGAATCTCGGCTTTCATCTTCTCGGCGACGACGCGGGCAACAAAATCATAAAACTTAAATTCGACGATTACGCGACGATTTTCCGCCTCGTCCGAACGCACGTTTTGATTGAAAAAACAAAACCTTTGTCGCAGGAAGCTTTGATCGAAGCTTTGAAAAACGGGCACGCGTTTGTCGGTTTCGACACTTTAAGCGACACGAGCGGCTTCTCGTTCGTTGCGGAAAACGGCTCGGAGCGCAAGATTCAAGGCGACGAAATCGCTTTAAATAACGGCGTTCGCTTAAAAGCATTTGCGCCGCAAATCGCTCGTTTCATCATTTTCCGAAACGGCGAAAAAGTTCACGAAGAAAGCGGCGTAACGGAAATCTTTTTCGACGCGAAAGAACCCGGAGCGTACCGCACGGAGGTTTACCTCGATTCTCTCGGAAGCCCATTCGACGCAACGCCCTGGATAATGTCGAATTCGATTTACGTAAAATAGTCCAGTGCAGGTAAGCAGCTTTTAATATTAAGTTTTGAATTTGTTTTAATTTCCAGTTTTGAACTTGCAACTTAATTTCAGTCCGGCAAACGGAACGTCTTTTGCATACATCAAAAGAAAGCAAATCACTGAAAGAAAAAGAAATAATAAGGTTCCTTAAAGTAATGAAAACTCTAAATAAATTCGTTTTTCAGTTGTTCGGACTGGTGCTGCTTTCGGCTTCCGCAATCTCCGCGCAGCAGGTGCAGCGATCGCCGTTTGATGTCAAAAATTATCAAATGGACGTAGCGCTCACGCCGAGTGAAAATAAATTAAACGCGACGGTCGACGTAAATTTCGTGCCGCTCGAAGATACGCGTTCGGTGACGTTTGAGCTCAACGGTTCGTTAAAAGTCGAAAGCATCTCGCGCGTGAACGCTTCCGCCGTTCCTGCTCCGGCGGTTGTCAGCGCTCCGAAAACGAGAAACGTTAAACCCGCCGCGACGCCTCAATCTCAATCCCAGGTTACTTTTATTCAGGATCAGGTCGGCGTTTCCGATTTGGGTCCGAGCGTTAAAGTTGATTTGGGCGAAACGGTTACGAAAGGAACGCCCGTCACTTTGCGATTTAAATACAGCGGCATCCTGGTTACGCCTTCCGGCGGACCGCTTCTGACGAAACGCCTCGCGTATGTCGGCAACAACGACGGTTATTTAATGTATGCGGCGCGCTGGTTCCCTTTTCACGAATACGCAGCCGATCAGGCGACTTCGGACATTTCGATTTCGCTGCCCGCAGGCTTTAACGTCGTCGGCTACAGCGATTCGCCGGTTTCAAACGCGGGCGGCAAACATCGTTTCGTACGCACGAAAGAAAATCTGGTCGGAAATATCGCTTACGGAAAATACATTAATAAAAACTTGCGTTTCGGCGATTACGAATTGCAGT
>JAOAPX010000009.1 GCA_025463125.1 Acidobacteriota bacterium | reverse complement strand
AAACCTTCCGCTTCGGCTTCACGGCAGAATTTATTTTCCAGTTCTTCCGATAACAAGCGAAATGTCACGTTTATCGCCGAGCGAGCCGGTTTGGCGGCGTGTCCGCGATAAAAACCGTCGCTTGAATCGATTGCGTCATAAAGGATTTTCGCTTTCTCCTGATTTATTTTTTCTATCGCCGGAACGCCGCCCTGCTCTTTAAGCCATTCGCAAACCAGGCTGATTATATAAATGCCCCATGTATTCGGAGTATTGAGCATCGATTCGTTTTCGGCAATGGCGCGATAATCGAGCGCCGAATGCTGATTTTCCGGCACCTTTGCGAGCATATCGTCACGGATGATAACGACGGCGACCCCGCTCGGTCCGATGTTTTTCTGCGCCCCTGCGTAAATCAGCGCGTATTTGGAAATGTCTATCGGTTTTGAAAGTATATTTGACGAAGCATCGCAAACGACCGGAATTCCCGCCCCGTCAAGATCGTATTTAAATTCAACGCCTTCAATCGTTTCATTCGATGTGTAATGAATATATTCGGCGCCGGCGCTGAAATTTAATTCTTCCTGCGCCGGAACGGATCTGAAACCTTCTTCGGCGGTCGAGTAAATAACTTTCGCATTGCCGCAGCGTTTTGCCTCTTTAACCGCCTTTTTTCCCCACGCGCCGGTAATTATATAGTCCGCCGTTTCGTTTTCGGCTAAAAAATTGAGCGGAATCATCGAAAATTGCAGTGTCGCGCCGCCCTGCACGAATAAAACACGATAATTTTCCGGGACGTGTAAAAGATGGCGAATTCCCTGCTCCGCGCTCTTTAAAACCGCTTCGAAATGAGTTGAACGATGGCTGACTTCCATTATGCTCATTCCGATCCCGCCATGCGAAAGTAATTCTTTTTGCGCTTTTTCCAAAACCGACGCCGGCAGAACCGATGGACCGGCGCTAAAATTATAAATTCTCTCTTTCATTTGTTATCCTTATAATTATTATAAAATCATAAGATACCATAGCCTGATTTTTTAATAAATTCCGCATTAGTTTCAGCCGTTAAATAAAAAATATTGCGGGCGGGTAACAATAATACTTATTTCTACTTCAATATTTAGTAAAAACTGAGTTAAAATACCCAAAAACTATCAAACTCTTTTTTTAAGGTCGGCATCTTAGAAAAACGTTCCCGATTTTTTTTGAACACAATTTTGGAGGATTCAATGTTTCGTAAAAATTATTTTACATTTTTATTAGCGACTGCATTATTTTTAACAGGCAGTTTAGCAGCTTTTGCTCAATCGGCGCCCGTACGCGGCAAAGTTGAATTGGTAAAGACGGATGGGACGAGAGAGCCGGTTGTCGGCGCTGTCGTCGAGCCTTTCCGTACTGATTCCAAAGGTAAATCACCGGCAGCTAAAACCAATAAAAAAGGTGAGTTTAGCTTTGCCGGTTTAATGGTCGGTCAAACTTATGCTCTGTCAATCAGCGCCCCGAATATTAAGCCCGAAGTAGTGCCTAATATAAAAGCCGGTATGGAAAACGTTTTTGTAACGGTGACAGAAGGCGACGGCAAGCGCTTAAATGAAGACGAAGCGCGGCAGGTTCTTTCAGCACCGTCAAAGCCGGCGGCGACAAATACGGCGACAAATACGGCGCCGGCAGCCGCCGCAGCTCCGACAGCCGAACAAAAAGCCGAGCTGACCGAGGAGCAAAAGAAAGAACTAGCCGAACATGAAAAGAAAGTCGCGGAAGTGTCGGCTAAAAACGAGAAGATCAAGAAAAACACCGAAATCATTCAAGCGGCGTTAAAGGAAGGCAATGACGCTTTTAACGCGAAAAACTACGATATTGCGATTGCCAAATATACCGAAGGCATAAATGCCGAGCCGGATTTTGTCGGCAGCGCGCCGATTCTTTCAAATAATAAGGGAGCCGCTTTAAAGATTCGCGCAGTGGAAGTTTATAACCAGGCTGTAAAATCCACCGATCCGGCGGTTAAAACATCATCACTTGCAAAAGTGAAACAGGATTTACAAGATGCCGTCGCGACTTATGCGCATTCATGGCAGGTTTTGAAATCGGCGCAGCCCGCTGATATTACTAACCAAGCTAACTATGATGCGGCAAAACTTCAGGCTTTAACCGGCTTGACCGATTCGTATCGCTTGATGGCATTGACAAAATCCGACACGACTAAAGGCACGGAAGCTGAAGCTGCTTTTACCGAATATTTTGCCGTTGAAACCGATGCTGAAAAGAAAGCCAAGGCGCAAATTGTATTAGGCGATATTTTGCGCGATTCGGGCGATTACGAAAAAGCGCTCGCGGCGTATCAGGCTGTACTGCAAGGTTCGCCGAACAATGCTGACGCTTTAGTCGGCGCAGGCTTGATGCTCGTAAACATAGGTTATATGAGCAATGACAAAGTAAAATTCCAGGAAGCTTCGAATTACCTGCAAAAGTTTTTGAGCGCCGCGCCGGCAACTCATCCGTTTAACGGTGATGCTAAAGCTGTTATCGAAACATTGAAAAAAGAGCAAAACGTTACTCCGCAAAAATCAGGCAAGGGAAAAAATTAATTTTTCCGACGTTTTTTTAACTTTGAGGTTGTGCTTGATTTTACTCAAGCACAACCTTTTTCTTTATGAACTATATGAACTACGAAATTAAAACGGCAAACGAAGAAAATATTCCCGAAGTTATCAATCTTTTGCGGGAATTTGCCGAGTTTGAAAATCTCACACACGATTTTTTAATAACGGAAGACCGGTTGCGCCAGGCGATTTTCGGCGAAAAAGCGTTTGTGTATTTGATCGTCGCTTTATCGGAAAACGAAGTTATCGCGCTCGCTTTGCTTTATCCAAAGTTTGCGAGCTTTCGCGGCGAACGCAGCCTTTATCTTGAAGATTTATACGTCAAACGCGAATTTCGCGGAAAAGGTTTGGGCTTGGCGATGCTTCGAGAAGCGGCAAAATCAGCGAAAGAAAACGGCTTTCAGCGTCTCGACTGGCAGGCGCTCAAGTGGAACACGCCCGCCATTGATTTTTATCAAAAGATCGGCGCCGAACCGGATGACGAAAATATCAACTTTCGATTGACCGGCGAAAAATTTGAAAGATTGGCTTCGTAAATTTACCGCTTAAATTCCCTTCAAAAAGAGTTTTCAGCTCGAAAAGCTTTGTTTTCATCTCGAAAATTTTTGATTGCAAAATTTTTGTCATAAATGCTTCCACTGCGGTGTTTTTCCTTTGAACGCTATCGAAAAACTTTTAATTCCAGGAGATGTTTTTATGACTCAAAATTTTCAATCAATGATTCGCTCGCTATTTAATTTAAGCCTGATCGTTTTTGTCATCGGTTCTTACGTTATTGCCGCGCAAACCGTCCAGACAGGCACATGGAAAGCTTCTAACAGAACGGTAAAGGAAGGATCGAAAGACGCGGCAGCGAAAGCGGGAAAAATTCAGCTGAATTTCTCGCGCGATTCCGATCAACACAGAAACAGTTCGTCCGGTTCGGGCTTTGATTTGAGCGAATTGCAGGGCTTGACCGAAGCGCAAATCGCGGGCTCTTCAGCCGTTAGGTTTTCAATCGCGCGCGAAGCCGGAACAATCGAATGCGAAGGCGCTTTCGCCGACGGGAAAGGCTCGGGCACATACCGCTTTACGCCGAATCAGAATTTTATCGCCGGGATGAAAACGCGCGGTTTCGATTTTGAAAAACCGGCGGCAAAAGGCAATTCGGAAAACAAGCTTTTCGCCGCCGCGATGATTAACGTAACGACGGCTTTAGCCGACGATCTGCTTTCGGCTAATTTCGGACAGCTCGACGTCGACGATCTTTTCAAAGCGGCGATTTTCAAAGTCGATTCGAAATTTATGCGCGAAATGAAAGATTCCGGTTTTCCGAATCTCGGAATGGAAGAACTCGTTAAGGCGCGAATCTTTAAAATCGATGCCGGGTTTCTGCGAGAATTAAACGCCGCCGGATTTTCAAACGAACCGTTCGAATCAATTGTTAAAATGAGAATCTTCAAAATTACGCCCGAATTTATCACAGGCGTTCGCAGCGAAGGATTTCAAAATATAGGGATTGAAGATTTGGTCAAGATGAAGATTTTCAACATCAATTCCGAGTTCATCCGCCAGGCGCGAGCCGACGGCGTTCCGATGGAAGTCGAAAAACTCGTCCAGAGACGAATCGGCGTTTGGGGCAAATAGAACATTTTGCCCGCGAAAGTAAGCGAAGATCGCGAAAAAAAAATTCAAAACTTACTTTTACAAATTAAGCGTCAACAAAAACCACAGGCTTTTCTTTGCGCCTTAGCGCCTTTGCGGGATTTTCTTGATTTCCTGCAAAGGCGCTAAGGCGCAAAGTTTTAACGGCAAATATTTTAATGTAATTTCCAGTAATTTTATTTTCTCGTTTTTTCGCCTGCTTTCCACAAGCAAGATATTTTTATTCAAACTGCTTTCTAAATTCTTCGAAAGTTTGCCGGAAATCGTTAAATTCACTTCTTAAAGCTTCCAATTCTTTTTCAAGTTCGGCAATTCGCTCGCTGCCCGCTTGCCTGCTCATTGAAACGGCTCCGGGCATAGTGCCCGGTTGGCTCGAAACCGTCACTTCGCCGCACAGAAGATGCGCGTAGCGCGCTTCTTTTTGTCCGGCTTGGCGCTCGAGTTTGACGATCAGCGGCTGATCCCGGTGCATCAAGCGGTCGAGCGTTTCATTGACTTCGCCGATGCCGGAAAACTCGTACAGCCTGCCGGTGCGCTCGCGCAATTCGCCGAGCGTTTGCGCGCCGCGAAGCAGCAGAACGCAGACGACGGCGACTTCCGACGGCTCGAGTTCGTAAACGCTCGGCATCATATGCTTGTATTTCGGAACGCGGCTCGTGCTTCCGTAAAAAACGTAAACGAGATTTTTTTCGCGCAGATTTTCCAGCGAACGCGTGACGGTTTCCTCGTCGAAAGAAACGACCGGATCACGGTTCGATTTTTGATTGCAGGCGGCGGTCAAGGCGTTTAAGGTTAAAGGGTAATATTCGGGTGTGGTCAATTGTTTTTCGACCAGCGCGCCGACGATTCTGGCTTCGACTTCGGTTAAATTTTCTGACATATTCTCGTTAAACAGCTTAGCGCATTTTTCACTGGTTGTTGAGTGAATTACAATAATAAAGCGTGAAAGTAATAGTGGCGCGTTCGGCGCGTGAAATCGAAACGGCTTACGAACGTTTAGCGGCAGCGGCTGAAATCGGCTGCGATACGGAAACTTCTTCGCTTTCGGCGCGAAACGGGCGACTTTTTTCCGTGCAGTTTTCCGACGGCGATTACAATGTTTTAATCCCGATTTCCGAAGGCGTTCGGCTCGGAAAACTCTGCGAGATTCTGGAAAATCCAAATATTACTAAAGTTTTTCACAACGCGAAATTCGATCTCGAGTTTTTGCGCGAAAACGGCTACGCTGTGCAGAAGCTTTTCTGCACGATGATTGCCGAAAAGCTTTTAACCAAAGGCGCAAATCAATCGGCGAGCTTAGCCGAAACGCTTTACAGGCATTTTGCCGTTGACCTCGATAAATCTCAGCGCGCCAAATTCAACCGTAATTGGGACGGCGTCTGGACGGACGAGCTCGTTCATTACGCGCTCGCCGACGTTGTTTACCTGCCGGAATTAATGAGAGAACAATCGCTCTGGCTCGAACGCCTCGGGCTAACCCGGGATTACGCCGCGCAGATGAACAAAATCGCTTAGAAATTACCAGCGATGATAAGCCGGATGACCTTCTTTGACGGCGACGAACAAGCCTCTGCACGTCGCGCAAACTTTATCGCTGGCAATCAATTCGGCTTCGATTGTGGCGCGATCTCCGGACGATTCGACGACGCGGGCGACGAGTTTGATAGTCGCGTCAAAAGGCGTCGGGCGCAGAAGTTTAACCGAATAATTCGCCGTCACGGTGCAGTCGGGCTCGGTCTTGCCGCTCTTTTGCATCAAATGATGCGCCGCCGTCCAGTTCGAATGACAATCGAGAAGCGTCCCGACGATTCCGCCCGAAAGCATTCCGGGAAACGCCTGATGATGCTCTTCCGCCTGCCAGAGAGCCGTAACTTCTTCGCCGTTTTCGCTCGCAAAACTTTTAATTTGCAAACCTTTCTCATTTTTCACGCCGCAGCCGAAACAAATGCCTTCCGGCGCGTAAGTTTCCTGTAAAGATTTTTCGCTGTTCATAAGAAAATTTAATCACAGATCAGCACGGATTCACACGAAAAAAATAAAACCTTTTAAGAAGTTCGGCTTTGAAAGTCTTTATGTTTTAAGTCATATATCTGCGGTAATAACTTGTTTTTTAATATTAACTTAGCGTAAATTTATTGCACTTCCGGCTTTCCATATACCAATTCGGAGAAAATTTATGCTCGCCGTTTTAGCAATAGTCTTTTTAATCTGGCTCGTGTTCGGTTATTTCGCTTACGGGCGCTGGATTGAAAAACAATTCCGGTTAGACGATTCGCGCCAAACGCCCGCCAATAAAATCAACGACGGCGAAGATTTTATCCCGACGAAACCTTTTTACCTGTTCGGTCAGCATTTTTCGGCGATCGCGGCAGCCGGTCCGATCGCCGGTCCGATCATCGCGTGTCAGGCGTTCGGCTGGCTTCCGTGCTTGTTATGGATCGGGCTCGGCGTTGTTTTGATCGGCGCGGTTCACGATTTCGCTTCGCTGACTTCTTCGGTCAGGCACGGCGCGCAGTCGATAGCCGAAATCACGCGCGAAAAACTCGGAAACGGCGCGGGTCGGGCGATGATGGCGTTTATATGGATCGCGCTCATTTATGTGATTGTCGCTTTTACGGACATTACGGCGGGAACTTTCGTGGCGGGCGATGAAGCGCTGCAAAACGCTTCCGGATTTAATCCGGGCGGCGCGGTCGCTTTCGCCAGCATAGCCTATCTCGGGTTATCAATTGTTCTCGGCTTGGTTGAAAGATATCTAAAGCCGCCGCTCTGGCTCTCGACAATCGTTTTCGTTCCCGCGACTTTCGCGCTTTCCTACCTCGGAACAAAATTTTCAACCGTTTTTCTGCTCGATCACACGAGCTGGGCGATTTTGATTCTGCTTTACTGCATCGCCGCATCGCTCGTTCCGGTTTGGGCGCTTCTTCAGCCGCGCGGTTATCTCGGAGGCTTTATTCTTTACACGGCGATTGCGGTCGGCGTTATCGGCATCTTTTTCGGCGGCTACGAAATTCAGCAGCCGTCTTTCAAATCCTGGGACATCGGCGGAATGACCGGAATGCTGTTCCCGTTTCTTTTCGTGACGATCGCCTGCGGCGCGTGTTCGGGTTTTCACGGGCTTGTCTGCTCGGGCACGACGTCTAAGCAGATCGACAAGGAATCGCACGCGAAATCGGTCGGTTACGGCGCGATGCTGGCTGAAGGATTCGTCGCTTTTATCGCGCTCGTCACGATTATGATTATCGCATCGGACGCGGCAAAAGGCGTTTCGCCCGGCAAGATTTACGGCAACGGCATCGGCGAATTTCTGACAATCCTCATCGGCAAGGAAAATCTGCCGTTTGCCGTCACGTTCGGCGCGATGGCTTTTTCGACTTTTGTTTTCGACACGCTCGACGTAAGCCTCAGGCTCGGTCGTTATATCGTTCAGGAATTGTTCGGATTGAAAGGCAGGATTGGCGCAACGGCAGCGACTCTTGCTACTATTTTTGTACCGTTTATCTGCGCGATAATGGCGCCGAAAGGAAGCTGGAACGACTTTTGGACGCTGTTCGGAGCGTCGAATCAGATGCTCGCGGCGCTAACTTTGCTTTCTATAACAGTTTGGCTTTATCAGGCGCGGCAGCGCATTGCATTTACGCTTTTGCCGATGCTTTTTGTGCTGGCGATCACGCTCTGGGCTCTGACGAATATGGTCATCGGAAATTTTCAGGCGGCAAACGGTTTCGATATCAAGTTTGTCAACGGCGCGGCATCGCTCGCTTTGATTTCGCTGGCAATTTATCTGATTTTTGCGGCAATCTTTAAACTGCGCGGTGAAAAAAAACGCGCCGATCTAACAGTCGAAAATATTTAAAAAAATGTCCTTAATTGAAGAAGAACTTGATATAAGAGAAGTTATCAGCCCGGCAGAAGCTCGTTTTGAGCAGTGGCGCAACCGCGCGGGATTTTTTCTCGCGCCAATCGTTTTTCTGGCGATTTTTTTCGCTCCTTTAAATCTTAAACCCGAAGCGCACAGCCTCGCGGCGGTGATCGCGACAATCATCGTTTTGTGGATTTGCGAAAGTCTGCCGATGCCGGTCACGGCTTTGATCGGAGCGTCGCTGTGCGTTTTACTGAAGGTGGCGGACGCGCGGACAGTTTTCGCGCCGTTTGCAGACCCTTTGATGTTTTTGTTTATCGGCTCGTTTATCCTGGCGCGGGCGATATTTCTGCACGATCTCGACAAGCGTTTCGCTTACGGCGTTTTGTCCTTAAAATGGATCGGCGCGCGACCGTCCCGGATTTTGTTCGCTTTCGGCGCGGTCACGGCGTTTATTTCCGGCTGGATTTCCAACACGGCGACAACCGCGATGATGTTTGCCATCGGGATGTCGATCATCGCTTTTCTGTTTAAGCAGGAAAAAGAAACAGGCGTAAAAATCAACCGCAATTACGCGACGGCGCTGATGCTTATCACATCGTTCGCCGCCTCGATCGGCGGGCTCGCGACACCGATCGGAACTCCGCCGAACGTTATCGGATTGGGTTTTATCCGCCAGCTCATCGGCGCCGAAATCTCGTTTTTCAAATGGATGATGATCGGAGTGCCGATTGTTATCGTTTTATACATTTTTCTTTATTTTTATTTGAATTATCTCGCGCCCGCCGGGGTAAAAGAGATCGAAGGCAGCGCCGAAATGATACGGCGCGCCAAAAACAATCTCGGCGCGTGGACGCGCGCGCAGAAATCAACGGTATTCGCCTTCGGAACGGCGATCTCGCTCTGGATTTTTTCCGGTTTGGTGGCGCTTTTCGTCGGCGACTCGAGCGAGCTTTACAAAGCGATAAACGCACGGCTTCCCGAAGCGGTCGGCGCGATTACGGGCGCGGTTTTATTGTTTTTGCTGCCCGGAAACGCAAAAGGCGAAAAGGCTATAACGTGGAACGAAGCGGTGAAAATCGATTGGGGCGTCGTGCTGCTTTACGGCGGCGGATTCGCACTCGGCGTGCTTTCGTTTCAAACCGGTCTTGCCGAATCGATCGGCGTCAGCCTTACGGGACTTTTGCCTTTAAGCGGAGAATTTGGGCTTCTCGTAGCCGCCGTTCTCGTTGCCGTTATTATTTCCGAAACCACTTCGAACACGGCTTCGGCGAATATGGTCGTCCCGGTCGTTATCGCGATTGCAAAGGCGCAGGGAGCCGACCCTTTGATTCCCGCTCTCGGCGCGACGTTCGGCGCGAGTCTCGGTTTTATGCTGCCGGTTTCTACGCCGTGCAACGCGATCGTTTACGGTTCCGGCTACGTTCCTTTAATGAAAATGGTGCGTTACGGGATTCTTCTGGACGTTTTCGGAGCGATTTTGATTATCGTAATGCTGAGCCTGCTCGCGCCGTTTCTCCGGTAAACTTTGGCGGAATTAATCTTTCGGTTTGATTTTTTCTTCGAGCCATTCGGTCAAATCGTCAACCGCTTCGATGTGGACGGGTTTTCCCTGCCACGCTTTAACGGCGAAAATGATCAGCATTATCATCGTCACGATCTGGAAAATAGCATTTCCCCAATCGGCGATGTCGGTAATTTTGCCGGCGCCGCTTAAAATCGCGCTGACGAGCAAAATCGCCAGATGCGCCGCCAAGCCCTGCGCCGCGTGAAAACGAACTTTTGTTTCGCTTTTCGGCACGACAAAAAGGATAATCAAACCCGCGATCAGACCGATATACCAGGGAATATACGGCAGCGCGGTCAGAATATTTTCGGGCAAACCGATGCCCGCCACCTTGCGCGAAGAAGATTTGTTCATATCGGCGAGGCTTGCCGCACGATAGTTCGCGGGAATGTTCTGACCGTTGTACGGAGATTGATAAGCGTCGAAATGATTGCTTTCAAAGCGCCGGGTTTGCTCTTCGGTCACCGAAGACGGCGGAATCTCGCCGGTTTCAAAGCTGTTTTTCGGCAAAGCATTCGTTTGAGCTTCACGCGCTTTTGCGGGAAAATCAGGATCGAGCGGATTCGTATCAAATTTGTTCTTTGCCATAATAGTTAAATTTTACGACATCAAGTTGAATTTAGTTCGAAAAATTCAATCAAAAAGTTTCGTTTGAAGCTTCCTGCGATTTCGTAAAAGCGTTATGCCCGGAAGAAAGAATGCAAGTAATAACGAGTCAATCATTAAATATATTAATGATTTCACAAAGGAAATTCTTAAATCACCCGCACCGTCACAAGCTTAGTTTTGATTAAACGCAACGCTGCAATCTTCATAAACGCGCATTATAAAAACGCCGCGAAAAAGCAAACCGCCGCTAAATTCAGAGGCGCCGGCAAAGCGAATAAAATGCGGTAAACTCAAACGCTGTTCATAAAAAACAGGGCAAGAATACATCTTGCCCTGTTTTTATTCAACGATTTTTATTCCCAACTCTTTCAATTGCGCGTCGTCGACTTCGCCCGGCGAATCCATCATTAAATCCTGCGCCGAAGCGGTTTTCGGAAACGCCATCACGTCGCGGATGTTTTCCGTGCCGCAGAGAATCATACAGGTTCGCTCGATTCCGGCGGCGAAGCCTCCGTGCGGCGGCGTGCCGAATTCGAGCGCGTCGAGGAAAAACCCGAAACGTTCGCGAGCGACTTCCGGCGAAAGCCCGAGCGCTTTGAAGTTCAAAGCCTGAATTTCCTTTTGATGAATTCGAATCGAACCGCCCGCGCATTCGTAGCCGTTAATTACGGCGTCGTAAGCTTTGGCGCGAATTTGCCCGAAAAGCTCGCGCTCGTCCGTTTCGATTGCGCGTTTAAAAAGCTCTAAGTCTTCGTCCATCGGCGATGTAAACGGGTGATGCGCCGCCGCGTAATTCCCGGTTTCCTCGTCGTATTCGAACATCGGAAATTCCGTCACGAGAAGCGGTTTGTAAGCCGTGCGGTCGATCAGGTTTTCGCGCTTGGCGACTTCGATTCTGAGCGCGCCGAGACTTGCCGCGACGACGGATTTTTTACCGGCGACGATCAAAACCAAATCGCCTTTTTCGGCGTTGACGCTCGAAGCGAGCTCCGCAATTTTCGCTTCGCCCAGAACTTTCAAAAGCGAAGAAGTGATTTCATCGCCGACTTTTATCCACGCCAAACCGGTCGCGCCGTAGCGTTTGACGAATTCCTGCAAATCGTCGGTAACTTTGCGCGAATAATCGGCTTTTCCTTTTACTACGAGCGCTTTGATTTCGCCTTTGTTTGCCAGGATGGAAGCGAAAGGCGCGAAATCCGTGTCTGCAAAATTGCCGCTTAAATCCTGCAATTCCATTTCAAAACGCAGATCCGGCTTATCGGAACCGTAGCGGCGCATCGCTTCGGCGTAAGTCAGGCGCGGAAACTGCCCGGGCAATTCAACGCCGATCAAACGAAAAACGCTGCCGAACATTCCTTCGATGACGCGGTAAACCATTTCCTGATTGGCAAAACTCATCTCGACGTCGAGCTGCGTAAATTCCGGCTGGCGGTCGGCGCGCAAATCTTCGTCGCGAAAACAGCGGGCGATTTGATAATATTTATCGAAACCGGAAATCATACAAAGCTGTTTTAAAATCTGCGGCGATTGCGGCAGAGCGAAAAATTTGCTCGTGTGAATGCGCGACGGAACGATAAAATCGCGCGCGCCTTCGGGCGTAGATTTCAAAAGAATCGGCGTTTCGATCTCGATAAAATCCAAGCCGTCCATATATTCGCGAATTTTGCCGACGGCGCGGGCGCGCATACGAATATTCTGCTGCAATTGCGGGCGGCGCAAATCAAGATAACGAAATTTCAGGCGCGTATCCTCGCTCGCGAGATTTTCCGAACCGGCTACTTCGAGCTGGAACGGCAGCGTTTTCGCGTCGTTCAAAATGAAAAGCTCGCCGACTTTGACTTCGATGTCGCCGGTCGCGAGCTTTGCGTTATGCGTTCCTTCGTCGCGCGAAACGACTTCGCCTTTGACGGCGACGACGTATTCGCCGCGCAGATTTTTCGCTTTCGCGTGCGCCTCTTTCGCCGTTTCCTCGCTGACGACGATCTGCGTTACGCCGTCGCGGTCGCGCAGGTCAATAAACGTAAAAATGCCAAAGTCGCGCTTTTTCGCCACCCAGCCCATCAAAACAACCGTCTCGCCGACATTAGATTCGCGCAGCTCGCCGCACGAATGAGTTCTTTCCAAGTTTCCTAAAACGTCCAACATAAATTAGTGAATAGTGAATAGCGAATAACAAATAATATTAAAGCGAAAGCATTTTTCACTTTTAGTTATTCGTTTTTCACCTTTTTGCCTGCAAAATAAAAACGCCTTTCGATTTTGCGATAAACGAAAGGCGGAACGTCAAAAATTAAACGCTCGCGCCAATCAATTATTATCGTCGTTAAACCGAACCGCGTTCATAAAAACTTTTTAATAGTAAAAGTAAAACCGTGCAAAATAATACAAGATAGGCGCACTAAAAAGCAAACTGTCCAATCTGTCGAGCAATCCGCCGTGTCCGGGCAAAATGCTCGCCGCGTCTTTCACGTTCGAGCCGCGTTTCATCGCGCTTTCGGCTAAATCGCCTAATATTCCGACGACGGTTAAAACTATCGCCAGCGGAATTGAAAATTTAACGGGCAATTCCGGGAAAAACCAGAACGAAGCGACGGCGGCGAAAATCGAGCTTAAAACGAGTCCGCCGATCGCGCCTTCCCATGTTTTATTCGGCGAAACTTTCGGAATCAGTTTGCGCTTGCCGAAAGTTTTCCCGATATAATACGCGCCGACGTCCGCGCCCATCCCGACCGTAAAGAAAAAGGCGAGCAGTTTTGTCGAAAGATACGGAACCGCCGAAGTTTCGAAACCGCTGCGCATCGCGATGATGAATCCGCCCAAAAATGCCACATACAAAACGCCTAAAACCGTCACGCCGACGCCGGTTAACATTTTCGAAAAATCCTTCTGAAAACGAAACATCTGCGTGATTAAAACAAAAATCAGAAACAGCGCCACCGTCAGAATCAAAAGTTCCGGCGCTTTCGCGGGCGCGTCAAAAAGAAAAGCGACGAACAGCGCCGCCGCGCCCAAATACCCGATGCCCGCATCGGCTTTCAGTTCGAGCTTTTTCGTAAACGTGTAAAACTCGAAAAGCCCCGCGCTTAGCGCGAGCGCCGCAATTACGAGAAACAGCCAGTTTGCCGAAGCGTAACCGGGCAAAAAATACGGCAGAATGATTGATAAAATTAAAACCGGGAGCGCGACCAGGGCGGTTAATAAGCGACTGTTCATAAAAGGGTTAAGATTGAAGCGATCATATATGTTTTCTTTGTCTTTTTTAATATTGTTGTAAAAACCGCGTTCAGCTCGCGGCAAAGACGATTTTCACACAGCGATCTTTGCGCTTAGCTTTGCGCCGTAACTCCGCCGAAACGGCGTTCGCGGTTTTGAAAATCCAAAATCGCTTTGAAAACTTCTTCGCGCCGGAAATCTGGGAAAAGTGTCGGGGTTACGTAAATTTCGCTGTAAGCCAGCTGCCACAGCAGAAAATTTGAAATGCGGTATTCGCCGCTTGTGCGAATCATCAGATCGACTTCCGGCAAATTGTGCGTGTACAGATTGCGTTCAATGTCGGCTTCGGTTAATTCTTCGAGCGATCTGCCGTTTCTCTGAAAATCGAGCGCGGCTTTTTTGCAGGCTTCGGTTATCTCCGCGCGCCCGCCGTAATTGAGCGCGACGCTTAAAACGGTTCCGGTGTTTTTCTCGGTGTATTTCATCGCGGCGGCGATTTGTTTTTGCAAATCTTCGCCTAAACCTTCGATTTTACCGATCGCCTGAAACTTTATATTGTTGCCGTGAACCGTTTTTAATTCTTTTTTCAGATAAAGCTTGAGCATCTGCATCAAGCCGGAAACTTCGTCTTCGGGGCGCTTCCAGTTTTCGGTCGAAAACGCGTAAAGCGTGACGGCTTTGATTTGTAGGCGCGCGCACGTGTCGAGAATCGCGCGAACCGATTCGGCTCCGGCGCGATGACCGAAAATCCTCGGTTTGCCGCGCTGTTTCGCCCAGCGCCCGTTGCCGTCCATAATTACGGCGATGTGCTGCGGAAGACGCGCAAAATCAATTTTTGCAAGCAATTCCGCTTCTTTTGAAGCGGGCTTAACGACTTTGGCAAAGTTTTCGACCATTTTTATAACTTACGAAATGACAGATTTTAACAGATAAACCCGAAATAATTAAAAAATATACGGGTTCGTTTTAGTTAAAATGTGATTTTAAAGACTTCTTTCTTCGACATTGACGATTGATGATTTATTTATTACGCCGTAAACGTGCGGGTAGATTTCCCTGTTGGTCGAAACTTCGGCGATCAGCTCCGAGGTCAGCAAATGCGGATTGATGTGCAGGATAATCACGCGCGAAGCGTTTTTATAATATCGCTCGAGCACATCTTCCAGCTGATTCCGGTAGCTGCAATGAATAAAGCCCTCGGTTTGCAGGCTTTCGGCTCGATACTCGTTTTCGTCTTTGAATTGTTCCCAGATTTCGGGCGTAACAATGTGATAAATTAACATAAATTCAGCCGCCATCCGCGCCCGGATATTAAATAAAAATCCGTATAAATTCACGGGAATCTGCCCGCGGCGCGTCATTCGTAATAAACTTTCAGCAAAGTCAGCCCGTTTGCGGGAGCCGTCGCGCCCGCCAATTTTCTGTCGCCGCCGACAATCGCCGTCTGAATTGTATCAAAATCTTTTTCGCCGCGCCCGACCTCGAGCAAAGTGCCGACGATCGAACGCACCATATAACGCAAAAAGCCGTCGCCGGTGATGCGAAATTCAATGATTGCGGCGTTTGCCTGGCTGCTCCAGTGCGACTCGACCGAAATATCCGTAATCGTCCGCACGCGGCTTTCAGCATCGGAATTCGCATTCGAAAAAGCCGTCCAATCGTGTTTGCCGAGAAACAGGCGCGCCGCGTCGCTCATTCTTCCGACATCGAGCGGACGCGCGTCGTGATGAGCGAAGCGGCACAAAAACGGAGAAATCACCGGCGAATTAACAACGCGGTAAAGATAAGTTTTTCCCTTTGCCGAAAATCGCGCGTGAAAATCATCGCTTGCCTTTTCGATTTGAAGCACGCGCACATCGCGCCACAAATTCCCGTTGAGCGCGCCGCGCAGTTTTTCCGGCGTAAAAGACCTGATAATTTTAACGGTCGCCACCTGACCTTCGGCGTGAACGCCCGCGTCCGTTCTGCCCGAACCGGCAACGTGAACGTCCCTGTCTTCGAGCAAAGATAAAACTCTCTGAAGCTCGCCCTGCACGGTGCGCTGATTGCCCTGAATTTGCCAGCCGTGAAAATCCGTGCCGTCGTATTGAATGAGAAGTTTGAAATTCATTTTTTAACTTTTGGATACGGCAGCTCGAAAATCTTTCGCAATTGACAGGCATTTCCAAACCCGGCTCTTCTGCCCGTTTCAGCGCATCTTTTTGAAAAACATTTCCGGAGAGCTTCGCGCCGGAAATCTTTTACCTGATTTAAAACTTTCATGATTTTGAAACGGTTATGCTTTAGCGGCGGTTCGGCTGCCCGGTTTGACGGCGATTTCGCCGCGCGCGCACATCGGGCAATCTTCGGATTTATAACCGGGAACGTTTAGACTCGCCAAAGCGATTCGCGGAACGCCGACATCGGCGCCGCCGTTCGAGCGATCGATGATCGAAGCCGCGCCGAGAACTTTCGCGCCGTTTTTTTCCAGCGCTTCGATGCATTCGCGCGTCGAGCCGCCGGTCGTGATAACGTCTTCGACTACTAAAACGCGCTCGTTTTCCTTTAACGAAAAGCCGCGCCGCAAAGTCATCACGCCGTTTTCGCGTTCCGTCCAGAGAAAACGCGCGTTTAACGCCTGCGCGACGGCATAGCCGATTATTAAACCGCCGATAGCGGGCGAGGCGACCGTTTCGATATTTTCATTCGCGAAACGTTCGGCGATTGCCTGCCCGAATCGCCGCGCGTCCGACGGATGCTGCAAAGCGAGCGCGCACTGTAGATATTTCGGGCTGTGCAAACCGCTCGTTAAAATAAAATGTCCTTCCAAAAGCGCGTTTGCGCGTTTAAATTGTTCTAAAATTTCTTCTGAATTCATAAATTAATAAACTGCCGAGACGCGCCGGGAGTGGCGGAGCTGCAAATAACCGAAAAAGGCTGAAAAACTCAGCGGCTTTCTAACGTTTTTCAATTATGTAAACTTTAAAGTCATCAAACCTTTTTAAGTATTTACAAGTTTCTGTAACCCTGCGACTCGGCAACTTTTTCCCTTTCAACTTCCAAGAATCGGTTTCGGATCGAAATAGCCGAAAGCCTCGGTAATTTTCCCGTTTTCGACGCGGAATTTTTGCAAAATAGAAATTATGCCGAATATGCCGTCAACTTCCCAGTGCGTAACGACGTATTCGCCTTCGCAAATGTGCTGAATGACGC
>JAOAPX010000007.1 GCA_025463125.1 Acidobacteriota bacterium | reverse complement strand
GCGCGACGTTAATACGGTTTTCCGTACCGGAAAGCTCGTTTTGAACGTTCATAAAAGCTTCGTTCGAACGCAGTTGCGGGTAGCTTTCCTGCAAGCTTAAAAGCCTGCCGATCGTTCCGCCGAAACTGTTATTAGCTTCGATAATCGCTTGTCTTTGTTCAGGCGTTTTATCGCCGTCCTCTCCCTGCGGAGCCGCCTCCGTTGCGTTTAAGAGTCGTGAGCGCGCGTCAGCGATCTGTCCAAATACTTCCTGCTCCTGAATACCGGACATTTGTGCGGCTTTAATGAGATTCGGAATCAAATCGGATCGGCGCTGCAGAGCGCTTTCGACGTTTGCCCATTTTCCTCTAACTCCCTGTTGTTGTCCAGTCAATTCGTTGTAACTGCAACCGCTTAATCCGAAAGCGGCAATTAATGTAACTGTCAATAAAATAAATCTCTTCATTGTGTTGCTCCTCATAAATAGTTAATTGTTAGCTGTTAATCGTTAATTGTTAATCGTGCCTTTTAAGTAGGAATCAACGATTAACCATTAACAATTACAATTTACGATGTCTCCAAATTATCCACTGCCGCGATAACTCTTTCAATATCGCGCATATAATCGCTGAAAAGCTCGTTAGCCGATACTTCGTCGAGCGAGCGCGCGTAATTATTTTCACGAATGTTAAAAACCTTTTCAAACGTCGCGCCGCTCACATTCAAATGCTGCGCCGTTAAAGCCAGAATCTGGCGTTTGCCTGCCGGCGGTTCGATGCCTTTCAGCAAAAGCGCGGCTCGAAACAGCGACGCGAAACTCGAAAGACTTTCCGACATCAAATTCAGCAAACCCGGCACCGAAGTCGAAACCGGAATGTAATGACGGCGCAGCAAAATCAATTTACTGCGCAGTTCGTATTCGGTTTGATGACGCAGATATTCATCTGAAATATCGATGTTCGCCAAAACGTCGGTTCCGTACAATACTTTGCGTGCGCGTTCCATTTGATGAAATTCGATCGGGAAAACGTCCGCCGCCGTTTTCAGCTCTTCAACGGTAAAATAGACGGGAATCGGGTGCCCGAGCCGCGTCCATTCGCGCATCGGCGCCTGCGCGTTTCTCAGCTCTTTCGGCGTTATTTCGTGCAGCGCGATTAATAAATTATAATCCGTACGGTCTTGGACAAATTCTTCGGTCGCGGCAGATCCGTATAAAATCACGGAAGCTAAATTTTTGCCGTGTGTCGACCGCAAATCGTCTATCAAACCTGCAAATTGATTGTTCATATTCATTTATCATTCATCATTTATCATTAAAAACAAACCTGATAAACGGTAAATGTCTTTAGTCCGATTGTGTTTTTACCAGTCTCCGCCCGCGCCGCCGCCGCCGAAATCGCCGCCGCCGCCGAATCCGCCCCAGCTGCTTCCGCCGCCGCCCGAGCTTCCGCCGAATCCGCCCGAAGAACCGGAACTGCTGCCGGAATTAGCGAGAATCGAGCCGATGATCCAGGGCAGCGCGCCTGCGCCGCCGCCGAAACCGCCGCCGCCGAAACCGCCTCGTCCGCCGCGCCCGCCGCCTTTGCCCGAACGGCTGAAAATTATCAGCATCAATACAAATAAAATAATCAGACACAGCACGATGTTGCAAGGCGAAGATTTACCGCCTTTTTCCTGCCCGCCGCTGATTTCTTCACCCGCGGGCGAAGCTGCCGGAACTCCGCTTTGTCTCGCTTCGATTGTTCGAATATACGCTTCGATCGTGTCTGCGACGCCTTTGCTGTAATTTTGCTGGCGGAGAGCGGGAACCAGATATTGTCTTTGCAGCTGCCCGACCAAGCCGTCCGGCAGCTCGTCTTCCAAATCTTTGCTGACCTGCGTGAAATATTTGCGGTCGTCGATGGCTATAAAAAGCAGCGCGCTCGGATTATCGTCGGCTTCAGCGCCGATTTTCCAGCCGCGCGCGACCGCCAGAGAATAATCGAAGATCGGGCGTTCGCCCGTCGTTCTGACAACGGCGACGGCGAGTTCGATCGGCGGATTGTAACTGTTTTTAAATGTTTCGAGACGCTGTTCGAGCTGCTGCTTTGTCGCCGCATCGATGACGCCCGCGTAATCGTTAATATAACCGGTCGGTGCCGGAAGAGGCGAAGTATTGATGGAAAACGGCTCGCCGTTTTGTGAAAAGGCGAAATTAGCCGTGATCAAAAAAATTAGAACCGCGAAAAAGGATTTTGTTTTTGCCGATGCCAATTTTATTTTCATTAATATTGATTTTGCCAAATCTAACAGGAATACGAAAGTATCGAGTGTAAAGTTCCCGCTCTTTTACCTTAACACTTTATTTTAACTTTCGATCAGGGAGTGCAAAACGAAATGAAGCATAAAAAACAGCGCAACGCCGGCAAAAACGGCGAACGAGACAAGCGGGCGCTTGCCTCCGTGATGATTTACTTCCGGTATCAAATCGCTTGCGGCAACGTAAAGCGTCACGCCGCTCGCGAGCGGAAGCGCATACGCGATCGAAGAATCGAAGTTTGAGCCGATAAAATAAAAAAGAAATACGCCCGCAAGAGTGGTTAAACCGACCATCGACGTGGCGATTAAAACTTCCCTAAACCCTTTTCCAGCCGCCAGGATCATTGAGGCGATCGTGAAGCCTTCGGGGAATTTATGCAGGAAAATGGCGATGAATACCAGGAAACCGACCTTGATATCGATCTGCGAAGCGGCGGCAATCGAAACTCCGTCGAAAAAAGTGTGAATTAAAAGTCCTCCGATAGCCGTGTAAGCCGAGCGAGACGAGATCAGGTGATCGGAATGAACTTCTTCGCCGAGATGGAAATGCGGCGCGATGGTATGCTCGAAAAACTGCGTTAAAAGATAGCCGGCGAGCAGCAGAATCATCGGCATAGCGAGGTTTTCGCTGTCGTTCGGGTTGATTTTTTGCCACATAACGACGGTTTTCGGAATAATCTCAAAAAACGTCACAGCCAGCATAAATCCCGCGCCGAGAGCGAGCAGATACTTTAAAAGTCTCTTGTAATTTTTATGGATTTGTGACGGATAAAGAATTAAACCGCCAAGAACATTGGCAAAAGCGGCGGATAAGCCGAAGATTAGAAGTTGGAAAAAAATCGGATTCATTAGCGATATAAAAACTACACTTTATCGTAAAGCGGCGATAAAAAGAAATTCGCATTTCAAACTATTATATCCGATAAAAAAACTTTCCTCGGACGCGGCGAAAAATTTAAGCAGTTGATTAATTAAAAGTGGAAATATTTCTTGACAGTCGGTGAAAAATAATCGTAATATTCTTGCAAGTAGTTGATAAACAGGTTGTAAAGTTGAAAGTCAGGCGGGTATTTTTCGATAAAGTATGTGTTTAAAAGTTTAAGCACTTTTCCCCAGGAAATTCTAAAGATGCCGCGCGGAAAACAAAGTAAATAATTATCTTTAGGCAGGACGGTCTAAAACATTCAAGTTTCCGCGTAAAATCTAACAAAAAAACAGTGGTTTAGCAAAGGTTTGACAATGAAATCTGCGGGCATTTTGTGTCTCGAAAGGGATTTGCAAGAAAACTGCGATCTTTGAAGATGTTAAAAAACAGCGCCGAAAATTTGCATCGTTCCGTTTTGCTTGAAGAATCCATTCGATTATTGCAGCCCGAAGCGGGCGGAGTGTATGTTGACGCGACGCTCGGCTTGGGCGGGCATTCCGAGGCGATTCTTGAAGCCGCGCCCGACGTGCGCCTGATCGGCATCGACCAGGACTTCGAAGCCATCGGATACGCAAAAGAAAGGCTGGCGAAATACGGCGAAAGAGTGCTGATTTTTCATTCGAACTTTGCCGAAATCAAAACGGTTTTAGCCGAAGCGGGCATTGAAAAGGTAAACGGCGTTTTAGCCGATCTGGGCGTTTCTTCGCTTCAGTTCGATACGGGCGAGCGCGGTTTCAGTTTTCGTTTCGACGCGCCGCTCGATATGCGTATGGATGCCGATTCGGACACGGAAACAGCCGCCGAACTGCTTGAAACCTTATCGGAAGAGGAAATCGCCGATTTGATTTACAAATACGGCGAAGAGAGGCTTTCGCGACGAATTGCCCGGCGCATCGTTTGGAAAAGAGAGATCGGCGAGCCTGTAAAAACGACCCGAGAATTGGCGGAAACGGTTGAAAAAGCCGTCGGGTACAACAAGAAGGACAAAATCCATCCGGCGACCAAAACGTTCCAGGCTTTGCGAATCGCCGTTAACCGCGAGCTGGAGATTTTAGAAGATTTCGTGCGCGACGGCATAGATGTTTTGAAAACGAACGGAAGATTTGCGGTAATTACGTTTCATTCGCTTGAAGACCGCATCGTTAAACAAAACTTCCAGAAGCTTTCGGGCAAATGTTTCTGTCCGCCGCGAATTCCGCAATGCGTTTGCGGAGCTGAAAAGAGAATTGAAATTTTAACGCGCAAGCCGGTAATTTCAGGCGAAGCGGAAACGACGGAAAATCCGCGAGCCCGCAGCGCAAAGCTTCGAGCCTGTTTGAAGTTAAGCTAAAAATTTGCACGCTACTACCTGAAAATTCTATGAGAAAAAGAACCCTTCCGCAAAACAAATCAAATAAAAGACATAAACGCGAAAGCAACTCGATACCGTGGCGCTATGGTTTAATGACGCTCTTTTTTGGTTTGATTTTGGTTGTCGGCTTTTTCTTAGCCGCGCGGCAGCATTTTTCTTCGATTGAGTTCGGAATGAAAAATTCCAAGCTGCGCAGGCAGATCGATGAGCTCGAAAGCGAAAAACGCCGGTTGATTCTCGAAAAGGAAATCGCGCTTTCGCCGTCTGAAATTAAAAAAGCGGCGAAAAAAATCGGTTTGACGACGATGACGGCAAGCAATATCGAGGTTTATCGAAACAACGGGCAATCCGGCGTAAAATCTCCGACCGATAAAAACGCCGCGACAAAGCCTTCGGAAAAACCTGAAGCCGAAACAAAACCGGCGCAGCCTTCCGCCAATAAAGCCGACGATAAACCTGCAAAGCCGGACAAACCCGCGAAAACCGAAAAGAAAGCTTCGGACGCGAAGAAAACTTCCGACCAGAAAGAAAAAACGCAGGCTAAAACAGTTAAATAAAACAAGCAAAAGCGATTAGACAAATAAAACATGCGCCGACAAGCGAAAAAGACAAAGAAAAAAAATCCCATGCAGACGGCTTTTACGCGGTTTATGCTGATTGTCGCGTTTTTTATTTTGTGGATCGGCGGCATCGGCGTGCGACTCGTTCATCTGCAAATCAATCAACACGAAGCGCTGCGCGACAAAGCTCTTAACCAGCGGCGCGATCAAATTAAAAGCAAACAGCTTCGCGGCACGATCTACGACCGCAACAACAGACCGCTGGCGATGAGCGTTAAAGTTAAATCGCTTTACGCCGATCCGCGCGAAATCGAAGACGTCGAAGCCGCGGCAAAACAGGTGGCTGGCGTGTTGAAGGTCAAACCGAACGAAATCTTAAAAAACTTAAAAGAAGCCAAAGAGCACGGTAAAAGATTTGTCTGGCTGGCGCGAAAGCTCGACGAAAATGCGGTCGATAAAATTAATGAAGAGCTCGAAGATCGAAATTTAAGAAAATTCGATTTGCCGCGCTCGCCCGGTTTATACTGGCGCGAAGAGCAGAAACGAAGTTACCCGTATCAAACCTTAGCGGCGCAGATTATCGGGTTCAGCAATGCCGACGACATCGGCAGCGCCGGCATCGAGCAGTCTCAGGAATCGAATCTGCACGGCGCGGTTATAAAAGGCTGGCAGGACCGCGACCGGCACGGCAGAGTTTACGACGAATCTGACGAGACCGAAGAACGCGAGCCGCCGAAAGACGTTGTTTTAACCGTCAGCCATTCGATTCAGTACAAAGTCGAACAGGCGCTTGCCGCGGGAGTTAAAAGTTCTAATTCCAAATCGGGAATGGCGGTCGTGCTTGATCCGAAAACCGGCGAAATTCTGGCGCTGGCTAATTACCCGACTTTCGACCCGAACCGCTACACGGAATTTTCCGTAGAAAATTACGTCAACCGCGCCATTCACGACAATTATTCGCCGGGTTCGATTTTCAAGATTGTGACTTACAGCGGAGCGGTCAATGAAAACCTGATAAACGCCGACGCGGAAATTCATTTTGCGAGCAAAACGATCGATGTCGCCGGGCACCGCTTCAGCGATCATCATTCGCGTAGTTCTATGTCGTATAAAGATGCGATGGCGGTTTCGAGCAACGTTTCGGCGATCAGAACGGCGCTCGGTCTCGGCAAGGAAAAGTTCTTCGAATACGTTCAAAAATTCGGTTTCGGAAAACCGACAGGCATCGAATTGCCCGCCGAAGCAAACGGCATCGTGCGCCCGCCGCGCGTCTGGCAGGGCGACAGTTTGGCTTCGATGTCGATCGGTTATGAAATTGGTGTTTCGGCGTTGCAAATGGCGTCGGCTTTTGCGACTATAGCCAATGACGGCGTTAGAGTTCAACCCCGCATTATCAAAGAAATCCGACAAGCAGACGGTACCGTATTCAGCGCAACCGAGCCGCAGCCAACTCAGGTTGTTACGGCTGAAACTGCGCGCGACGTGCGCTCGATGCTGCGTCAGGTGGTCGTTGCGGGAACCGGCAAGCGGGCTCAGTTAAACGGCTACACTTCGGCTGGAAAAACGGGAACCGCGTGGAAATTTAACGCAAAAACGAAAAGAGTTGATTCGAGCAAATACGTTTCTTCATTTATCGGAATGGCTCCGGCGGATAATCCGTCAGTCGTCATTGCGGTCGTGATGGATGAACCGAGGGGCGGAGCGCGTGACGGCGGTCAGGTTTCCGCGCCTGTGTTCCGCGAAATAGCCGAACAGATTCTGCCGGAAATGAACATTATTCCCGACAGCAATATTCAGCAGGAAACCTTAACGGCTGAGCAAATTCCTTCGGAAACGGAAAGCCTCGTGCCGCCGGTAAACGAAAATATTTTAGGCTGGAGCGAAGCGGAAAACCAGGTTGCGGGCGAACAAAATTCCGCCAATCAAACCGCCGGAACCGCTCAAACGGTGCAGCCCGTTAAGGAAGCCAATAACGGCGCGCCTTTAAAAGAAAATAAAGCGCCGGTCGAAAGCGACAAAAAAGGCGTAAAAGAAAAACCGAAACCTAAAGCGACGGCGCAAACAAGTGAAAAGCCGAAAGCGGAAACGAAAAATAAATCTTCGGGCGAGCGAGCGAAACAAAAAACTTGAAACTTGAAACAGCAATTAAATATATGGAAGCGGATGCTTCCCGCCTGAACCCGGCGCTGCTCGGTGAAGAGGCGCGCTCGTTTATTATCGATTCGCGCGAAGTTCAGGCGGGAAACGTCTTTTTCGCGCTTTCGCAGCCTGATTTTCAAAACAATTGTTTTAACGGCGATTTTGCAGACGGAGCGAAATACGCCGTTTCGGCTTTTGAAAAAGGCGCTGTCGCCTGCGTCATCCGACCGGACAAATACGAAGAATACCGCGCGGAGCTTGGTAAATACTCTGACAAATTAATTTTCGTCCCCGATACCATTCGGGCTTTTCAAAAACTCGCGCACGGCGTTTATCTCGAATGGAACAAGCCGGTCGTAGCCGTTACCGGCAGCGCCGGAAAAACGACGGCGAAAGAATTGACCGCACACGTTTTGGCTTCTTCAGGCAGAAAAGTTCTGCGAAATCTTAAAAATTACAATAACGGCTTGGGGCTTCCCATAACGGTTTTGAACCTGGCGCAGGACGCAAGCTACGACGTCGCCGTTCTCGAAATGGGGATGTCCACGCCGAACAACGAAATCGCGCGTTTGTGCCGGATTACGCCGCCGGACATTGCCGTCGAATTAAACGTTTTGCCGGTTCACGTCGAGCATCTCGGCTCGATAGAAAATGTGGCGAAAGCGAAAGCAGAGCTTGTCGAAGGCATGAAGCCGAACGGCACGGCAGTTTTAAATGCCGACGACCGGCGCGTGCTTGCGATGCGCGAACTCGTAAAGGGTTCAACAGTTACGTATGGAATCGAGCAAAAGGCTGACGTTACGGCAACGGATATCGTAATGACAAGGTTCGGTGAAATGCGGTTTACTTTATCTATACCCGGCGGTACAGCCGACGTGATTTTTTCATTGTCGGGAAAACATAATGTTCTAAACGCGCTCGCCGCTTCGGCGGTCGGATATAGCTTCGGTATGTCTGCCCGGGAAATCGCGGACGCTTTGAAAACGATCGCGCCGCCGCCGCAGCGCGGCGAAGTTTTGCATTTTGCCGAAGGTTTTACGGTTATAAACGATTCGTATAATTCGAATCCGAGCGCGCTTCTTTCGATGGTTAAAACTTTGAACGAAGGCGGCGCAAACGCGAAACGAAAGATCGTCGTTGCCGGCGAAATGCTCGAACTCGGCGCGCGGGAAAAGGAAATTCACCGCGAAACAGGCGAAAAACTGGCGAGCGCCGGGATTGATTGTTTGATCGGCGTTCGCGGTTTGGCGCGGGAAATGGTCGAAAGCGCGCAAAATGCGGGTTTAAGAGATTCGAAATTTGCCGGATCGTCTGACGAAGCCGGAGAATTTTTAATAAACGAGATCAAATCGGGCGATTTGATTTTAGTAAAAGGTTCGCGCGGGGTGCGGACGGAAAAAGTGGTTGAAAAAATATTGGAGAGATTTGAGATAAGCGAGCAGTAAGCGATAAGCGGTAAGCGGTTTCGAGAAGCGGCGCGCCGCAAATCCAAAATCTAAAAATCCAAAATCCAAAATCAAAGCTGATGCTTTATTACTTATTATATCAAATCATTTTCAAGCAATACGGCGCGATGAGCGAATCGTATTTTTTCAAAGGCTTAAACGTTATTCAATACGTTACTTTCCGTACCGCCTGGGCAACGATTACGGCGCTGCTGATCTCGCTTTTATTCGGCGGAAAAGTAATCAGAAAACTTGCCGAATTAAAAGTCGGGCAGGAAATCCGCGAAGAGCTTTCGGCAGAGCATCACGCGAAAAAAGGCACGCCGACGATGGGCGGCGTTTTGATTCTCTCCGCGGTTTTTCTTTCGACTATTCTTTGGGCGCGGCTCGACAGTTTGTATCTATGGCTCGCATTAGGCGCGACTTTGGCTTTTGGAGCCATCGGATTTGCGGACGATTATATAAAAATCGTCAAGAAGCGCAGTCTCGGATTGACCGGCTGGCAAAAGATCGTCGGGCAATTGCTGACGGCAATCATCATTTGGGGCTGTCTCTACTGGGTCGCAAATTACCCGTGGAATTTGAGTATTCCATTTTTTAAGGCGACGGCTATCTCGGATTATCCGACGAGCGTGAGTTGGATTTATTCCGTGCCTTATTTGTTCTTTATCATTTTCGTGCTGCTCGGGTCGTCTAACGCCGTGAATTTAACCGACGGAATGGACGGACTGGCTTCGAGCATCACTTTTATAGCGATGTCTGCGCTGACAGCGCTTTGTTATGTTTCGAGCGACGGGCGCTGGTCTTCCTACCTGGACATCACGCACAAACCGGAAGCGGCGGAACTGACGGTTTTCTGCGGCGCGATGGTCGGCGCGAGTCTCGGCTTTTTATGGTATAACGCGCCGCCCGCGCAGGTTTTTATGGGCGACGTCGGCAGCTTGGCGATCGGCGGAGCTCTCGGAACGGTGGCGATTTTAACGAAGCAGGAATTTCTACTGCCGTTTATCGGCGGCGTGTTTATTTTGGAAGCGGCTTCGGTGATGCTGCAAGTCGGATATTTTAAGTTTACGAAAAGGAGCACGGGCACCGGGAAACGAATTTTCCGGCAGGCGCCGCTTCATCATCATTACCAGTTGTCGGGGTGGAAAGAGCCGAAAATCGTTTTCAGGTTTGTCATTATCGGGATACTTTTCGCGCTGCTGAGTTTATCGACGCTGAAATTAAGATGACGGTTTTTAATCTTTGATTTTCGGTCTTTCTTTAATAAAGGTCAAAAAATAAAGGTCAAAAATCAAAGATGGTAAAAGTCAAAGATCAAAATGGATTTGGAAGGAAAAAAATCTTTAGTTTTAGGCGCGGGAAAATCCGGCGTCGCGTCGGCTGAATTTTTGGCGGAACGCGGCGCCGTCGTCGCTTTGCACGATAAAAAGCCGATCGAAAGCTGGTCCGGCGCAGCCAAAGCGCTCAAAGAACGTAAAGTCGGTTTGATCGACGGCAATCTTCCTTCCTGGCTTTTAGACCAGATCGATCTGGTCGTTATTTCGCCGGGCGTGCCGACGAATTCGATTCCGGCGCGATATGTCGATCGCAAAGACGGCGAAGTTATCGGCGAAGTCGAGCTCGCGTATAGATTTACGAAAGGCAGAATCGTCGGCATTACCGGCTCGAACGGCAAAACGACGACGACGACTTTGATCGGCGAGCTTTTAAAAAGTTCCGGAATCGAAACGCGGATCGGCGGAAATATCGGAACGCCTCTGATCAGCCTGGCGGAGAGTTCGAGCGAAAACGGCTGGACCGTTTGCGAGCTTTCCAGTTTTCAGCTTGAAACGATAAAAGAATTTCGCCCGACGGTCGGGATTTGTCTGAACGTCACGCCGAATCATCTCGACCGCTACGACTTTTTCTCGGATTACGCCGCCGCGAAACATCGTTTGTTTATGAATCAAACCGCCGACGATGTGGCGATCTTAAACGCCGACGATGAAATTACGGCGAGCTGGGCGAGCGGATTAAAAGCCAACGTCGTTTTGTTTTCCGTAAAAAAAGAACTCGAAGAAGGTTTGTTTCTGCGCGGTCGCGATTTGGTTTGCCGCGCAAACGGAAAAGAAAAGGTTTTGACCACGCGCGAAGAAATTTTTCTGCGCGGTCTGCACAACGTCGAAAACGTACTGGCTGCTTTTGCCGCCGGTTTGGCTTGCGGCGCTTCGCCCGATTCGATGCGCGAAACGGTCAGGAACTTCAAAGGCGTCGAGCATCGCATCGAATTCGTCGCCGAGATTGACAACGTGCGGTTTTACAACGATTCGAAAGCGACTTCGGTTGACGCGACATTAAAAGCGCTCGAAGCTTTGAGCGAAGGCGACGGGAAAACCGTCCTGATTTTAGGCGGGCGCGGAAAAAACGCGCCGTATGCGCCGCTGATTCCTTTGATCGAAAAATCGGTTCGCGCGCTCGTTTTGATCGGCGAAGACGCGGAAAACATTGAAAGTCAATTAAAAGATCACGCTGAAATCTCTCTCGCCGATTCGATGGAAGACGCGGTGAAAAAAGGCTTTGCGGCGGCTGAAAGCGGCGACGCGATTTTGCTTGCGCCCGCGTGCGCGAGCTTCGATATGTTTCAGAGTTTTGAGGAAAGAGGCGCGGTATTTAAGGAATCGGTTTTGCGATTAAACGGTAAAGCGAGTCGCGGAGCTCAAAACTAAAACGAAAATGGTAAAGAAACTTCGCATAGATTGGTTTTTATTTGCGATTGCCGCCGGGCTCGCGCTTTTCGGCGTGCTGATGGTTTATTCCGCCTCTGCCATGATCGCGCTGAACGAAACCGAAGGCGCGAGCCAGTTTACATACTTTTACAAGCAGCTCGGTTTTACGGTTTTCGGTTTGTTCGTAATGTATCTGACGAGCCGGATTGATTATCGTCTTTACCAAAACAAAACGGTCGTTTACGGTATTTTAGCCGTAACAATCGTGCTTTTGATCTCGGTTTTCGGCTTCGGCGCGATAAACGGCGCGAAACGATGGATCAGATTGCCCGGAATTTCATTTCAGCCGTCGGAAATCGCGAAAATCGCTTTGCCGATTTTTCTCGCTTATTTTTTAACGAAAAACGAGAAAACGGTCAGCGATTTAAAAGAAACGGTTTTGCCGTGCATAGGAGTTTTGGTAATTTTAGGCGGTTTGATCTTCGCCGAGCCCGATCTCGGAACGACGATTGTTTTGTGCGCCATTTTCGTCAGCATTTATTTCGCCGCCGGCGCGAAAATTCTGCATCTCGCATCAGTCGGCGCCTTGATGCTTTTCGGCGGCGTTTGCGCGCTTATTTTCGCGCCCTGGCGCGTTGCGCGGCTGATCGCTTTTCTCGACCCGTGCGCCGAAGAAAACCGCGCGGGAGCGGGCTACCAGGTTTGCCAATCGCTCTACGCCATCGGTTCGGGCGGCATTCTCGGCGAAGGTTTCGCCAAAGGACAGCAGAAGCTTTTTTATCTGCCGTACCCGCACTCGGATTTTATTTTTTCGGTTGTCGGCGAAGAACTCGGTTTATTCGGAACGATGGCGATCGTCCTGGCTTTCGGGCTGCTTTTGTGGCGCGGAACGCGAACGGCTTTGCTCGCGCCCGACCGGTTCGGGATGCTTCTGAGCATCGGCATTATCACAGGGATAATCGTGCAGGCGCTTTTTAACATCAGCGTCGTTATCTCGATTTTACCGGCGAAAGGAATTCCGCTGCCGTTCATTTCATACGGCGGTTCTTCGATCGTTTTAACGCTTTTCGCGGTCGGTATTTTGCTGAATGTTTCGCAGTATGCGGGCGCGTCTTCTAAAGAAAAAGATTTGACCGAATCGCCGGTTCGACGCAGAAAAAATCGGATTGGATTGAAATAATGAAGGTTTTGATAGCCGCCGGAGGAACGGGCGGGCACATTTACCCGGGAATAGCCGTGGCGAAAGAGATTATGCGGCGCGATCAGGCGTCGGAAGTTTTATTCGTCGGCACGGCTCGCGGATTGGAAACGAAAATTGTTCCGGACAATAATTTCCGGCTTTCTTTGATAAACAGCAGCGGGTTGAAAAACGTCGGTTTGGCGGGCAAAATAAAAGGCTTACTTATTCTGCCGAAAAGCTTTCTCGAAGCGCGGCGCGTGATAAAAGATTACAAGCCGGATGTCGTTATAGGCGCGGGCGGATATGTTTCGGGTCCGGTTCTTTTTATGGCGAGCTTGCAGGGAATTCCGACGCTTGTGATGGACTCAAACGCTTTGCCCGGCTTTACCAATCGAAAGCTCGCGCCGTTTGTTACCAAAGCGGCTTTAACGTTTGAAGAAGCGCTGCCTTTTTTCGGGAAAAAGGGAATCGTTACGGGAAATCCGGTTCGCAAGGAATTTTTTGAAATCGCGCCGAAAACGCGCGGCGAAAAAGTAAACCTTTTGATTTTCGGCGGTTCGCAGGGAGCGCGCGCGATAAACGAAGCGATGGGCGAAGCGTTAAATCATCTGCAATCGTTTAAGGACAGATTGCAGATCACGCATCAGACGGGCGAGTTTGATTACGAGAAGATCAAAGAAGTTTACAATCGCGCCGATCTGCCTTTTTCCGATGTGCGACCGTATATATCGGATATGGTTTCGGAATTTGCGAAAAGCGATTTGATAATTTGCCGGGCGGGCGCAACCAGCTGCGCGGAACTGGCTGCGGCGGGAAAAGCTTCGATCATGATTCCGCTTCCGACTGCGGCTGACGATCACCAGCGCAAAAACGCCGAGGCGCTGCAAACGGCAAAAGCGGCGCGGATGATTTTGCAGAGAGATTTAAACGGGGAAACTCTGGCAAAGGAAATTATAAATTTGATAAATTCGCCGTTTTTGATCTCGGAGATGGAAGCGGCGGCGAAAAAGCTGGCGAGAAAAGACGCGGCGGAAGTGACCGTAAATTTAATTGAAGATTTGGTAAGGGGAAAGTAGGACAATTACGAATTTAGAATTACGAGTTGCGAATATCAAAAGTCATTTTAACCGGTTCGTCATTCGCGATTCGTAAATCGTAATTGAAAAATATGTTCAGGCACGTAAAAAACATTCATTTTATAGGCATCGGCGGCATCGGGATGAGCGGCATCGCCGAGGTCTTGTGTAATCTCGACTTCAGTATTTCGGGTTCGGATTTGCGAAAATCGAAAAACACGGATCGCCTGGAAAACGCCGGCGCGACCATATACGAAGGTCACCGGGCGGAAAACGTCGGCGCGGCGCAGGTTGTCGTTTATTCATCGGCGGTTAAAGAGGACAACCCGGAAATCGTCATTGCCCGCGAGAAAGGAATTCCGATTATTCCGCGCGCCGAAATGCTCGCTGAATTGATGACCTTAAAGCCTTATTCGGTAGCAGTTGCCGGAACGCACGGCAAAACGACGACGACTTCGATGGTCGCTACTGTTTTAGGACACGCGGGCGTCGATCCGACGACGGTTGTCGGCGGCGTCGTTGAAATGCTCGGCTCGAACGCGCGTCTCGGCGCGAGCGATTGGTTTGTCACCGAAGCCGACGAAAGCGACCGGTCTTTTTTAATGCTGAACCCGACGATTTCCGTCGTGACGAACATCGACAAAGAGCATATGGAATCGTATAAAGGCATGGACGACGTTGTGCAGTGCTTTACCGATTTCGTTAATAAAGTTCCGTTTTACGGAGCCGACATTATCTGTCTCGACGATCCGAACGTGCAGCTTATTATCCCGAAAATGAAGCGTCGCCGCGTCACATACGGCATGACCGCGCAAGCCGACATTTCGGCTCACAATATCAAGTATAACGATGCTTTCGGCTCGACTTTTACGGTCTTGAGAGGAACAATGGTTTTAGGCGAAATCGTTTTGCCCGTTCCCGGACAGCACAATGTCTATAACGCTCTGGCGGCGACCGCCGTTGCGCTGGAGCTGGAAATTTCGTTTGAAAAAATCGCCGAAGCGTTTATAAATTTCAGAAACGCCAATCGCCGTTTTCAATTTAAAGGCGAAGAAGCGGGAATTACTGTAGTTGACGATTACGGGCATCATCCGACCGAGATTTTAGCGACGCTTTCGGCGGCGAAAAACGGTTCGGGCGGCAGGCGGACGGTCGTCGTGTTTCAACCGCACCGCTATACGCGAACGCGCGAATTGATGGATGAGTTCGCTTTATCGTTTAACAACGCCGACGTGCTTTACGTGACGGATATTTATGCGGCGAGCGAATCGCCGCTCGAAGGCGTGACGGCGGAAGTTTTGACCGAAAACATTAAGAAATACGGGCATAAAAACGCGAATTATATCGGCAAAGTGGAAACAGCGGCGGAACACGTCGTTCCGAATCTGCGCGAAGGCGATTTGTTGATTACTCTAGGCGCGGGAAGCATTACGCGGCTTTCCGATGAAATACTGGATGTTTTAAAGCGCGGAGAAGCAAAACGGCAGGCGTCGTAAAAATATTGAGAGCGGGAAATAACTAAAAGATTAATAATGTTATTTTAATTAAGAACACGCACGAAAGCGCAAAAAAAATTAACAGTTATGGCAAAACAAGCACGTAAACAGGTAACCAAAACCGCCGCCGCGAAAAGACGGCGTCCGGCAGCGGCAGCGCGGCGCGGCAAACACGACAACGGCAATTTCGCAAACTTTTTCGTGCCGCTCTTTTTTGTCTTTTGTATATTGTTTTGTCTCGGGTTCCTCGGCTTTATGGGTTACAGAACCGTAACGGCTTCGGAATTTTTCGAAATCAAAAAGATCGATATGCGCGGCGTTTCGCGGGCTTCGAAAGACGAGATTGAAAAAATCGTCAGCAACCAGGTGGAAAAATCCGGCGTTTGGAACGCGGATCTGACCGAAATAAAAGATAAAATCGAAAAGCTCGCGTACGTGAAAACAGCGGCGGTTTCGAGAGTTTTGCCTGACGGCGTGAGAGTGAATTTGATCGAGCGCGTGCCGAAAGCGGTTGTGCGCATCAAAGGCGGCGATTTCTGGGTCGATGATGAAGCCGTTATTTTAGGTTTAATCGGCGAAAACGAGGAACGCCCGTCGTTTATTATGCGCGGGTGGGATGAAACGAGAACCGAAACAGCCGTAAAAGACAATCAAACGCGCGTTAAAATGTATCAGAAAATGCTCGAAGAGTGGCGCGAATTTGAGCTTTCCAGGCGCGTTAAAGAAGTGAACATCGAACATTTGCAGGATCCGCGCGCAATTGTCGAAGATTCGTCGGAAACGGTTTCGATCGATCTGGGCAAAGACAATTTCGGCAAGCGCCTGCAAAAAGGGCTGGAAATCATTGCCGGTCGCGGCAAAGAAATCGAATCGGTAAATTTAAGCGGAAACAGAGAAATTTTAGGATTTAGGACAAGCGGCAACCAATAGCGCAAATGATAAATCGTGAAATACATTCAGTCGGGCTGGACGTCGGCACAAGTCGTGTGCGATGCGTCATCGGTGAGCCTTCGGAAGACGGCAAAATGAATATTGTCGGCATCGGCGAAGCCGAATCACGCGGTTTGCGGCGCGGCATCGTCACGACGACCGAAGCCGTCGCCGACTCGATCAGAAAAGCCGTCGGCGAAGCCGAGCGCGTCAGCGGTCTCGATATTCAAATGGCGACCGTTAATCTTTCGGGCGAGCATTTTCGCGGCGAAAATAAATCGGGCGTTGTCGCCGTCGCCGGAATGGGACGCGAGATTACCGAAGAAGATATGGAGCGCGCGGTCGAATCCGCCAGCGCCATACAGCTTCCGGCTGGCTGGGAAATCGTCAACCGTCTGCCGCAGGAGTTTATCATCGACGGTCAGGACGGAATTATCGAACCGATCGGGATGAGCGGCTCGCGGCTCGAATCGCTCGTTCACATTGTGATCAGCCCGAGCGCCGGCAGACAGAATCTCGCCAAGGCGATTAATCGCGCCGGACTCGAAGTCGAACAGATGATTCTCGAACCGCTCGCGGCTGCCGAAAGCACTCTGACCGACGACGATAAGGAATACGGCTGCGCGGTCGTAAATATGGGCGCGGAAATTACGAGCCTGATGATTTTCGGGCGCGGCGCGATTCAGCACACGGCGGTTTTTCCGTTCGGCAGTATGCATTTTACGAAAGATATCGCCGTCGGGCTTCGCGTATCGATTCCCGAAGCGAATAAAATAAAACATCTCTACGGCTGCGTCGCTTCATTTTTGATGGACGAGCATGAGCGGCAGCAGGTTATCGAAGTGACGCCGGTCGGCAGAACGGAAACGCGCGGGCTTTCGAAAGAAATTCTTTGCGATATTATGCAGCCGCGCGCCATCGAATTGCTGCATCACGTGGCGCACGAAGTGGCGCAGACAAACGCGCAAATATCGAGCGGCGTTGTTTTAACCGGCGGCGGATCGCTCGTTCGCGGAATGGTCGAAGTCGCCGAACAGGTTTTCGACGCGCCGACGCGTCTCGGGTTTTTGGAAATGGAGTATTTCGGGGGACTTGCCGAAGAGGTGCAAAGTCCGGAGTGGTCGGTCGCCTGCGGATTGGCTTTAACGTCGATGCGCTCGCGCATTCGTGAATATAATATGGGCGGAAAATCGCCGACGCAGAAGGTAGCTGAATGGTTTAAGAAGTTTTCGGGAAAAATTTAGAAAAAAATAACTTTTCGACTAGATTTTTTACCGCAAATCGTTGTATGCTTTTTCGCCAATAGCACAATATATTGTTGAAAGCTTAAAACACTCGAAAAAGCATCACAGCTGCATTTTTTCAATTAATACATATCAAGTAATAAAACATACAAGCAGGAATCTAATTTATGACAACGGACGGTCTACAAATGAAAAATAACGGAATCAAGATATTTATGGATGAACCGCCAATTACCGGAGCGAGAATCAAGGTAGTTGGTGTCGGCGGCGGCGGCGGAAACGCGGTTAATCGAATGATTGAAGCTGGAATTAAAGGAGTCGAATTCATTGTCGCCAATACGGATTTACAGGCGCTCAATGCTTCGAAAGCGCCGATTAAAATTCAGCTCGGCAGCAGATTAACCCGCGGGCTTGGCGCGGGCGCAAACCCGGAAGTCGGGCGCGACGCGGCGCTCGAAGATCATGAAAAACTGCTTGATGTCCTTGAAGGTTCAGATATGGTTTTCGTTACGACCGGCTTAGGCGGCGGAACGGGAACAGGTGCCGCGCCCGTTGTCGCCTCGCTTGCTATCGAACTCGGCGCTTTGACCGTCGCCGTTGTGACCAAGCCTTTTAATGTCGAAGGCAAAAAACGCATGATGCAAGCCGAAAGAGGGCTTGCGGAACTTCGCGGCTGTGTTGACACGATAATTACGATTCCTAATTCGAAGCTTCGCGAAGTTGAAGAAAAAATCACGATCATGGACGCGTTCCGCCGCGCCGATGAAATCCTTTTGCAAGCCGTCCAGGGCATCACGGATTTAATCACCACGCCCGGAATCATAAATCTCGATTTCGCCGACGTAACAACCGTTATGCGCGGCAAAGGCGTGGCGCTGATGGGAATCGGATCTGCAAAAGGTCCGGACGCGGCATCGAAAGCGATGCGCGCCGCGCTCGATTATAAACTTCTCGAAGAAGATTCAATCAACGGGGCGAAAGGCGCTATAATCAATGTCACCGGCAGCGAAAATATGCCGCTCGGTGAAGTGGAAGACGCTATTCGTATTGTAGAAGAAGAAGCCGATGATAACGCCGACATTATCTGGGGAACGGTCTTCAAGCCGGGAATGGAAGATGAAATTAAAGTTACGGTCATCGCCACCGGGTTTGACAGCAAAATGCAAATGACGACGCCGCACCCGATGGAAACATCGACGGGCGCCGTAAATAACGGCATCGGCTCGGCTTATATGCCTTCCGACGTAAAGAAACAGGAAGACATAAACGTGCCGACGTTCATCCGCAGACAGGCTGACTGATTTTCAATCGGCAAAACAAACTGATAAATTAAAAGGTGTTTTTCTTCTCCACCGGAAATAACAAATTGCAGGAGAATGGTTTATAAAAAGATGAAAAATTTTTCACGGCAAAGCGACAGCCAGGAAGCGCGGAAAAAAGCGCCCCCTGTCGAAACAAATGCCGAAACTTATTACTATAAAAAACAGATCGATTCGCGTACACTGATGGTCATCGTTCTTCTCGACGGAGAAGAAATCGAAGGCACTATTGAATGGTATGATCTGGACGCACTGAAAGTTAATCGAAAAGACGCGCCGAATCTGCTTTTGCCCAAACATAACATAAAGTATATGTATAAAGCGGAAGACGCAGCCAGAGACGACGATTAAAAGCCTGATTCGAACAGAATCGGTAAAAGCGGTTTTAATTTTAAAAATCAAAACCGCTTTTACCGTTGAAATGTATTTACGGTAATTTGTAATTTACGTTTTAAATCGTTAATTTTAATTTTAGTGAATGATATAAACACTGAAAATTTATCTCATCAAACGCCCATAATTGGGATCACGATGGGCGATGCTGCCGGAATCGGACCGGAAATCACTCTTAAAGCTCTTGCTGACGAAAATCTCAGAACGTTCTGCCGACCCCTGATAATCGGGGATTTAAGAGTTTTGAGAAAAACCGCCGCCGCTTTAGGATTAAGTTGCGAACTTGCAGATGTTTCGGCAGGCAAAACGCCCGGACCCGATCAAATCTCCGTCTTCGACCTGAAGAACATAAAAGGCGAAATAAAAGCGGGTGAAGAGTCGGGCGCGGCGGGAAAGGCTTCGGCTCAGTATATCGAAACCGCAATCAGGCTTTGGCGCGAAAAAAAAATTGATGCCGTCGCGACGGCGCCGATCAGCAAAAAAGCGATTTCGCTCGGCGGATACGATTATCCGGGGCACACGGAGTTTTTAGCTGAATTGACCGGGACGAAAGAGTTTGCGATGAGTTTTTTCGCCGGCGATTTGCGTGTCGTTTTGCTTTCGACGCATATCAGTCTGCGCGATGCAATCGAATTGGTTGTAAAAGATAATCTCATTAATCTTATAAAATTCATCAATCGCACGTTAACGAATTTATTAAACAGAAAAGTAAGAATCGCAGTTGCCGGGCTCAATCCGCACGCTTCGGAAGGCGGAATGTTCGGCGACGAAGAGCAGCGCGAGATAATTCCGGCAATCAATGATTGCCGCGAAAAGTACGGCATAGACGTAACCGGGGCTTACTCGCCGGACACCATATTTTTGCGCGGTTATAAAGGCGAATTCGACGCCGTCGTTTCCTGTTACCACGATCAGGCGACGATCGCCGTTAAATGTTTATCTTTCGGAACCTCGGTAAACGTTACTCTCGGATTGCCGATTGTCAGAACTTCGGTCGATCACGGAACGGCTTTTGATATAGCCGGAAAAGGAATAGCGGACGCCTCAAGCATGGGCGCGGCAATTAAATTGGCGGCTACTCTGGTCGCAAATTAGTAAAATTTTAATATAATTTGTTAAAGTATATGCCACGGCTATAAGGATTAATTGATGGACAAACAAGCGGAAAACGAACAATTACAAGTTTTGGTGGCTGACGACGACCCGGCGATTTTGCGTCTCGTTAAAACCATTGTCGAAAAGGAAGGTTATACGGTAATTTCCGCACGTGACGGAAAAGAAGCCTACAAGCTGCTGCAATCGGGCGAACCTCTCGCCGCGGCGATTTTCGATGTCGTGATGCCGTATATACAGGGGACGGAACTTGTGCGTTATATGCAGTCGGAAAAACGCCTGATGAAAATTCCGGTGATAATGATGACGGCAGAGCAGAATTCGCGCCTGTCTTCGGAAAGCTTTTCGGCAGGCGCGGTCGCATTTCTTCCAAAGCCTTTTACAAGCTCGCAGCTGCAGACGATGCTGCGTATGTTTGCCCAGAAAAGCTAACGAAAAAGCCTTTGAAAAGTTAAATTTTGTCAGGATAATCAAATTAAAGAATTTTCTTGACGTAGAGTTTTACGAATGATAGTTTTCAAACGAAAGTATTTTCCATTGAAAATGAAAAAAATTCAGTAGTTCGAGTAAGGAGCAAAACCAACTGTGTCAAAACGCAAGCTACTGTTGGCAGACGATTCGATAACGATTCAAAAGGTTGTCAATCTGACTTTTGCCGATGAAGGAATCGAAGTGATTTCCGTCGGCGACGGTGATTCGGCAATGCAGAAAATTAATGAATCGGTTCCGGATTTAGTATTGGCTGACGTCAATATGCCGGGATTGAGCGGCTACCAAATCTGCGAAAAACTAAAACAAAATCCCGCAACGCAAACAATTCCCGTTATTTTGCTGGTCGGTTCGTTCGAGCCGTTCGACGAAGCCGAGGCTTACCGCGTCGGCGCAGACGATTATTTAACCAAACCTTTTCAATCAATTCGCCAGCTCGTCAGTAAAGTTTCCGATCTGCTTGAATCTTCGTCAAACAGAGCGCAAGCGGCTGCGGCAACCGCCGCGGTTTCTGCTCCGGAAGCGGCGGAGCAGCCAGGCGCGGCGAACGAATCGATTGCCGAAGAGAACGCGGTTTCGGATTTTTATTCGGCTGATGCCGATACGTCTGAAACGAACGATCTCGAGTATCAGGATACTTTGGAAAGTCTGCGGCTCGATGATGCCGGAATGGACGATGAAATGATCCAAACGGCGCAGGTCGGCAGTCTTCCCGTTGACGAGACGCAGAAATTCATTCCCGAATCGCAGTCGGGACAAACGCTTGAAAGCTCTTCCGCTCCTCCGGTTTATGAAGATTTCGAGCCGCAATTTGATTTGCTGGATCAATCGAACGCGAAAAAAGAGCTTGCGGACAGGCGTTATTCGAACGACCGTATTTTTCAGTTGTTTGACGACGATGATGAAACGGAAACCGCTAAATCAACCGAACATGATTTTTCGGGAGAAGCCGCGGAAGCGAAAGCCGAGGAACCTTCAACTCCTGTATTTTCAACCGTCGAGCCGCTTGAAATTACAGACGTTTCCGAAGAAAATAACGCTTCATTTGAGCCGCAAACGGATTCGCGCGCTGACAAGGATAATCTTCTCGGCGAAATTCCGTCGTCAAATTCTTCTTCGTCCGGTTTTATCTTTAACGATATGGATTTGCTGGAAATTCCGTCGGTCAAGCCGAAAAGCGGTTTTGAAAGCTCCGCAAAAGGACATGCGATTACTTCTGCCGACTCCGGAACGGTTAATACGTACGAAAAAAGCGGCAGAAATTCAGAGCGCGTAAATCAATTTTCCCGTCTTTCGCCGGAGATGATCGAAGCAATCGCGCAGAAAGTAGCGGAAAAAATCTCTGACAAAGCTATTCGTGAAATTGCCTGGGAGCTTATTCCGCAGCTGACCGCCGCGATTATTAAAAAAATGGAGCAGGAAAGACCGAAAGAATAGGCAAAAAAGCTTAAAGCGACATTCGGAAATGGTTAGTTTTTCTTCGCAGATGAAAACTAACCATTTTTGTTTTAGAATGCTTGTGAAAGTAGACGGCAGTTTGCAGACGGCGGAAAGTATGTAAAATATTTTTCTGCCTGCAAACTACTGTCTGCTAATTACTTTTTATATGGAAATCGCAAAATCATACAATCCGAAAGAAGCCGAAGAAAATCATTATCAAACCTGGGAAACGCGCGGTTATTTCGCGCCCGAAATCAACGAAAACCCTGACGCCGAAGCGTTTTCGATCGTCATTCCTCCGCCGAACGTAACCGGTTCGCTGCATATGGGACACGCTTTGCAGCATACTTTAATGGACACACTGACGCGCTGGAAACGAATGCAGGGCTACAGAAGCTTGTTTCTGGTCGGCGTCGATCACGCGGGAATTTCGACGCAGCTGATGGTGACGCGGCAGCTCAAAAAAGAAGAGCATAAAACGCCGCAGGATTTGGGACGCGAAGAATTTACGAAACGCGTCTGGGATTGGAAAAACAAGTACGGCAACACGATTACGAATCAGATTCGCCGCGAAGGTCTTTCGGTTGACTGGTCGCGCGAGCGTTTCACGATGGACGAAAGTCTTTCGAAAGCGGTTCGCGAAGTTTTCGTGCGGCTTTACGAAGAAGGACAGATCTATCGTGGCACGCGCATCGTCAACTGGTGCCCGCGCGATAAAACGGTTCTTTCGGATCTGGAAGTAAAGGAAGATAAGAAAAAAGACGGAAAGCTTTATTTTTTGCAGTACCCGATAAAAAATTCCGCCGCGAAAATTACGGTTGCGACGACGCGCCCGGAAACGATGCTCGGCGACACGGCTGTCGCCGTTCACCCGGAAGACGAGCGTTATCAAGCTTTAATCGGTGAAATTGTCGAACTGCCTTTAACAAATCGCGAGATCAAAATAATCGCCGACGATTACGTCGAATCCGGGTTCGGAACCGGAGCCGTAAAAATTACGCCCGCGCACGATCCGAACGATTACGAAATCGGCGAGCGCCACGATCTCGAAAAAATTGTCGTAATGAACGACGACGCGACGATGAACAAAGCCGCGGGCGACGGATTTGCCGGCTTGGATCGCTACAAAGCCCGCGAGCTTGTTGTCGAAAAGTTTGAAGAACTGGGGCTTCTCGAAAAAATCGAGGATTACGAAGTCGTTCTGCCGGTTTGCGAACGCTGCAAAACAATTATCGAGCCGCTTTTGTCCGAGCAATGGTTTGTCAAAATGGACGAGATGCGCGATTTGGCGCTCGATTTGGTCAGCAAAGAAAATTCGCCGCGCTTTTTCCCGGAAGTTCCGCACCGGAAGGTTTACACGACTTGGCTCGAAAATTTGAAAGACTGGACGATTTCACGCCAGCTTTGGTGGGGACATCAAATTCCGGCTTGGTATGACGAGCAGGGAAATATTTTCGTCGCGCGAACCGAGGAAGAAGCGTTTGCGCAAGCCGGAACGGAAAATTTAACGCAGGACGCGGACGTTCTCGACACATGGTTTTCGTCGGCGCTCTGGTCGTTTTCGACGCTCGGCTGGAATGGCGAAGTTGTCGAAACAGAAGATTTAAAGATGTTTCACCCGACGGACGTGCTGGTTACGGGACGCGACATTATTTTCCTGTGGGTTTCGCGTATGGTTATGACGGCGCTCAAGTTCGTCGATGAAAAACCGTTCAAAGACGTGATTATCCACGGCACGGTTCTCGATAAAAACGGGCAGCGAATGTCGAAAACGAAAAACAACGGCATCGACCCGCTCGACGTTTTCGAAAAATACGGCGTTGACGCGACCCGTATGACCCTGGCGGGTTCGGCGACCGGCGTCGATTTCGCCTGGCGCGATGAAAAAGTCGAATCTTTCCGCAATTTCGCCAATAAAATCTGGAACGCGACGCGGTTTTGTTTATTAAATTCCGACGGCGCTCAGGTCGATTACTCGTTTCTGAATCCGAGAGCCGAAGCGCTGGACATCGTCCAAACGTTAAAAGGCGAGCTGTCGGAGCTCGACGAAGAAGACGAAGAGTTTTTGGATAAAATCGACCCGATATTCGCCAAAGACAATCCGAAAGAAAATCTTACTTTAGCCGACAAATGGATTATCTCGAAACTTAATAAAACCGCTTCATCGGTAAACCGCGCGCTCGCGAATTACCAGTTTCACGAAGCCGTCCAGCTTTTGTATCACTTTTTCTGGGACGATTTCTGCGATTGGTATATCGAGCTGGTCAAAGACGAAATCACGTCCGAAGAGCCGAGCGTTAAAAGAGACGTTTCGCGCTCGCGTATCTTGACGATTATCGAGCAATCGCTGCGCCTTCTTCACCCGTTTATGCCGTATCTGACCGAAGAATTGTGGCTGAAACTGCCGAACGTTTCAAACAATTTGCACAATCCGGCGTATAAATCGGCGGAAAAAACGATTATGCTCGCCGATTATCCGAAAGGCGACCCGGCATTGATCGACGAAAAAGCCGAATCGGAAATGCAGGCGGTCATTGATCTGATTTCAAAAGTGCGAAACATTCGCGCCGAAATGAATATCAAACCCGGCGATAAATTAGCGGTTCACGTCGCGGCTGATGCGGACAAACTTAGAATATTCACGGAAAACGAAGCGCAAATCTTAAAACTCGCCCGCGCCGGGAATTTAAATTTAAGCGAAAAGCTCGATGTTCCGAAAGCGTCGGCAAAAGCAGTTATCGCAGGCGCCGAAATCGCCGTTCCGCTCGAAGGTTTGATTGATTTTGAAAAGGAAAGAGAGAGACTGGAAAATCAATTAAATAAATTAAGCATCGAAGGCGAAAGACTGGAAAATCAGCTTTCTAACCAAAGCTTTATCGAACGGGCGCCCGCCGAAAAAGTACAAGAACTCCGGGACAGATTAACGGAAATCGAACAGCAATCAGGTGCATTGAAAAATAATCTTGATGCTTTGCGCTGATAAAGTGAATAATGAAATTACTTAAAAAAATATGAGTTTACTCGACAACGGAGACATTTTAGCGTCGATCGGCGAATTTTTAGCCGAAGACATCGGGCGCGGCGATATTACGACGCAGGCTTGCGTTTCTGATGATGTGAGCGCGATGGGCAAGTTTCTGGCAAAGGAAAACCTGATCGTTTGCGGTATCGCCGTTGCCGAAGCGGTTTTTATTCATCTCGATGAGGAAAGCCCGGAAATCGAAGCGTTTGCAAACGAAGGCGACGAAGTGACCGCCGGAACGGTTTTCGCAACTTTAAAAGGTTACGCCGACGTTTTGCTGACGGGCGAGCGCGTCGCTTTAAATTTAATGCAGAAGCTTTCGGGAATCGCGACGCTGACGCGGCGTTATGTGCAGGCTGTCGAAGGCACAAGCGCGCAGATTATCGATACGCGCAAAACCACGCCGGGTTTGCGTATGCTCGAAAAATACGCGGTGACCGTCGGCGGCGGTAAAAATCATCGCTTCGGATTAGACGACGGCGTTTTAATCAAAGACAACCACATCGCGCTTTCGGGCGGAATTACCGAAGCGGTCGTCAGAGCGAAACAAAAAGTCGGGCATTTGCACAAAATCGAAGTTGAAATCTCGAATTGGGCGCAGCTTCGCGAAGCGCTCGAAGCCGGAGCCGATATTGTTTTGCTTGATAACCAAACGCCTGAAGAAGCGGCAAAGCTCGTACAGATGGCGCGGCAGATAAATCCGGCGGTTCTGCTCGAAGCCTCGGGCGGGATGGATTTGGACAAAGTGCGCTCTTTTGCCGAAGCCGGAGTCGATCTGATCTCGGTCGGACGCCTGACCCACTCGGCGCGGGCTGTGGATATAAGTTTTAAGATACAAACGATTTAACTTTTTATTTTTTATAGCTTGCTCGTGAAACACGCGAAACACGCGAAAATGATTTTATTTTCTTTTCGCGTGTTTCGTATTTTTTGCGGGCGAATTTTTTAGATTTATACTGCACGCCGAAAAATTTAATTAACCTTTTTCGACGTAATTCTTTTTGAGATAATCCTTTTTAAAAGTTTTTTTCGCGCCGCCGGGAAATTTAACGGTAATTTTATCGCCGTTGATTTCCGTGATTTTCCCCGAGCCGTTCGCTTTTGTCTCGACGGTTTCGCCTTTTTCAAATGCCGGATTATTTACCTTTATTTGTTCGAGAATACGCTCGTCAAATTTTACGGGCGCTTCGGTTTCTATTCCCAAACGCTCTTCTATCGGATTTGCGCAATTGTCGCAAACGCCGCATTTTTCCGCTACCTCTTTCGCTTCTTCCGTTTCTTTCCCCGCTTCAAAATATTCAGATAAAATGTGCCAGCGGCAAAGCGCGCTTTGAGCGTAAAGCATCATTTTTTCGAGTTTTTCGCGGTCGGTTTCGCCGCGATTTTCATATTCGGCGACAATTTCCACGATTTGCGCTTGATCCAGATCTTTTCGCAGAAGGCTGAATTTCGCGCCGCGATGTTCTTTTACAACGCCCGCGTCTTTCAGCAAATTAAGCGCGACGCGCAGTTTCGTTTTTGTGATGGCGTCCCCGGCAGTTTCCTTGACTCTTTCAACGCTTGCCGCATTATTTGCGGTGTCCAAAGCAGTTAACGCCTGATAAACCGCGGAAACATCGTCAGCCGAAGGATAACGCCCGCCGAGAAAAAACTGCTGAATCCGGCGATCGCGCGTGTCGTAAAGCAGTATGCACCGGGCATTTTCGTCATCGCGCCCGGCTCTCCCGGCTTCCTGGTAATAAGCTTCGAGCGAGCCGGAAATCTGCCAGTGAATGACGGCGCGAATGTCCGGTTTATCGACGCCCATCCCGAAAGCGTTTGTCGCGACGATTGTTTCCGTTTGCCCGTTCATAAATCTGTCCTGCGCCTCGCGACGCGTTTTCGGCGAAAGCTTCCCGTGGTAACTTTCCGCTTCGATTCCCGCCGAACGCAAAAAACCGGCGACTTCTTCGACGGCTTTAACGGTCGCGCAGTAAATGATTTTCGATCCCGCGGTTTGTTCGAGAATTTGAATCAAGCGGTTTTTCTTTTCCGAATCGCTGGTCGCGTGAACGACTTCGAATATTAAATTCGGGCGGTAAATTCCCGCGTTGACAACCTTTAACTGCGGGCGTTCGAGCTGTTTTTTTATGTCTTCGACGACTTCCGGAGTCGCCGTCGCGGTCAAAGCTAAAATCGGAGGGTTTTTCAGGCGCTTGAAAACTTCGCGCAGTTCGAGAAAAGCCGGACGAAAATCATGTCCCCACTGCGAGATGCAGTGCGCTTCGTCTATAACGACGAAATCAATCTGTTTATCGACGATCGTTTCGAGAAATTCGGGATTCGCCAGGCGTTCCGGCGTTGTGAAAATAAATTCGCTCTGCTCGTTTTCGATTGTTTCGAGCGCCTCGCGCTGCTCGCTTTCCGAAATGCTGCTATTTAAATTCGCCACTTCCAAGCCTTTTTCTTCGAGCTTATCGGTTTGATCTTTCATCAGCGAAATAAGAGGCGAAATAACAACGGTCATTCCTTTCAGCTGCAAAGCTGGCAATTGGTAGCAAAGCGATTTTCCCGCGCCCGTCGGCATAATCGCGAGAACGTCTTCGCCGTTGAGAACGTGATTTATCACTTCTTTCTGTCCCGGGCGCAGCTTTTCCAGACCGAAAACTTCGCGCAGATTTCGTTTGATTTTTCGTGTATCACTGTCATTCATTCGGAAATGGCTTGAGCAATTGTCGTGCCTTTTCGAAGGAATTTAACAATTAAATGGCGAAAGGTCGGATTCGAGACATTTGTGAAGTTTTCCAGCAAAACACACGAAAGAAGCGAAAAAGTGAAAGCGGGCGTTTTTCCGGGAAATCCGCCGGTTTATTGAAAAACCTTGATTAACTTAAATTAGTTTCCGGGAATTCCGAAGGTCGCTTCGGTATTTCATGGCTTGTCAGCGCGAGCATTTCTTCGGTTGGGTTTATAAACGGTAAAAAATAAATTAAACCGATTGAAAAGATCAGCGCGATCGTGCAGGCAAGTCCGCCTTCGATCCCGTATTCGCCGCCGCTGATAAATTCGGTTCCGGTTTCGGCGACTCTCAAAACGGGTGCTGAAGCCAGATCGCTTAAACCGCTGACGTTTATGCCGAAAAAAGCGCCCTGCACCCAATTCCAGGCGATGTGAACGCCGGTCGGAAACCATAAATTCCGCGTTTTGTAATAAGCGACCGCGAGCCAGATTCCCGCCAGATACGTGTTTATCCATGAAAACGGGCTCGCGCCGGGATTCTGGTTATGCGCCGTCGCAAACAGAAATGAGGTCAAAATCGCGCCGACGTAGAAAAGCTTCGCTCTGCCGAGCGTCTGCAAAAGATAGCCGCGAAAAACCGCTTCTTCTAAGACTGCGGCAACGGTAAAAATTAAAAGCGTCGCGCTTAAAGTCAGAAAAATTCCCGACGATCCGGCTTCGGCGTTTGTCTGAAAAGATAAATTGCCGAAAACGACCCCGATTAAAACCGCGGCGGCGATCGAAACCGCGCCGATTATCAAACCGAGCGTTAAATCCTTAAACCAGTTTTTCGTAAACCATAAACCGAGCGCCCGAAACGGCAAATCTTCAAAAATCCTGCCGTAAAACCAGCCGAGAAAAATTGCGATCGCGGAAAACACAGCCGAAGGAACAACAATGTAAGCGAGCGAGCCGGGCGTAAAACCGATCGGCAAACGTGAAAGACCGGCGACGGCGGCGGCTCCGAGAATTGTTAATATAAAATACGAAAGGATATAAGCGGAGAATCGCCAACCGCTTTTAAGGCGTCCGTATTCATTGAAAAGTATTGAGTTGTTGTTCATAAATTTTCGCTTTGCGCCGAGACGGATTTTACTTCATGAAGCGCAGAAACGCTATAAACCCGAAAAACTCTTTTATGCTAAACTGACATTCGTGGACGCGCCGAACAATCAACCGAAACGACGAACTTCGCCCTGGATACTGGGCGTTTTTGTGCTGATTTCGCTGACTTTTCTGATTCTTCTGCAAACCTCGAATCTCTGGAAAAATCTCGCCGTCGATACCGCGAGCGATACGCTTTTGCTTTACGCGCTTTCTTCTTTGAATTTTATCGCGTTTGTCATTTTCGGCTTTATCCTGCTGAGAAACCTTATAAAACTTGCACGCGAGCGGCGTTCATTGGTTCTCGGCGCGAAATTTAAAACGCGTCTCTGGCTGTATTTTTTTGCTATCAGCCTTTTGCCGATTATCGCAATGGCGGGTTTTTCATACCTTTTTATGAATCGCGCGCTCGAACGCTGGTTTACGCAGATACCGGAAAACGTCGCCCGCGAAGCGCGCCAGGTGCAGAACCAGGCGATCAATCTTCAGGCGGAAAAGTTTCAGGAAACAGTGAGAATGCTGGCGACGAGTCTTGAAAAACGCGAGATTACAAGCGAAGAATTGCGTAAAATCAGTGAAGCCGGTAATTTGACGAGAATCGAAGTTCTTTCAAATACAAATCAAACGCTGGCTTTTTACGAAAAAAACTTAGAGCCGAAGCAAAAAGAAGAGCTCGATAAAATTTCCGGGCTGGTCAAAAACGGGCGCTTCGACGAGCTGCCGCTCGGCGACGGGCAAGGTTTCGACGCGGCGGCGACCAATTTTTCCGACGGTAGAAAAATAGTCGTCATATCCGGTTTATACTCGGAAGAAAACGTCAGCCAATTAATTAATAATTCGTTGATCGAATTCGACCGGTTAAAGGAAAAACAACTAAACGTTCGACAAATCGGCTTTTTAACGCTCGGCGTGTTAACGTTTTTGCTGATATTCGCATCGAGCTGGACGGCGCTGCACATCGCACGCGGCTTAACGGTCCCGATCAAGGCTTTGGCGGAAGGCGCTGACGAAATCGCGCAGGGCAATCTCGGTCACCGGGTAGAAGTTTTAGCCGAAGACGAACTGGCTTTACTCGTCGCTTCTTTCAATCAGATGTCCGCCAAACTCGAAGAAAATTCCGCCGAGCTTGAAGAAAGACGCCGTTATATCGAAACGGTTTTGCAGTCGCTTTCGACCGGCGTGATTTCTTTCGACGCGAAAAATCGCGTGACGACGATCAATAAAGCGGCGATTCAGATTTTGAAACTGGAAAACGCAAACTTTGCCGGTTTTGAGTTAAAGCAATTAATAAACGAAGAAAACCGGATCGTTTTCGAAAGGCTTCTGAATCGCGCGCGCCGTATCGGCAAAGCGACCGAGCAGACGGTTCTGCTGCCCGAGCGCGCAGACGGAAGCGCCGAATCGAACGTAAATTTTCCGGTTTCGCTGACGGCGACCTCTCTGCCGACAACGTTCGGCGTATCGAGCGGCGTCGTGCTGGTGATCGAAGATTTATCCGAGCTTATCACGGCTCAGAGAGCTTCAGCCTGGGCGGAAGTCGCTCGCCGGATGGCGCACGAAATCAAAAATCCTTTAACGCCGATACAGCTTTCCGCCGAAAGAATTTCAAAAAACTTTAAAAGAACTCTCGAAGAAAACGGTGATGAGATTCACAGCTCAACGCCGCGAATGCAAAATGTGATCGATGAAAGCACGCGGACGATTCTGCGCGAAGTGAATTCTTTAAAATCGATGGTTGACGAGTTTTCGCGTTTTGCGAGGCTGCCGAACGTGCGGCTCGAAAACGGAAACTTAAACGAGATAATCAAACAGTCCGCGCATTTATTTGAAGATCGTTTCGCGGACGTTCGAATAGAATTGCAGTTAAACGAAAATCTGCCGGGTTCGATGATCGACGAAGAACAGTTAAAGCGAGTTTTCGTGAACCTGATCGAAAACGCCGGCGAAGCATTTGAGGAGCATCAGGAAGAAAAGCGAATTTGCCTGAAAACGTTTTATGATAAAGCCAGAGATTTAATCGTCGCGGAAGTTTCCGACAACGGAAAGGGAATTCCGCCGATTGATTTGCAAAAACTTTTTCAGCCGTATTTTTCGACCAAAGGGCGCGGAACCGGTTTGGGGTTGGCGATTGTGCAGCGAATAATCTCGGAGCATCAAGGAAAAATCAGGGCGGTTAATAATTCCGTAAAGGGCGCGAAATTTGTTGTGGAGTTGCCGGTTTCTTCATAAAATTACAGCAATCCGATAAGCAGCGAGTGAATTTTCCGGCAAAAATGTTGCTGATCGGCTGGTAAAATACTTAAAGTAATTAATGAACAAACATTAAAGAATTTGGGAAAAGGTTAATAGATAAAAGTTTTTACATAATGAATTCAATTTTAATCGTTGACGATGAACGCGGAATTCGCGAAACGCTGCGCGGGGTTTTGGAAGACGAAGGCTTCGAGGTCGATGCGGTCGAATCGGGCGAAGATTGTCTGAAATTAATCGAAACGAAAAATTTCGACTGCATTTTACTCGACGTATGGCTGCCGGGAATCGACGGTTTGGAAACCTTGAAATATTTGCGCGAAAGCGGAAACGAAGCGTCTGTCGTGATGATTTCCGGTCACGGAAATATCGAAACAGCCGTTAACGCCACGAAACTCGGCGCTTTTGACTTTATCGAAAAGCCTCTCAGCCTGGAAAAAACCGTTCTTACCGTCAGAAACGCCATCAAGCAAAGGGAACTCGAGCGCATAAACGCGCAGCTCGCCGAACAGCTCAGCCACGAATACGAAATGGTCGGCGAATCCATTGCGATGCGCGCGCTCAGGAAACAAATCGCGATCGTCGCGCCGACCGACGGAAGAGTTTTGATTTCCGGCGAATCCGGCACCGGAAAAGAACTCGTCGCGCGCGCGATTCACGCCCAGTCGCGCCGCAAAAACGCGCCGTTTGTTGAGATAAATTCCGCCGCGATTCCTGAAGATTTGGTCGAATCAGAGCTTTTCGGTCATGCAAAGGGCGCGTTTTCCGGCGCGCTTTCGGCGAAAAAAGGAAAGTTTGAAATCGCTGACGGCGCGACGCTTTTTCTCGACGAGATCGGCGATATGTCGCCGCGCGTGCAGGCGAAAATGCTGAGGGTTTTGGAAGAGCAGCGGTTTGAACCGGTCGGCAGCAATACGCCCGTCAAAGTAGACGTTCGCGTAATTTCGGCGACGAACAAGCGTTTGGAAGATTTGATCGAAAACGGGGATTTTCGCGCCGATTTGTTTTATCGTCTTAACGTTATCCCGTTTCAGATTCCGCCTTTGCGCGAGCGTCTCGAAGATATTCCCGTTTTAATCGAACATTTTAACCGGAAATTTTCTTTCAACTACGGAAAAAAACCGAAGATATTTACGGAAAATGCGATGGAAGCTTTGCAAAATTATTACTGGCTGGGAAATATACGCGAGCTTAGAAACACAGTCGAGCGCATCGTAATTATGAACGGAAAACAAAAAATCGGCGCTGACGATTTGCCGTTTATGTCCGAAGAGATTCCGCCCTCTTCCAGCTTTCGTTTTCCTTCCTTTAAAAAAGCCACCGAAGCTTACCAGCGCGAATTTATTACGCGCAAACTAGCCGAAGCCGACGGAAACGTTTCAAAGGCAGCCGAATTAATGGGCGTCGACCGGAGCCATCTGCACCGGCGGATTAAAACGCTGAAAATCGCTACGGAAAAGCTCGGGTAAAAATAACCTAAAGTAAATAACGTAAAGTAAATATTGATTTTACAAAAAAGGAAATGCCCGCCGAATTGTTAAACGGCGGGCATTTCCTTTTTAAACTGCATTCTTAACGCTTTATTCTTTATTTTTCAGCGCTTTCCAGATAAAAGCCGCGCCGATGATCGCGCCCGCGGCAAGCAAACCGCTGCGAACGTTCGGGCGTGTCGAATAATACCGATACGGATCGGTTTCCAGCTGCTCATCGGAAAATCTGCCTTCGATCGTGTCGAATTCTCCGACCGGCTCGAATAAGTTTCCGTCGTATTCGCCCGGATTCGGAATATCTGTGGTTTGTCCGGTAAAGCCGACTTTTTCCGTAATCCAATCGGTTAATGCCGGCGACAGCCTTTCCGCCGCGACTACGCCTAAACCCGCGCCGCCGGCGACCAAATCTTTCGTCGGATTTTCAGCCGCGTAAAGAATCGCATCGACCACGATTTGCGGATGATAAATCGGCGGAACCGGGCGAGGTTTAAACGGCATTTTGTTTCGACCTTTATCGTAAATCGGTGTGTTTATCGCCGCGGGCATTATCTGCGTAACGGCGATCGGTATTTCATTATGAGCGAATTCAACGCGCAGCGCCTGCAGAAAACCGTAGATTCCGTGTTTCGAAGCGCCGTAAGCCGATTGGAAGGGAACCGTTCGCCAGGCTTCGACCGATGAAATATGAATTAAAGCGCCGCCGCGTTTTTCAAGATAAGGAAAAGCCGCTTTCGCCCCGTAGATTTGCCCGAGAAGATTTACTTCGATAAGCCGCTCGTATTCTTCGGGCTCGGTTTCGGTAAAAGGCGCGAAAAGAAAAGCTCCGGCGCAGTGAATCCATGAATCGATTCTGCCGTATCTTTCAACGGTTTTTTCCGCGACATTCCTGACCTGTTCGAAATCCGCCGTATCCGCCAGAATGTAAAAAGCATCGCCGCCGTGTTCTTCGATTTCCGCGACAAGCGATTTTAATCCTTCCGCGCTGCGAGCCGCCGCGCAGATTTTCGCGCCTTTTTTGGCGAGTTCGAGCGCCGTCAGGCGTCCGATGCCGCTCGATGCGCCGAACACAACGATTACCTGGGTACTAATCGGCTTTAAATTTATCTTCAATTTATTTTCACCTCTTTTCCCTCATTTCCTACCATAAGATTAAGTAAAACATAGACCCTCGATTATGAGCAACATTTTGGAAACCCTTAAAAATCATTTCGTCGTTTCAGCAAGTCATCCGCCGCAGCGATTGCAGATGATTTTGAAAGAAAAATACTTAAAGCTGTTTCTGAACATTTGACGCCTTCAATTTGCTGAGAAATATTGAGTAAAAAAAGAAAACTGTTTAATAATTATTAAACGATAATTTTCTGCCGTTATAAATTTAATCGGGATTGTATCTATAAATGTTATATATAAATGTTATAAACGCTTGGAAAATGCCGTGATTTGCTTTGTTTTGCCGCTTTGGCAAAAGGCGGTTTGTTTTGCCCGGAAATTAAGTAAAAACCTTTTTTAAGAGCCGCTGACTTTTATAATTTACAGAAGATTGGAATTAAAAAAAATGTTAACAAAAAAATAATTAAACGATTCAAAAATAAGGATTTGAGAATATTAACAAGATTCAGCAGGTGATTTTGCTGACACAAATGAGTTTACGTATGACAAAAAAATATATATAATCAATAAAACAATTTTTCCTGCGGGAAATAAAATAAAGGAAAAATAAAGAAGGCGAATTTTGTTTGGCAAATTAACCGAAACAAATTCGTCCTAACTTGTGTTTGAAAATGTATCGGATAGAAAAATCAAGTGTTTGCGGAGATGTAGGCGACGAATTTGTTTATTCTCGAATCCGGCTCTTGCCGTTTTAAATAAACGAATCGCATAAATTTTCTGAATACTTTTCCTATTAAACATTTTATAGGAGACAATACGGCTGCTTCCCGCATACGGCTATGTTTTCGAAAGCTTTAGCGAACAGTAGTAAAACGCTGAATTAAAATAATTCAATCATTTATTTGATTAAAAAAACAAATTCGCGTTTTAAATAAATTACTTCTCGTTAAACAAAAAAAAATCCATTCTAAATATATCTTTATGATATTTTTAGGACGTTATAGGTAGACACAAAATATCTTTTACCCTAGAATAGCAAAGCGGTAGGGTGGCGAACAACTCGAAAGTATTCTTAATACAAGAGTTAAGGGCTTTTGTGCTACTCTCCATAAGCAGCTAACTAGATAAGCTTGCAGGAGGCTGCAAACTTTATGTTTGGGAAAACCGGTTCATACGGTGTCGCTATATGTATGCGGTAAGGTGTGAATCATTACCATAAATAAATCTTAATTAAGGAAGGAAGGATTACCAAAATGAAAATGAATATTCAAAAAAGTTTTTCCAGCCGCACAGGCTCGAAAACTTTATATCTCATGACACTCTTCACCCTCGTGGCGTTGACTGCTGTGGGATTCTTTGTCCTGCCGAATAATACCGGCACGGCATCAGCTTCAAGCGTGAAAAGCGATGGTCGCGCGACGGCTGAAATGCTTCGTGTTGCTTTAGACTTAAGAACGGCAACCGAATATTCGGTCTTTGCCGAGCAGGGAATTAAAGAAGACGGCAGATCTTCAGTCAAAGGCGGCAACTCGGGTGTTGCCAGCCGCGATGCTGAAATGGGCGCTCGCGTCCGCAACGATTTAGCCGCTTCGTTTAACGCGATCAATCAATTACCGGCAACCGAAATCAGCCAATTGCGCAGCGGTTCTTATAGTGCCGGCGTATATGCAGCCAAATCGGCTGATTTGGCAGGTGAATTTGTTTTAGACGCAGCTGGCGATCAAAACGCTATCTTTGTTTTCAGAGTAGACGGAGCGATCACAGCTAAAAGCGGTCTGAACTTTTCACTGGTTAACGGCGCCAATGCCGGAAACGTCTTTTTCGTTTCAAACGAAAGAGCAAGCGTTGAAGCTGGCGTTGATTTTGCAGGAAACATCCTGGCAAAAGGTTCGATCAATGTTGAAGCCGGTGCGAAAGTAAACGGCAGAACATTGTCATTGGGCGGCGAAGTTCAATTAACTGAAGCGGCAGTCGGCGGCGGAACAGGTATCTTAGAAATCTGTAAAGAAGCTGCTGGAGCCGGTTTGGAAAACCGAGTTTTCGCATTCCGCATCGGCGGCATCGTGCGTGAAGCTCCGGTCGGCGGCTGTACCGGTCCGATCGATCTTCCGGCAGGACCTGTCACGATCGAAGAACTTCTCGAAGGTCGTACGCTTCCGGCAGGAACGTTCACGAATCGTTTCCGTCTGTTGAGCGTAACCTCTTCAGTAGCGGGATCGCTCGGAACAGTAAATCTTCCGCTGAGAACAGCAGTAGTAAACGTTCGTGAAGGCAGCATCGCCAATCAAACGGTTGTTACCTTTACAAACACCTTCGCCATCATGGCGGTTATCGAAATTTGTAAACGTCCCGCACTTGCTATCGGCAGCACAACCGCCGATTCGCTTGACGTTACCGGATTCTTCAGCTTCACGGTTGATGCAATTCAAAACACGACCTTCTCAGTTCCGGTTGGAGCTTGTTCAGGTCCGATCCAAGTTACAGTTCCGACATTTGCAGGACCGTTCCCGGCACCTGGCGACGTAACCGTAACGGAATTAGGCAGACCAGGATTCACATTGGAATCAGGTTCGACCTTCCCGGCAGACCGTTTCAACGAAATCGTTCTCGGCTCAGGTGTTAATAACACAGACCCGCGTTGTATCGATGAAAGACGCGATGCAAACGGTGTTGTAATCCCTGCTTACGCGCTTCCTACAACCTGTTTCTTCCCGAATGCGGGCGGCGGTTATATCAGCGGCGACGTTCTCGAAGGCGGAACAGCTTCGCAAACAACCTTCAACTTCTTCAACCGCGCAAATCCTGCCGTGTTGAAAATTTGTAAGATTGCCGGACCTGGCATTCCTGAAGGAACACCGTTCACGTATGAAGTTCGCGGTACGGCTCCGAGCGGACCTGGAAGAATTATCGCTCCTGGTGTACAAGTAACCAGAGATGTTACGGTTTTGGCTGGACCTGCGGCGCAAGGCGGATTCTGCGAATTCGTTGAAACTGCTCCGGGCTCGGGCGTCAACCAGACATTCGTTGTCGGAACAAACATCGCGGTTGTCGAAACAGACTTCTTCGGAACGATTCCGGGCGTCGGACCTGGACAGGTCAGAACGGCTAATATCCGCTCATCGACCGGCTTTACTGCGGTACCTGCTACTGTAACAGCTTCGCCGTCAACAGTTTGTGTTCCGAACGGATCAGTTGCTTTAACAGCTGCTAATGGCGGCAACCCTGACCTCGAATATGTCGTAGCAGGACAAACGAACTGTAACGGCGCGTCGTTCATCTCGAGCGCGGCAATCGTCCCGTCGAGAGCGGCGACAGTTGAAGTAGAATTTACAAACTTCGTCTTCAACCCGACCCTGCTCAAGATCTGTAAGATCGCCGGAAACGGAACGGCAGTCGGAACACCTTTCACCTTTAACGTCGCGATCAGCAACCCTGCATCGTTCGGCTTAAACGGTGCATTGTATGCTCCGGCATTAACAACTGTCTCGCCGGTAACGGTTCAGGCAGGACCTGCGTCACAGGGCGGATATTGTACATTCGCGCAAGGACCGTTCACACCGACAGTTTCAACACCGCCGGTAGGAAC
>JAOAPX010000192.1 GCA_025463125.1 Acidobacteriota bacterium | reverse complement strand
AATTGTTTACGCCATTACGCGCCGCTTTTTTCTTTTTTTCCTGTTTCTTTTGTTTCTTCCCGTCTGCGTTTTCGCGCAGGAATTTCAAACCGTTCAAGACGGAATCGAACACGCTAAATTCACGCGCAAAATCAAAGACGAACCCGTCGTTGTTAATCTTTTACGGCTGGATTTATCAAAAGTCCGTCTCGATGTCGTTCACGCGATGGACGCGGCAATCGGCACGGAAACGACTTCTTCGATTGCTACTCGACACGGCGCGATCGCGGCGATCAACGCGGGATTTTTCCGTCTGGACAGAAGCATCTTCGCGGGCGATGCGACAGGCGTTTTGATGATTGATAATGTTTTGCTCAGCGAGTCGTATCAAAAGCGCGTGGCTCTGTTTATCAATAACGAAAGCCAGCGCACAACCGTCGAGTTTGACCAACCGAAATTCCTGCCCTTTTTTGTGACGGACAAAAATACGGAAATAAACGTCGCGCTGAATCGCGAGAGAAAAACGGACGATGTAATAGTTTATACGCCCGAGTTCGGCAGAACCACCCTGACGGACGGCAGCGGAATTGAAGTCGTAGTGAAAACCGGCAGAATTTCGCAAATTATTGAAGGCAAAGGAAGTAGTCTAATTCCCAGAGATGGTTTCGTGATTTCGGCAGGTAGTCAAAAAAGGGATGAAATTTTAAAGATAGTCAGGCTTAAAGCGAAAACATTTTTGTCATACGCAGTGTCAACAAAAATAAAAGAGCCTTATCAGGACGTTGTCAGCGGCGTTCCGCAATTAATCAAAAACGGTCAAATTGAAATCACCTGGGAACAGGAAAAATCTTCAAAAGCGTTTGTCGAAACGCGCCATCCGCGCACGGCGGTCGCCAAACTCAAAGACGGCAAGTTTTTAATGATAACGGTTGACGGCAGGCAGCCGGGCGTCAGCGTCGGGATGAATTTAAATGAACTTGCCGAGATGCTTCTGGAACTGGGCGCGACGGACGCGATGAATCTCGACGGCGGCGGCTCGACCGCGATGTTTCTGGACGGGAAGATCGTCAACAAACCGTCGGACAAAGAAGGCGAGCGAAAGGTGAGCGACGCGATTCTGGTTACGCCGCGCAAAAAGAAATAGCCGTAAATTAAAAGAGAACGGCTAGAGGATTTTTATCAAAACCTTTCTTTCGCGCGCGCCGTCGAATTCGCATAGATAAATTCCCTGCCATCTGCCGAGCAAAAGCTTGCCGTTTTCAAACGGAACGGTGACGCTCGAGCCGACGAGCGATGCTTTGATGTGCGCGTCGGAATTTTCTTCGTTATGGCGAAAGTTTTCGTAAAACTGCGGAATCGTATTTTTCAAAAACAAAAGCATATCGTGTTTTACGTCCGGATCGGCGTTTTCGTTGATGGTTAAACCGCACGTCGTGTGCTGGGAAAATAAAACGCAGACGCCGCTTTCGGCTTTTGATTCGCGCAAAAAAATCTCGACTTCCGAAGTGATTTCAATCATTTCCTCGCGTTGTCTCGATTGAATTTTCAAGGTTTTCATAAGAAAAATTTACCATATAAAAATACAGCAAACATAAGGTGCGGCAAAAAAAGAGGACGCGGAATCGATCAAAATTCCGTGTCCTCTTTTTCAAAGCGGCATTCTTAAATGAAAGTTACATAATTTCTTTTACAGTCTCTTTTCAGAAGCAATTTCAACTGTTTGTTCCACGCTGACTTTTGGAGTCAACTCTGCGTGAGGAACGGCTTTATTTACATTTGCATTGATGTGCGGAGCGATAATCAAGGCGACGATACTCATCAGCTTGATTAAGATGTTCATCGAAGGTCCCGAAGTATCTTTGAACGGGTCGCCCACGGTATCGCCCGTTACGCTCGCTTTATGAGCCTCGCTTCCTTTGTACTGCATCGTCCCGTTAATCATTACGCCGGCTTCGAATGATTTTTTAGCGTTATCCCAGGCTCCGCCGGCATTATTTTGGAATATCCCCATCAGTACGCCTGAAACGGTAACGCCCGCTAATAAACCGCCGAGAACTTCCGGTCCGAAAGCAAATCCGACGACAACCGGGGTAATTAAAGCGATCGCGCCCGGAAGCATCATCTCTCTCAGAGACGCTTTAGTGGAAATAGCGACGCATTTCTCGTATTCCGGTCTCGCTTTATACTCCATAATTCCCGGAATTTCTCTAAACTGCCGCCGGACTTCCTGTACCATCGCCATTGCCGCGCGACCCACTGCCGCAATACAAAGAGAAGAAAAAATAAAAGGAATCATTCCGCCGACGAATAATCCTGCAAGAACATCCGCTTTATAGATATCAATCGAATTGATTCCGGCGAGACCGACATAAGCGGCAAATAATGCCAGCGCCGTAAGAGCAGCCGAAGCGATTGCAAAACCTTTACCTGTCGCGGCTGTAGTATTTCCGACGGCATCTAAAATATCTGTTCTTCCTCTGACTTCTTTCGGAAGTCTGCTCATCTCGGCAATGCCGCCGGCGTTATCGGCAATCGGTCCGAAAGCATCGATAGCAAGCTGCATAGCCGTTGTCGCCATCATACCGGCAGCCGCAATTGCAACGCCGTATAATCCGGCAAAGTAGTAAGATAAATAAATACCGGATGCCAGAATAAGTATCGGAATTAGAGTTGACTCCATTCCGACGGAAAGACCGCCGATAATATTTGTCGCCGCGCCCGTATCGGATTGTTGAACGATTGAATTAACAGGACGTTTACCCATCGCTGTATAAAATTCAGTGACAATGCTCATTAAAGCGCCGACAATCGATCCTACTAAGATTGCCAGGAAAACCCCCGTATTCGTGAAGTTATATCCTCTGAGGCTCATATTCTCAGGAAGCATCCACATCACGATAAAGTAACAGGCAATCGTCGTAATAATAACTGAAACCCAATTCCCGATATTCAGGGCTTTCTGAACGTTGCCCTTATCATCTGAAATTCTAACGAATGAAAAACCGATAATGGAAAATATAATTCCGAGTCCGGCAATCAGCATCGGGAGAAGAATCGGAGAAAGACCATTAAATTGATCACGGACGACAATCTCGCGTCCCAGAACCATTGTCGCAAGAATCGTCGCCACATAAGAGCCGAAAAGATCCGCTCCCATTCCGGCGACGTCGCCGACGTTATCTCCTACGTTATCGGCAATAGTCGCCGGGTTTCTAACGTCATCTTCGGGAATTCCCGCTTCGACCTTTCCGACCAAATCCGCGCCGACGTCAGCCGCTTTGGTATAAATACCGCCGCCGACTCTGGCAAAAAGAGCAATCGATTCAGCGCCCAGAGAAAATCCGGCGAGAACCTCGATTGCTTTTTCCATCGGAAGACCGTTTACCGCGGCAACACCGTTGACCGGACCGCCGGCGCTCACGACATAGATTTGATAGAAGATTATAAATAAGATACTGAGACCTAATACCGCCAGACTGGCGACTCCGAGTCCCATAACCGTGCCGCCCGTAAAGGCTACTCTGAGCGCGCCTTTAAGACTGGTTCTTGCCGCCTGCGTTGTTCTGACGTTTGCTTTTGTCGCAATATTCATCCCGAAGTATCCGGCAGACGCGCTGAATACCGCGCCGATAATAAATGAAACCGCGATCACGGGAGAAGAAGTTTCAATTAACGTTCCCGACCACCCGAGAATAATTGCCGCAACGACTGCAAAATAAGTTAAAATTATCCATTCGGCTTTCAAAAACGCCATGGCGCCGTTAGCGATATAAGTCGCAAGTTCAATCATATTTTCTTCACCGGCAGCTTGCTTGCTGACCCATGAAGATTTAAATGCCATAACAACTAATCCAAAAATCCCTAGTGCCGGGATCAGATAAAGAATTGTAGATTCCATTAAAAAACCACCTATTTTTATGAGTAAATTACTGTATTGAAGCCGTAGAATATTAACGATTTAGTATAACCCGTGTCAAAGAGTAAAGCTTTTTAAGATAAATAACAAAAATAGCGCGATGCGTCTTCTGACAAGCATATTCCGCGCGTCTAACCGGTAAAGCCTTTTCACAAAGTCTCAGCTTTCCGGCTAAAACAATTACGACGGTAAGCGCCCGCGCTGATTACAAAAAACAAAAAATTCCGCACCGGTTGATCCTTATCCGCAAATCTTTAAAATAAAAATGAAACTTCTTATCCGGGCGAAAGAATAACAAATTAAAATAAGGTAAAAGCCTAATTATTGCCGATTTAACCGAAAAGATTCAAATTGCTTTTGCAAATCTGCGTTAAATTGTATCTTTCACATTTAATTTTAATTGGGAAGCAAAACAAAAAGGCGCGAAACGGGTTAAAAAGAAAAAGGGCGAATTTAATGGACACGCTTGGTGTAATTCATTAAATTCGCCTGTTTTTCTTCTCGAGTCGATTATTATTTCGTTTCTTTATTTTCCTTTTTCCATCAATTCGATAAAGCGACGGAAAAGGTATTCCGAATCGTGCGGACCGGGCGCAGATTCCGGGTGATACTGCACCGAAAAGATCGGCAGATTTTTGTGACGCAGACCGGCGACGGTTTGATCGTTTAAGTTTACGTGCGTGACTTCGATCTCTGCCGGCAGAGATTTGGCTTCGACCGCAAAGCCGTGATTATGCGATGTGATTTCTACTTTCCCGGTCGTCAAATCCATAATCGGCTGATTGCCGCCGCGATGACCGAATTTTAATTTGTAAGTTTCGCCGCCGAAAACCTGCCCTAAAATCTGGTGTCCGAGACAGATTCCGAACATCGGAACGGCGTTTTCGGTTAACTTCCTGATTTCCGAAACGACCTTCTGCATCGATGCGGGGTCGCCCGGACCATTTGAAAGAAAAATTCCGTCGGGTTTTAAGGCTAAAACTTCTTTAGCCGAAGTTTCCGCCGGAACGACCGTGATTTTACAGCCGTGTTTTGCAAACTCGCGCAGGGAATTGGTTTTTACACCGAAATCAAAGCAAACGACGTGGAATTTTTCTTCGCGCTCAGCCGGGTAATCAAAAGTTTTATCGATTGTCACGGCGCTCGCGAGCTCTCGATTTTGCATTGCGGGCGTTGCCAGAACCTTTTCCAGAAGGCTTTTTTCGTCCGCATCAATTGAAGAAATAGCGGCGCGCATCGCTCCTTTATCGCGTATATGACGAACCAGCGCGCGCGTATCGATTCGCTCGATGCCGACAATTTTATGACGCTTCAGATACGAATCGAGCGATTCGGTCGAGCGCCAGTTCGAAGCGACGCGGCTCGCTTCGCGAACGACGAAACCTTCGACCCAGGGGCGGCGCGACTCAGTATCTTCTTCGTTTACGCCGTAATTGCCGATAAGCGGATACGTCATACAAACCAATTGCCCGGCATAAGACGGATCGGTCAGAATTTCCTGGTAACCGGTCATCGAAGTGTTAAAAACCATCTCGCCGAACGTTTCGCCTTCGGCGCCAAACGAGTCGCCGCGAAAAGTGCGCCCGTCTTCAAGAACCAAAATCGCTTTTTTTGATAAATTCATTTCAGTAGTAATTTTACAGTAAAAAGATTAAGAGCTGCAAAGACCTGTAGAAACTCATAAAAAAAGAAAAAAGGTCGGCGAATAACAATTGAATAGTTATATTCGCCGATCCCTTTTTTCTTTTTCATTAATCCGTAAATTATTCGCTTTCGGCACGAACGTCGTCAATTTTCCGCTCTTCCTGAATATTGTATTCGCCGTGTTCGAGAAATCCTGCATTCGACGGTTTCCAGTAACGGAAAAACGCTTTGCCGTAGATATATTTTTCGGGAACCAAGCCCCAGTAACGCGAATCCGAAGAGTTATCCCGGTTGTCGCCCATTACGAAATAATAATGCTCATCGACTTTGCGCGGCGGAAAGCTCGGAAGCGATTGATTGTGCTCGGTATCCAAATAATTTTCTTCGAGCTGTTTTCCGTTGATTAAAATAATCCCGCTGCGTACTTCGACCGTTTCGCCCGGCAAGCCGATAATGCGTTTGACATAGCTTTTTTCCGGGTCTTTCGGATACCAGAAAACGACGATGTCGCCGCGCCGGAGATGCCCCCAGCTGACGCTTTGAATTTTGTAATAAACCAGCTTGTTGACCAGAAGACGCTCGCCGTCATGCAGCTGCGGAAGCATCGAAGTTCCTTCGACAACGACCGGCTGCGCGATAAAAACGCCGAATAAAATAAAGACGGCGATAATCAAAACAATATCGCGCAAAAGCCTCATGCTTTCGAACCAGAGACCTTGCCGGGATTCCGTCTTTAATTTTTGCACTTCAATATCGCGGTCGTCGGCTGGCGAAACGACTCCGAAATCGAATTGGTTTTTTCTTTGAAAATCGAACATAATCAAACGGTTTCGATGTTTTACACGAAGCTTCCGGTTGGAGAAAATTTTTCCAAACCATTCTAAAACTAGCTTTATTGCAGTGCTTTGTCAAAAGATTAATAAAATATTGGAAATGTAAAAAAAGGGAGAAACCGAAAAGCCGAAAACACATAATTTTCTCAGTGTTTTTAATTTTCTTACTGTTTTTCGCCTTAAAAGTTTATGAACGAAGAAATCCGCAGTTTATTTCCCGCAACTAAAAAATACACGTATCTGAACAGCGCGGCGGTTGCGCCTCTGCCGACCGTTTCAGCCGAAGCGGTTTATTCGCAGCTTCGAGACGTTTCGGAAAACGGGTCGGCGCATTTTAACGAATGGGTGCAGACGAAAATGCGCGCCCGCGCGCTCGTATCCGAAATGCTTTGTGTTCAAGCCGAGCAAATCGCTTTTATGCGAAATACGTCCGACGGTTTTGCATCGGTCGCCGCCGGTTTGGAATGGAATGCGGGCGATAACATCGTAACTTTCGAGAGGGAATTTCCGGCAAACTTTTATGCTTGGCGGCGGATTAGGGATAAATACGACGTTGAATTAAGACTTTGCCCGGAACGAGACGGGCGAATCGATTTGGACGAGTTCATCGGCTTGATCGATTCAAACACGAAGCTCGTTTCGATAAGCTCTATTCAGTTCGCTTCGGGTTTTCGCGCGGATTTGGAAAGGATCGGCAAAGCGGCGAGAAAAGTTGACGCGCTTTTTGCCGTCGATATTATTCAGGGCTTCGGGGCGATACCGTTTGATTTGCCCGCGCAATACGTCGATATCGCTGCCGGAGCAAGTCATAAATGGCTTTGTTCGCCCGAAGGCTGCGGCATTTTGTATCTTTCCGAGAGGGCGAGACAGCGAGTCGAGCCGACGCTTGTCGGTTGGATCAGCGTCGAAGACCCCTGGAATTTTGAAAACTACGACCAATCGTTCAAACCGAACGCTTTAGCCTGGGAAACCGGAACGGGCGGAATCTCTCTGTTTTACGGTTTAGAGCAAAGTTTGCTGCTTTTGCACAAAACCGGCGCGGAAAACATCGAAAATCATCTTGAAACTTTGACCGATTATTTATGCGAACTGCTGGCGGGAAAAGATTACGACATCATCAGCTCGCGCGCGAAAAAAGAAAAATCGCAAATCGTCTGCATTAAAAGCCGCAATAATCTGACTTCGGTCGAGCTTGCAAAACACCTCGAAGCGGAAAACGTGATCGTTTCGCCGCGCGGCGATCGTCTTCGCATCGCGCCGCACCTGTTTAATAATCAAAAAGATATCGAGCGTTTTATTGAAGTTCTGCCCTAAGTTTTTTATCTTGAAAATAAAAAAGGCGGCGAAATCATCTTCACCGCCTGATTAAAAATTTTCGCTGGATTAACCAATTGCATCTGACCCGTTTAATCTTTCAAAAAACCTTTCGGCACGATCTGCGCGGATAAATCATCGAGATTCAGCCGCGTCATCCCGCCCGCATCGGAAAAAGCTTCGGTCGTCGCGCGCCTGTGATCGCGAAAATAGAAAAACACAATGCCGACCAGCAATCCGGTGAGAATTGAAAGTCCGAGACCCATTACGATTGCCATCGTGGTGGCGACAAAAATATCGGACGTCGTTTGGACGAAAGCGTATTCTATGCGGCTTTGCAAAAAAGGATTATCGCCGAGCCACTGCACTTCCTTTTCATACTTTACCTGATCGAGCAGCGCGTTTGCCGCCGCTTCGTCGGGCGCGTCAAAAACAAAAGCGTTATAGTTGCCGATTCGGCGATAAAAGATTTTCTGTGTTTGCCCGAGTTCCGCCAAACGCTGTGCGGTTCTCTGGTCCATAACGATCGATCCCTGCGGCATCGCGAACTCGATAATCAACAATTTTCCCTGCGGATAAGTCGCCGTCACAGCTTCGGTACCCGCTGAAAAATCAATCAAATCATAAATCGGGCGTTCTCCGAGGGCTTTTCTCAAATCTTCGACGTTATTTGTAAAAGTTACACTATTTCGAACATTGTTCCATTCCGGCAGATGCTTTATAAGAACCGGAACGCCGTCGACTTCCGAAACCTCCTGACTTTTAATCGTTTCAAGATTTCGCGGCTGTGCCGACACGTGCGCGCCGAGCGATAAAGCTATACAGATTGACAATGTAAATCTTATAAACCAAGCTTTGTTCATTTCTACTTGTTCACCAATTGATCGGGTTTTCCGAGAATTACGAATTACTGATAATAACATTTTTTCCTGTTATGAGGCTTAAATTAGTAACAAAACCATACATTTAACGAAATCGTGTCTTGAATGCACCAATTGTTACATTCTTTATCTGAATCTGAACTTGGATGTGAAGCGAAAATAAAAGTATGTCTAAGAAAATGCAACAAAAGAGCTTGGACGGCGTGAATCATTATTGCACCTAAATACGAGGAAAAGTTTGGCACGCTAATTGATACAGTAAGGTCTCGTGGGGGAATTAGAAAAATGACAACGACAACAGAAACTTTGAATTATCCGATTTGGCAAGACGCAGCGGGACAAAACGAAAGTAACGCCGTTGAGGTGAAACCGCTTGAAAATGTGGGTTCGGCTAATGATTTTGCTTTAGCACAATCGGCTGCCAAAGGTGATATGGTTGCTTTTGAAGAGCTTTATCAGCGCCACCACCGCCGCGTTTATTCTATTTGTTTGCGTATGCTTCAGAACGCTTCTGAAGCGGAAGATTTAACGCAGGATGTTTTTATACAACTTTATCGCAAAATCGGAAGTTTCCGCGGTGATTCCGCCTTTACGACCTGGCTTCACAGAATGACGGTTAACCAGGTTTTAATGCACTTCCGTAAACGGACTGTGAAATTTGAAAAAACTACCGAAGAAGGCGAAACTCCGGTACAAATTGTCTCAGGAACAGAAAATCCATTTAAGATGCCGGTCGTTGACAAAATTGCAATCGAAAACGCGATCGAACAACTTCCCGCAGGTTACAAAAAAGTATTCGTTCTGCACGATGTAGAAGGTTTTGAACACGAAGAAGTAGCAAAGATTTTAGGCTGTTCCGTCGGAACTTCGAAATCACAATTGCATAAAGCGCGTTTGAAGCTGCGAAAACTTTTAGGAAAAAAAGCCAATCCGCGTCTTCTCGGATCATGGTAAAATCAACTTAAATCAAACCTGAAAAAGGCTTCTCGGTAATCGAGAAGCCTTTTTCTTTTGCTTTTCTTTTGCTTTATCTTTTATTTGTAGTTATACAAGTTAGCTGGTTTCTCTCGCTTTTCTCGCTCGAATTTCTCTGTAAATTTGTCAGAACAAAAGCACGTTTAATACCAGTTTTCAATAATGTTTATATTTCGCGCGGCAAGCTCGGCTACAAAGCTTTCAGCGTCGATCGCTTTTTCCTGCGGCATCGCGCCGCGTTTGAAGGTGGCGTTTCGAGCCGTCATCTGGGCAATAATCGAAGCCGGGAAAGCGGTCGTCCGCATCATTGCGCTTAATCCGGTAGTTTCGTCGTGTTGATCGATTATGTCGTAACGCAGGCGTTTTGCCTCTCCGCTCAATGTGCCGGCGAATTCGACCCGAACCAAAACATAATCGGGTTCATCGGCTGGAAGATTTTTTTGCAGCAGCTCGGCAAAGAGTTTTCGCGGCGCGACCTTTACATTATTGACCGCGATTTTGTCGCTCGAACACAAACCGAGATCGATCATCGTCTTAAATTTTTCGCAGTGCCCGCTGTAGCGAATCGTTTTATAGTCGAGCTCGCGAATTTTCCCGAGAAATGTTTCGGGCAAAGTCGAAGTGCCGCCGGAAGTCTGAAAGGCTTCGAGAGGCGGGAAACCGTCGAATGAAAGATTTTCCAGCTCGGTCATCGATTCGACTTCGCTGATCGCGCCGCCGCGAATTACGCGCGCGCTTTCCACGTATTCGTTAATCAAGCCCTCGACGCTGAAAACCAGTTGATAATCGAGCGGCGGTTTCGGATTCTGCGGCAAACCGCCGACGCGAATATGGATTTCTTCGATTTCTTCAAACCTCTTTGCGCCGTGCATCGCGAGAATCGAAACCATTCCGGGCGCGAGCCCGCAATCGGGAATTATGTTGATTCCCGCGCGCTCGGCTTCTTCATTGAGCGCCAATTGTTCGGCAACGATGTAATTATTTCCGCCGAGATCGCAGAAATTACATTTCGCCTCGATCGCTGCTTTCGAAAGCGAGACGTTATGCCAGTAATTGACGCAGGAAATAGCCGCGTCATGCCCGAGCATCAAATCTAAGACGTCCGAATAGCTGGATACGTCGATTTGCCGCGCGGTAATTTTGTCGGTATCAACTTTCTCGGCGACCTCAACCGCTTTTTTTATATCGAAATCAGCGACCGTTATATCTTCTACATCCGGCGAATTATGCACCAGATCATGCACAGCGCCATAACCCATCCTGCCGGCGCCGAGAACAAGTATTTTCATAATGAATAATAATGATCAATAACGGTGAATGGTGAATTAAAAAAGCCAAACTTTATTCCGATTTCTTTTATTAAATCACTCACCGTTATCAAAAAAACTTTTACCATTCGTCGAAATTATCGGGTCTTTCGGCGGCGACGGCTTCGCCCGCAACTTCCCAAACCTTCTTTTTCCATACGCGAATAGAATCGGTCAGCTGCAAAGCCACCTGCGGATGCGAAACGTTTCGCTCAAGGCGTATAACCTGCGCGGTCACTTCGACTAAATCGTCTGCGTTTTCCGTCACGGTCAGATTTACTTTGCTGCCGACTGTCGGCAAAAGTCGCGGCAGATAAACCAAAGCGCCGTTCGGTCCGACGTTTTCCGTCAAGCCTTCTTCGGCAACTTCTTTTCCATTTTCATCTTTCCATTTTAGGCGAATCGGGAGAGAGATAGCATAGCGGGAGCCGCTGCGGCGTTCTTGCATAATAATCAACCTTTTTGAAATTTATCTAAAATAATAGACGCAAGAAATATACGCGAATTCAGCCCCTTAAGTCCATAGCCGGAAATGCGTTTTACGCCTGTAAAACCGGTGCTCAAAACAACAATTCCATATAGAATAAAGAGTTGCGGTTTTTGAGGGCTTGCGCTTGCCGATATAAAAGTGTTAGTATCTTAAATAGTTTTTACCTTCTACGGGTAAAGCTTGGTGGAAATACACACAAAAAATCTTCAATTCAACGCGAAAATACATTAAAAAAAACGTACGTGAAAACAATTTTTATACGTTCGTTTGCGTTTATTGAAAATAAAAATTTAGGAGAATGAATAATGACAAATCTAGCTAGAGGAGGCGTTATTCTGACTTTGATCTTGATGATCGGAATTTTTTTCCTGTCAGAAGTCAAAACAGATGCCGCTCTCATTATAGCGAATGATTCTAAAGGAAACATTCAACAAAGCTATGCAGAACTTACCAGCAGTAATTTAAAAGAACCCAACGCAGAAGCGCCTATATCAGAAAATACCACTTCTGAATTTAGCGAAATCGAAAATTTAATCGAAGAAGTCGTTGCCGCCGGTGGCAGCAAATTAGCGCTTATCGGTTCATTTACAGCAACGGCATATTGCCTGAAAGGCAAAACCGCATCGGGCGGAAGCGTCAGGCGGGGAATCGTTGCGGCAGACCCGCGAATTTTGCCGCTCGGCACACGTATAAACTTAAACGCCGGTTCATATAGCGGCAGTTATTTAGTCGCCGATACGGGCGGCGCGGTCAAAGGACGCAAATTAGATATTTGGGTGCCGAATTGTTCGGAAGCGAGACGTTTCGGACGAAGAAACGTAACAGTCGGCAAATCAGCAAAATAATATAATACAAAAAATTTAGATACTTTATTTAGATACTTTTATCTGGTAACCGTTTGATTTCATTGGAACGGTTACTTTTTTTTCTTTAAACTCTTTCTGAGACACGCTATGTTCGCGTTAAGCTTCGAAAACGCATTTATCGTTTTAGCCTGGTCTGTGGCTGGGCTTTGGCTTTGCGCGCTCGTCCGGACAATTTGTTGTTTTAAAAAACAAAAACCGCTTGTCTTAAAAGACATTGGTGAGATCACAAAAAAGCCTTTCGTCTCAATACTTGTGCCAGCCCGCAACGAAGCGCGCCGCGTCTTGGAAAAAAGCGTTTCCTCAATGCTTTTTCAAACTTATGAAGATTACGAATTGATTGTGCTGAATGATCGTTCGATTGATAAGACAAAAGAAATTCTGGAAAACCTTCAGCTGAAAACCCGCAATGCAAAACTCAAAATCATTGACGGCGTAGAACCCGATAAAAGCTGGCTCGGCAAGCCGCACGCGCTCGAGCAGGCGTTTTGCAAAGCGAGCGGAGAGTGGATTTTAACGACCGACGCTGACATAATCTTTGCCCCCGAAACGTTGCAAGCCGTGGTTAATTACGCTGAAAGTAACGATTACGACGCGCTCACTTTGATTCCCAAACAACTCTTCGGCTCATTCTGGGAAACGCTTTTTATGCCGATCTTCGGCTGGTTTTGCCTTCTTTCGATGCCCGCGCACCGCGTCAACGATCCAAAGCGGAAAGAATCGATGGGCGTCGGCAATTTTTTTATGTTTCGGCGCGCGTGTCTGGAAAATATAAATGGCTTCGAATCGGTCAAAGCTGAAGTCGCGGAAGATTTACGTCTCGCGGAAATTATTAAAAACAAAGGGTTTAAGCTGAGAATTGATTACGCGCCCGATTTAATTGAAACGCGTATGTACGCCGGACTTTCAGAAATTTGGGAAGGCTTTTCGAAAAATCTTTTTTCGGGAATGAAGTTTTCATTGACAAAAACGATTTTTGGGACTGTTTCAATCGTATTATTCGGGATTGCGCCGGTTTTTGCGGCTTTTGCGGCTTTATTTTTCGGCAGCTATTTTCTGTCTGCGCCGCTGATTTTCATTTATCTTTTACAAATTGCCGTTTTCGCGGTCGTTCAGCGCGAATGGAACGGGAATGCGTTGTACGCCGCGCTTGCGCCCGCCGGTTTAGCCTTATTCACGGCGATTTTGATAAATTCGACCGTAAAAGTTAAAAGCGGCAAAGGCGTCACATGGAAAAATCGCTCGATATATGAATCGGGCGGCGTGCAGCCGCCGACGCGATAAAAAAGCGCTAACCCGGAGGGCGTCTGAAAAGTCAGAATTTCTGCTTTTCGACACGATTTGTCAGTCTTTTCAGCATCAAACGGCTTCGTGTGACATAAAAAAACCGCATTTAGAACTTCGCGAATCTAAACTGTTCGCGCGCGTCCGCCGAACTTTGCGGGCGGTACGAACTCCCGGCAAAAGCAGCCGTTCCG
>JAOAPX010000158.1 GCA_025463125.1 Acidobacteriota bacterium | reverse complement strand
TTGTCGATCAGATTTTCAAATTCGGCTTGAATGGATTTTTCTTTGTCGAGCAGATACCAACGCTGCAAATTCTCCATCATTTGCGTTTTTTCAATGCCCTGTTCTTTCATCTCGTAAAAATACTTCATCGCCGGTTCCGGTCTCGGTCCCCATGTTCCAAGCTCCGCAAGCGTTTCGGCATCGAGACAAATCAGTTTCGGAATAGAGCGCGCGTTATTGGTTAAATACCGGTCCATCAATTCGAGATTCGCGTCCCGCAAAACATACCGCGTTTCTACGCGCGGGCTTTCCGCCGCGATTTTTTCGATTATCGGAATATTCTGCGCCGCGTCGCCGCACCAGCCTTCGGTAATGATCAGCCAGATCATCGGGCGCTCGTTTTTATTCGCTTTTTCTATAAGCGAACGGGTCAGAACGACGGTTTTGTCCAGCCGCCGCATTCTCTGGCGGTTCAATTTGCCGTAATTAAACATCGTTTCCGATTGATTCGTTCCCGTCGTTTTGCCTTCGGCAAGCAGTTCGTCGATCAGCTTGAGATATTCGGCAAAAGTCATTGAATTTTCGATATATTCCTTCATAATTTGCTCCTTTAATTCGGATTTATAAAATACCTTCCCCGGATCATTAAAATTAAAAGATCAAATTCTCTGTATCAACTCGTCTTTCGGCATGCGAACTTTCGGCAGAGAAGCCAGCCAGTCGTTTTCAACGTCTCGATAACCGAGCGCGCATATCGCAACGGCGGAATAATCGTTCAAGCCTAGAATCTCGTTGACTTTCGCCGCGTCGAATCCTTCCATCGGCGTCGCGTCGATATCCATCAATGCAGCCGTTTCAAGCAGCATTCCGAGCGCTATATAAGGCTGCCGCGAATTCCATGTTTCGATATAACCGCCCTCGATCGCTTGGCTCACCGCACTTTTCAGAGAGTTTTCGAACGCCTCCAGGGATTCGCGCGTTTGTTCGCGGACCTTTGCCACTCTTTCAATATATTGATCGATGTCGGCATCGGTCAGAGTTTTTTTGTAAGCGAATACGACGACGTGCGACGCGTCGGTTATCTGCGTCTGCCCGTATGCCGCCGGCTTTAATTTTTCCTTTGTTTCCTGGTCTGTAACGACGATGAATTTATAAGCCTGCAAGCCCATGCTCGACGGCGCGAGATCGAGCGCGTCTTCCAGAATTTCCCAATCGCTTTCTGAAATCTTTTTCGCCGGATCAAATTTTTTCACAGCGTACCGCCAGTTTAATTTCTCTAAAATTGTTTCCCTTTCGATTTTATTTTTCTCTAATACAGCTTTCATAATACTTCCTATTTGTAACTCTTCTTGATACAGTTTAAGACAAAATTTTTTTTACGCTTCATCGACTCTTTCGATAACGTCGCGCAAGGTAAACTGACGAAGCTTTTCGTTCACGGACTTGTCAATTTCCTTTTGCAGATTGCACAGAACCGCCGCGATATTTTTACCGACCGGACAATTTTCGTTCGGTTTCTTCGGCGGCAAAGCAAAAACCTCGCCGCAGGCAACCGCTTTGTACACCTCGGACAATTGTATATCTTTAGGCAACTTAGCGAGAGACGTCCCGCCCGAAGCGCCGACGTGCGACACAACCAGATTCGCATCCTGCAGATTGCTTAAAAGACGGCGAATAACGACCGGATTCGTATTCACGCTCTGCGCGATATAATCAGACTTAACGCGTTCGCCGCCGCCTTTGGCGAGAACCGTTAAAACATGTACCGCAATTGCGAATTGACTGTTTGCCGCCATACTGTAATAAGTTTAGTTACAATTGAAATGTTTGTCAAGTGTGGTTACAGCGAATGAAAAATCTTTAAACAAGCCGCGTTGGCTCATTTCTATTTTCGTCTATCGGGGCTTTTCGCGTGTCCGGCGGTTCCTCAATTGGCGCGTTAGGGCGGCTGTCGGGCGGAACGGGCATTTCTTGGTTTTCTGAACCGTTTTCATCTTCGCGTTCGATGTCTGTTTCGGCGGAAGAATTATCTCCCGTAACTGGTGAATTCACATCCGGGTTCGGCGTATTCGGCATAAAGTTTGCTCCTTTTAATTCCACTTTAACAAAAGCAAATATTATGCCTGCGCTTGTTTTTGCGGAAAACGGCTTTTTTTGAAGTGAATTTATACAAACGGCGTATTAATTCGACGCATTTGGGATTTTGTGAACAAACAAAAATAAAAGCCGGTCTGATTTCTCAAACACGGCTTTTATTTTTATATGATTTTAGCGAAAAACTTTCGAAAAACTATTTCGAAGGAATTTTGATTTCGCGACCGGCAGGCAACACCGAGTTCGGCAAAAGCCCGTTGAACTTGGCAACTTCCGTCGCGTTTGCGCCCGCGCGTTCGGCAACTTTGGCAACCGTGTCGCCCGCCTGCGCTTTTACGATTTTCACGCTGCTCGTTTGAGCGGCGGAAGCAGCGGTTGCCGGGCGCGAGTAATTTGTTTTCTGAATGTTGTTGCCCAACTGCGGCACGAAAACCTTTCCTTTCGGCGCAGCCATTCCAGGATTTGCCGCCATTAGCTGGTCGACGCTGACGCCAGTTCTGTTTGCAATCGTTTGCCAGGTTTCGCCGGCAGCGGAATTAGCCAGATTGGAATTATTGATTTTCGAAGCCGGCGCTCGTCTGAAAAGCGCGACTACCTCGTTGGCTTTGCCCGCGGGAACGCGGATGATATAAGGTTCCGGCGGAGTCACATTCGTTCTCAGTTCGGGGTTAAGATAGCGCAGATATTGAACGCTCGTGTCCGAAGCCTGGGCGACCAGATTCAGACCGGTCGAACCGGGGACGCGGATTTGATCGTACATAAGCGGCGGCGCGGGTCTGACGTGACCGAAGCCGTAGCTTTGCGGGTTATTCGCGATTAAAATCGTTGCCAGAATGTTCGGCACGTAGTTGCGCGTTTCCTGCGGCAGATACGGATATGCAGCCCAGAAATTCGCGACGCCGGCGCGACGAATCGCTCGATCGACGTTTCCTTCACCGCAGTTGTACGCGCCCATCGCGAGTTCCCAGTTTCCGTTGTAGCGATTTGCAAGGAACTTCAAATAACGGGCTGAAGCGCGTGTCGCGGATTCAAAACTGTTTCGTTCATCAACATAAGCCGTGCGGCGAAGTCCGAAACGCGCTCCGGTTCCGGGAATAAACTGCCACAAACCGCTCGCCGCCGCCCACGAAAGAGCCGTCGGCTTCCAGGCGCTTTCCACCTGTCCGAGCCACGCGACGTTTTCCGGCACGCCTTCTTCTCTGAAGATTCGGCGAGCCATTCGCATAAACATTCCCGAGCGATACAATCCCGTTTCCATCGTCGAGCGCCCGCGCCCGCGATAGTAGTTAATGTATTGCTGAATCATCGGGTGAACTTGAAAACTGAAACCGAGAGATTTGTTGGCAACCGCAACCATCGCGTATTGAAGCTGCTGCTGAGCGACCGGATCGCCTTCGACCTGCTGTTCTTCAGGAGTAAGTTCGAGTTTTGCCAACTCGTCGAGCGGCGAAACTTCAAATTTTTGATCGTTAAATCCGATTTGAGCTTCGGGATTCTGCGCTGAACCGCCGCTGACGGCTGAAGCGAGAATCGAATTGTCGGCTGTCGGTTTTGATTGGCTGGCGGGTTTAACGATTTTAGCGATATCGTCGGCTAACTGATTCTCGATATTCCAGCCGCACGTTGCCGAAAGGCTGCGGATTTGCGGCTGCTGGGCGTCCGAAGGAAATTCGATTCTGTAAATAGTTTCGATCAGCTGGCTGTAGCAATTCTGCAATTTCTGACTGGCGCGAACGTTTACGCCCGACATTAAGAATACTTCGACCGATTTATTAAATTGTTCGCCGGTATCCGAGCGCCGATTGTCTTTCAAACTGAGCAAACCCTGTTTGAAATAAATTCCGGCATCGTTGCTGATTTTGTTAAGAATGGCTTCGGCTTGTTCGGCTTCCTGTGGTTTATTATTATTTCGTCCGCTGGCGCTTGAGCTTGTAACTTGAGCAAAAGCAAAGGAATTGGAAAAGATAAAGATAAATGCGGTTAAACTTAAAACCTTATAAAGGGTTGTTTTCATTAAGTTCGTCTATACTCCTTATGTTGATTTTCGGGGTTAGGGCGAATTCGTAAAACGACCTAAGTCTGGATAAGCGTCAAAAGTTTTTAACGCCTGATTTTTAAAAAAGTTTCCTTTTTGAATCCGTTTATAATAAAGGAAAGCGTGAACTTTCTCAAACTATCACACAAAAAAAGCGCTTGTCAACGTTTTAAATGCCCGTAAAATCTGGCTTTTGCGGTACTTGGTGTAACCGAAAGACTTACTGCCAATCGCGTTGCGGGCTTTTTTCGTCAAGCTTTTTTTGCGGATCGCGATTTTCCGCTTTCGATTGCAATTTTGCTTTCGCGAAGCGCTTCAGGAAAGACCTGTCGCACGTTCTCTACAAATATAAACGTCAAATCGTCCAAAACTTCCTGAGGTAAATCTTCTAAATCGCGCCGATTCGGCTCGGGAAGTATAACTTTCTTAACGTGCGCCCGTCTTGCTGCGAGAATCTTTTCTTTGACTCCTCCGATCGGCAAGACGTTGCCTCTTAAAGTTATCTCGCCCGTCATCGCGACGTCTTTGCGAACCGGGCGCTGAGCGAGAACGGAAACGATCGCCGTTGCCAGCGTAATTCCGGCGCTCGGTCCGTCTTTCGGAATCGCGCCTTCGGGCAGATGTATATGAATATCGTAATTTTCGAAATCGTCTTCGTTAATGCCGAGTTCGCCGGCGCGCGCCTTTGCGTAAGAAAACGCCGCCTGCGCTGATTCCTGCATAACTTCGCCGAGCTGACCGGTCAGAAGAAGCTTGCCTTTGCCTTTTGTTTTGAGCGCCTCGATAAACAAAATATCGCCGCCGACAGCCGTCCAGGCTAAGCCCGTAACAATGCCGATTTCATCTTTTTTCAAAGCTTCTTCGGGGAAAACTTTCGGCGCGCGCAGAAATGTTTTCAAGTTCTGAACGGTTACTTTTACCGCCGTGAATTTATCTTCGTCTTCGGCTTTTATACGCGCGACTTTGCGGCAAACCTTGCCGATCTCTCTTTCAAGCTGGCGCAAACCGGCTTCCTGCGTGTATTCGCTGATAATTTTCGCCAAAGCCCTGCGGTCGAATTTAATGTCTTCTTTTTCGAGCCCGTTTTCCTCAACCTGTTTCGGCACCAGATGACGGCGCGCGATTTCAAGCTTTTCTTCTTCGGTGTAGCCCGAGAGCGAAATAATTTCCATACGATCGCGCAACGCGGGCTGAATCGTATCGAGCACGTTTGCGGTCGTCATAAACATTACGTTCGACAGATCGAACGTAACGCCGAGATAATTATCGCGGAAACTCGAATTTTGTTCCGGGTCGAGCACTTCTAAAAGAGCCGACGACGGGTCGCCGCGAAAATCCGCGCCGACTTTATCAATCTCGTCGAGCATTACCAGAGGGTTATTCGTTTCCGCCTGCTGAATTCCCTGTATGATTCTGCCCGGCATAGCGCCGACGTATGTGCGGCGATGCCCGCGAATTTCGGCTTCGTCGTGCAGCCCGCCCAAAGAAAGGCGAACGAACTTGCGATTTAGAGCACGCGCGATCGAGCGTCCAAGCGACGTTTTACCGACTCCCGGAGGTCCTACGAGACAAAGAATCGAACCCTTTGGCTTTTCTTTTAATTTGCGAACGGCGAGAGCTTCGACGATTCTTTCCTTGACTCTTTCCAAGCCGTAATGGTCTTCGTCTAAAATCTTTTCCGCTTTTTTCAAATTCAGATTATCTTTCGAAGCTTTCGTCCAGGGCAGATCGGTCATTATGTCGAGCCAATTCCTGAGCGTCGCCGTTTCCGCCGTGTCCGGGTGCATTCTCTCGAGCTTCTTGAGCTGCCGGAGCGATTCTTCTTCAGCGTTTTCCGGCATTTTCGCTTTCAGAATTTTATCTCGATACTGTTCGATTTCTTCGAAAAGCTCGTTGCCTTCGCCGAGTTCCGATTGAATGGCTTTTAGCTGCTGGCGCAGAAAATATTCGCGCTGCGAGCGGTCGATATCGGCTCGCGCCTGCGTGTTGATTTCCTGCTGAACGGTGAGCACGTCGATTTCCTTGCTCAAAAGATCGTTGACTCGCCGCAGACGCGGAACCGGTTCGGTAATATCCAGAACGCTTTGCGCGTCCTCGACTTTCAATTCGAGATTCGAAGCCGATAAATCCGCGAGACGACCGGCGTCTTCCAGATTTGCGATAATCGCTAAAACTTCGGGCGAGATGTTTTTACCGAGAGAAGTGGCGCGTTCCATAGAGCCGCGCACGTTTCGCACAAGGGCTTCGACTTCAAGCGAATTTTCCGGCGCAAGCGGTTCGGAAACGGGCGTAATCTGCGCTTTTATATAATCGCTGCCGGTTCTGACCGATTCGACGCGCGCTCGCGAAAGCCCCTGAATTAAAATGCGAATGCGCCCGTCGGGCAATTTCAGCATACGCATAATAACGGCAACCGTGCCGACCTTATATAAATCATCCTGGGCGGGCTCTTCTTTGTCCACATCTTTTTGCGAGACGAGCATAATCATCCGATTCTGGCTTAACGCTTCGTCAACGGCTTTGATAGATTTATCGCGCGAGACAAACAGCGGGACAATCATAAACGGGTATATAACAATGTCGCGCAGAGGTAAAACGGGCAGTTCGGAAGGAATCTGCATCATCGGCTCAACAACGTCGCCTTCACTCAGACCGGCTGAGAAATCTTCAACTTCACTCATATACTTTTATGTTAGAAAAAAAATGTGAAAAGGGCAAAGACGCGGAAAAATAAAGACATCGGCGAAAAAACCGAAAACGGGAAAAGCGGCGATATTTTGTGTTTTGTATTTTATTTTTTAACTTTCGCCTTTTTTTCGACTTCTTTGTCGCGCGAGCGAACGAGGTATTTCAGCTCGGTCATAAATTCCGAAACGTCTTCGAATTCGAGATAAACCGAAGCGAAGCGAACGTACGCGACTTTATCAAGCTGTTTTAAGCTTTTCATGATAATTTTGCCGATCACGCTGGTCGAAAGCTCTCGGTCGGGCGAATCCTGCACGGTTTTTTCGACTTCATCGACGATCGATTCGAGCTGTCCGACCGAAATCGGACGTTTCTCGCAGGCGCGAAGCAATCCGGCTAAAATCTTATTTCTGTCGAAAGCTTCGCGTTTGCCGTCTTTTTTGACAACCATATACGGGATTTCGTCAATCCGCTCGTACGATGTAAAACGACGGTTGCACTCGAGACATTCGCGTCTGCGGCGAATCGAATCGCCGTCTTTCGATTCGCGCGAATCGACGACTTTATCTTCTAAAAACCCGCAGAATGGACATTTCATACAATTTTCGATTCGGAATTTTGGATTTTGGATTGACTGCCGAAACTCAAATGTTTTTCGTCTTCTTTATTAATTTCTTTATTAGTTTCGTCTTCTTTATTGATTTCCTTGCCCGGCTCCGCATTCGGGATTTCCGATTCTATTTCTTCGACGGCGTTTTCGCTCGACAAAAGATTTTTAAATCTCGAAATACTTATATCGCCGTGCAGAAAATAATACAACCCGAAAAACAAAGCCGGAGCGAAATAAATCAAATGCATTGCGATCGAAACGGCAGCCGCCTGTTCGGCTTCGATATTCAAAAAGATCAAGCCGCCCGCCGTTGCCGCGTGAAAAGCGCCGGCAGCGCCGCCCGGCGTCGGAACGACAGAGCCGATTGCCGCCCAGCCCATAATAAACAGCGAATCGCTAAAGGTCAGCGGCAAATCGAACGCCAGCAAAACAAACCATGTCGGAATCGCGATCGACAGCCATAAAGTAAACGTCCAAAAACTTACCAGAAAAATTTCCCGCCAGTTTTTTAATATTTGCAGAGACGCCGACAATTGATTTAAAAGACTCAGAAAAATTTGGCGCAAGCGGCGCGGAATAAATTTTCTATCGGTCAGCTTTTCGGCAAAACCGATAATTCTCGATGAATTTTTCTGGTAAATAATCAGGCATATAAATCCGACAACGACGCCGATAAGCATTAAATTGCCGACCAGCTTTATATAACCGAGTTCGGATTCCCTGCCCTGCGGCACGGAAAAAAACAGAAGGTTAATGGCGAAAAAACAAATTAGCGCCGCCAGATCGAAAATTCTTTCGACGCCCAAAGTAACGAGCGCCGCCGACGGGCGAACGCGCCGGTCGCGCATCGGCAGCCACATCGGGCGCACGATTTCGCCCATTCTGCCGATTAAAAACATCGCCGCAAAGCCGACCGTCGTTGTTGCGAAAAGTTCTCTTAAAGAAGATGGCGTGATCGGTTCGAGCAGCACCTGCCAGCGAAAAGCGCGCAGCAGATAACCGAAACAGATTATCAAAGCAGCCGCGATTAAATAAAAAGCGTTCGCCCGCCGAAGGCTTTGGCTAACTTCCTGCCAATCGAGATTTCGCCCGAAAAACCAAAAAATAAAAGCGGCGAATAAAAACAAAAGTATTAATTTTAGATATTTTCGCAAATTATTATTACCTATTTTTGCAAATTAAAAGTTATTAATCAGATAATGTAAATTATAAGGACACGACTTACCTTTCGGTCGCGTTAAATATGCAATAAAGACAAAAGATACAGCATTTTCTCGGAAAACTGAAACAATAACATAGAGTGTCCGGCGAAAAAATCTAACATAATGCGGCAAAATCCGAATATTGATTTTTTAACAGCAATTTATTGAATTTCCCAAGCTTAAACAAAGAATCCGCTGTAGGTTTCAACCCGGTTCAGCAATTAACATTTATAATTTTCATTTTCACGGAACTTTCTCTTTTGATCTATCGTAAAAAATTTTTGACAAAGCGAGCTTTTACAGTTTTGTTATTACGATTCAAGGCAGTGGCTTTTGGAGAAACAGGCGTTGGAAGCACTTAAAACGGTATCGGAAATTGACGGCGCGGACCTCGTGCGGCGGGCTC
>JAOAPX010000099.1 GCA_025463125.1 Acidobacteriota bacterium | reverse complement strand
TCAACCCGTAAAATTAAAAAAAGCCGTCAGGCTCGAAACCCGGCGGCTTTGCCTTACGATAAAATAAATTTTCAAGTTCCGGTAAAATTCGGCTGGCGTTTTTCGAAAAACGCGGTGACGCCTTCTTTGAAATCGTTTGATTTGCCCGATTCGATCTGGCATTCGTGCTCAAGCTCAAGCTGCCGCCGCAGATCGTTCGAAAAACTCGCGTTGAGCATACGCTTGATGCGCCCGATTGAAGCGGTCGGCGCGAGCGCGAGTTTTTTTGCCATTAATAAAGATTCGCTCATTAAATTATCCGCCGTCGTCACGCGATTTATCATTCCGAACCGCGCCGCTCTTTCGGCTGAAACGGTTTCGCCGGTCATAAAAAGTTCGGCGGCGAGTTTTTCGCCGATCACGCGCGGAAGAAAGAAACTGCCGCCGCAATCCGGCGAAAGCCCGATACGCACGAAGGCTTCGTTAAAGCTCGCATTGTCCGCCGCGAAAACGATATCGCAGGCGAGCGCGAAATTTGTTCCGGCACCGGCGCAAACGCCTTGAACGGCGGCAATAAACGGAATCGGAGTTTCACGAATAAGTATAATCACCTCGTGCAGCGCCTTCAAAGGCTCTTCTAAAAAAGCTTCGATCCTGCCTTCTTTCCGCCACATCGACTGCATCTCGCGCAAATCGCCGCCCGAACAAAACGCGCGCCCGGCTCCGGTCAAAACGACGGCTCGCGCCTGATCGTCAATCGCCGCTTGAATCGCCGATCGCAAATCCAGCGTCAATTGCAGCGAAAGAGCGTTGAGCGCTTCGGGACGATTAAGCGTAATAATCGCCACCGTTTCATTTAACTCGTATGTGACGGTTTCAAAATCCATAACCTGTTTAAGCAAAGCGTAATTTAGACTTATTGGCGTTGTGACATTCGCGGCATAAAACGGTGCGCCCGACTTTCGGCTGAAACGGAACCTGGTCGTGCCTGCCGCAATGATCGCAAACGATTTCAAATTTGCTCGGCGCGTTTACGCCGGTCGCCGCTTTTTTTGAACGGCATTTCGCGCATCTCTGCGGCGGCATCATATTTCGCTGGTAAAAAATTTCCTGTTCTTTTTCAGTGAAAATAAAGATTTCCTTGCATTGAACACACGGAATTTCTATATCCGGCATCGTTTTTTCTCCTTTTTTATTAAGTCCTAGCGGGTATTGTCGGAAAGTTTATCATAAACCGCGTAAATTTTTGCAATTGTTTTAATTACGGCTCAATTCCGCGACGTGGCTTCTGACCGATTCGCCTAAAGTGTCGATATTATAACCGCCTTCGAGACACGAAATAAGCCGCCCGCCGCAAACTTCGTCAGCCCATTTTTTCATCGTTTTCGTCATTGAAACGAAGTCGGAATCTTCGAGCCGCAATTGACCGAGCGGATCGGACAGATGCGCGTCGAATCCGGCGGAAACGATAATCAAATCAGGCTTGAAATCACGATTAATATCGCCGATCGCCGATTCGAACATTCGCTTTTGATCCTGCGCCGAAGTGCGCGCCTTGACCGGAACGTTCAGCGTGTAGCCTTTGCCGCGCCCGAAGCCTTTTTCGCCCCATGAACCCGTTCCCGGATACCACGGGTATTGATGTATCGAAAAGAAAAACACGCTCGGATCGTCGAAGAAAATTCCCTGCGTCCCGTTGCCGTGATGAACGTCCCAATCGACAATCGCGACGCGATCGATTTCCTTATATTTTCTTTGCGCGTAACGAGCCGCGACCGCCACGTTATTAAACAGACAAAAACCCATCGCGTGTTCTGCGGTCGCGTGATGTCCGGGCGGGCGAACGGCGACAAAAGCGTTTTTAGCTTCGCCCGCCATCACCATATCGACCGCCCGGCAAGCGCCGCCGACGCCGTAAAGCGAAGCGTCAAACGAATTCATCGAAATAATCGTATCGGCATCGAGCCTCTCCTGACCGTTTTCAAAAGCGCCTTCGACTCGTTTGAAATGTTCCTTTGTGTGCGCGGCTTGAATAATCCCTTTCGAAGCTTTTTCCGGCGTGATTTCCGTTAAATTCGCCCACAACTTCTTATCGTTTTTGAGCGCGTTCATCACGACTTCATAACGCTTCGGCGTTTCCGGATGCCCGATGCCCGTATCGTGTTTCTGATAAATCGGATGATGAATAAGTGCTGTTTTCATTATAAAAATTTACCACAGAGACGTGCGAAATACAGAGTTATAAAAAAGCATTACCTTAAAGCTGTAAAGAATGAAATGAGCGCGCCGCGTCCGTTTTACGGAAACCGTTTCGATGAAAAACCCGCGATTTCCGGGTTTCGGCGGTTAAAAGCGGTTTCAAATAAAAGCGGTTTCGCGAAGCAGTTCGCCTTTCGCAAATCTATCGAGGCTCAAACATAAAACGTCTAAAAACTCCGCTTTGCCGCCGAGCATAATTTCGCTCAAAGCGCGTCCGGTCGCCGGTGAATGCATAACGCCGTGACCGGAGAAGCCGTTGGCGAAATACAGGTTTTCGATCTGGCAGCCGCCTAAAATTGCATGATGATCCGGCGTATTTTCATAAAGCCCGGCGCGGCATTTGCTTCTTACTACTTTTGTTTCGCACAAAAAAGGTGCGCGGTGTTTCGCTTTTTCGTAAACTTCAGCGATAAAAGATTCTTCAAAATCGGTGCTGAAATTCGGCGTTTCATTCCGGTCGGAACAAGCGAAAAGAATTTCGTTGATCGAATCTTTCGCCGGGCGAAAATGGAATCCGGTTGACAGGTCGATGACCATCGGCAAGTCGTTTTGAAAATTCGTCTTGCTTTTCGCCCAGACGATCTGACGTTTTAGAGGCTCGACGGGCAAATCGATTCCGGCGCTCCGCGCTAATTTTCGCGCCCACGCTCCGGCGCACAAAACGATTTTTTCGCATTCGATCTTTCCGTAATTCGTTGCAACCGCCGAAACTTTCCCGTTTCTCGTTTCGATGGAAAAAACCTCGGTTTCGTTCAAAATCCGCGCCCCGTTTTGTTGTGCTTTTTTTGCGAAACCTTCCAAAACTCCGAGCGGATTGATAAACCCGTCCCGCTCACCGAAGCTTCCGCCGACGATGTCCGCGCAATTTAGATTTTCAATCCTTCGCGAAATCGTTTGCGTATCGACGATTTCAACGCCCTCTGCGCCGAGCGATTTTTGTCTCTCGACGCTGACCTTCAGGAAATCGAGCTGTGCCTGGTCGGTCGCGACAAATAAATATCCGCGCGGCTCGTAATCGCAATCGAAGCCGGTTAATTCTTTAAAATGCTTGAAAACGTCGAGCGAATAAAGCGACATTTTAATATTGATTTCGGTTTCAAACTGGGCGCGGACGCCGCCCGTCGCTTTTCCGGTCGAGCCTTTCCCGAGAAGATTTTCGCGCTCCAATATCAAAACATCTTTCGCGCCGCTTTCCGTCAAGTGATAAGCCACGCTCGCGCCGACAACGCCGCCGCCGATGATTATGATTTCGGCATTTTTCATAAGGATTTGATAAAAGATTTTCAGCGAAAATTTTTTTTATTCGGAATCTACGCCAGCCGCTTTCATCACAAAATCCGGCGTTTTCGGCTCGTCGGGCAGAATATTTTCTCCGCCTTTCGCCAGAGCCCGGCGATGCAGCCAGAAAATTCCCGCTTTTCGATTAAAAAGAAAAGTCCTGAAATTTTCATAAATATTACTAACCGCTTGAGATTATTAAATTATCCGGCTTAGATTATTTAGCGAAAACCAGCGAAAAATCGGCAAAGGCTTTAAATTCGAGCGCGTTTCCGCTCGGGTCTAGAAAAAACATCGTCGCCTGCTCGCCCGGTTCGCCCTGAAAGCGGATTTTCGGCTCGATTATAAACTTGACGCCTTTATTTTTCAGTCTTTCGGCAAGCGAGTGGAATTCTTCCATCGGCAAAACGATGCCGAAATGCGGAACCGGAACGTGGTCGGCGTCAACTTCGTTTCGATGGCGAACGCCCGCAGCTTCGGGCGCGAGATGAGCGACGATCTGGTGACCGAAAAGATTGAAATCAATCCATTCGTCGGAGCTTCTGCCTTCTTCGCAGCCGAGAATTTCGCCGTAAAAACGCCGCGAGTCTTCTAAGTTTTTAACGGGAAATGCCAGGTGAAATAAATTATTCATATTTTTTTCAAGAAATTAACAAGCGGGCAAACACGAATTTTGCGCGTTTGCTTCCGATAAATAAAGATTAATATCGAAGTTCTGCTGCCCGTAAAAAGACCGGGAACGCGGCTTTTACGCCTCAGATTTTGATTTAACAATCTGCCGAATCGCGCCTAAATGATAAGCCGAATGAGCGATAATCGCGATTGCTTCGCCGATATTATCCTGATTCCAGGTTTCGATCCCGGCAAAGCAATGCAGCACGTTTTCGTAAGATTTCCGCATTCCTTCGCGCAGGTGGTTCCATTCAGTTTCATTGACGGTTTCGATCAGCCAGCTTTGTTCCCAGTTGACCTTTTCCGTTTTGCCGTTCATCAATTCGCACAAGCGATCGAGATAAAATTTTGCGTGTTCGGTGTGCGCGGCAATCGTCGTCGCTCCCGAATAACGCGAAACGTCTTCAGCCGAAAGTTTAGCGAGCGTCGGGAAAACTCCGATGCCGCGGTCGAGATACGCGCTTCCCTGCCCGTCTGGCGAACCTTCAAAAGTTTCGGCTAAAATAAACAAAACGTCTTTTAGAAAATCGTCGCGCTGTATTATTTTTTTGTCGGTATTGTCGTCCATATTTTTATCCGTATTCAACTGTGTTAACCTGTGAGTTCCTGATTTATGTCAACCGAAAACATCGAAAAATTCGTTTCTGAGTTTGCCCGCAGTCTTGCGGAAAGTTCTTTTGTAAAAATGACTTTAGGTCATTATAAAGGCGATGACCCGCATCTGCAAAAATTATTGATTCGCCTGATCAAAACTAAAAAAGGAACGCGTCTTTTCTTTCTGTACAGGCAGGACACGCGCGATACGGCGAAGAATTTCGATTTTACCGAAGGAGTGCGAATCGTTCGCGATTATTTAGGCGCGGATTTTTTCAGCGGTCATCTTTTTACGACCGAAAACGATTTTCAGCTCGACGTCGGCAAAAAAGGAAAGGCGCGTTTAAACGTTGCGAAACCGACGTTTAAGACGAAACCGGCGCTCGAACACGACCGCGAAAAAACTTTGCAGATCGATCCGAAAAGCTTCTACCTGAAAGCTCTCGGCATCACGACCGATTCCGGCGAAATTCGAGACAAGCAGCAGGACAAATGGCGGCAAATCAATAAGTTCGTCGAAACGCTCGGGTATCTTTTCGACAAATCCGATTTAAAAGACCGCAAAGAGTTGAACATTTTCGATATGGGTTCGGGCAAAGGTTATTTGACGTTCGCCGCTTACGATTATTTTGTAAACGCGCGCGGAATCGATGCGAAAATCACCGGCGTTGACACGAAAAAAGAGCTCGTCGAACTTTGCAACGACATCGCCAAAGCGTCGGAGTTTGAAAATCTGCGTTTCGTTAACGGCACGATCGGAGAGTACGACGTCGAAAAAGCCGACGTTTTGATCGCGCTTCACGCGTGCAACACGGCGACCGACGACGCTATTTTCAAAGGAATCAAGGCGAACGCCGATCTGATCGTCGTCGCGCCGTGCTGTCACCAGGAAATTCGCCCGCAGATTACGCCGCCGGAAATGCTGAAAAACGTTCTCAAGCACGGAATTATGCTCGAGCGCGAAGCCGAATCGATCACCGACGGGCTTCGCGCTTTGCTGCTCGAAAAAAGCGGCTACTCGACCAAGCTTTTCGAGTTTATTTCCACCGAACACACGCCGAAAAACAATATGATCGTCGGCACGCGCTCGGCTAAAAATATTGATGACGAAGAACTCGAAAAGGAAATTCAATCGATAAAAGATTTTTACGGCATCAAGGAACAAAAACTGGAAAAGCTCATTAATACAACTAAAATACAACTAAAAACGAATAGTGAAAAATAAATAACCAATAAAGAAAAGCGAGTAGAGAAAAACTGATAATGAATAATTTTTCTCTACTCGCTTTTAATTTTGCGCTGTGATTGTTCGGGTAAAGCGGCGGCGAAGGTTCCGAAAATCGCACCGGCGAACCTTTCGACTTGCCTTTTCATCTGAATAACACATATTATTACAGTTTGCTCTTTTACCGCTTTTTTAAAGATAGGAGACCATTTAACAATGAAACCTGAAGTACATCCAAAATACAATGAAATCTCTGTTGTTTGCGCTTGCGGAAACAACTTCAAAACACGTTCGACAACCGGCGAAGATTTACACATCGAAATCTGCTCGGAATGTCATCCATTTTTTACCGGCAAACAAAAATTAATTGATACCGCCGGACGCGTCGATCGCTTTAACAAGCGCTACGCACGCAGCGCGCAGGAATCAAAATAATTCTAACGCTTTGAAATTAACAAATTTCATACATTAGCCGACAAATCAAACGCCGACGCTTTTATGCGCCGTTCGCTATGGGTGTAAAATTTTCACTCCCGGCGGCACGCACAAAAAAGTCGGTGTTTTTTATTTTTGCTCTGCAAATTACGAAGGATTAGACATCTATAAAAGTAGATTTGAAATCCAATTTGAAAATTATGAAAAAATCTCTTTCCTTATTTTTTAGTATGCAGCGCGATTTGATTGTCGGCGGACAAGCCGTAATGGAAGGCGTTATGATGCGCACGCCTTCGGCTTACGCGATTGCCTGCCGCAAAAAAGACGGCACGATCATTCACACGGCGGAAAAGCTGCCGAAATGGAGCGACAAACACAAGTGGCTCAATTTGCCGGTTTTGCGCGGCGGCGCGACTTTGATTCAATCGATGGCGCTCGGCGTCAAGGCTTTGAATTTTTCGGCGCGCATCTATGAAGAAGATTTAGAAGCGGAAAAAGCGCTGGCAAAATCGAAAGCGGCGCAGACTCAGGCGGTTTACGCCGAAGGCACGGCGGACGAAAATTTCACGAAAGCGCCAGCGAAAGTGACGATGCCCGAAGCGTCGAAAGCGAAAAAGTCTTCGCAGTCGGCGAGCGCCGTCGGTTCGATTATTTTCGCGCTCGCTTTTAACGTTTTGCTTTTCGTCGTCGCCCCGCTGATTTTGACAAACGTTTTATTTATCGTGCTCGGATGGGCGCAGGCTCCCGTTCTCGCAACAGACGCCGGTTTCTGGCAAACGGTGAAAGCGTACGTTTGGGAAATCAAGCCCGATTCGTGGGTCGCTTTTAACCTGATCGACGGAATCGTTCGAATGATCTTTTTTATTACGATGATTTTTTCGATGTCGTATCAGAGAGATATTCGCCGCGTTTTCGAATATCACGGCGCCGAGCATAAAACAGTTTTCAACTGGGAAAAAGGCTTGGATTTGACAATCGATAACGCGCGCGTTCAAAAACGCCAGCACCCGCGCTGCGGAACGTCGTTTTTAATGGTCGTCATGATTGTCGCGATCGTTTTGTTTTCAGTTATCAAATTCGACGCGATGTGGATGAACCTGGTCGTCAGAATCGCTCTGATGCCGCTCGTTGCCGGACTTTCGTATGAAATCATTCGCTATGCGGCGAAAAAGGAAAGCGGCGCGATTTTCAAATTTATGACGCTTCCGGGCATTTGGCTGCAAAATATCACGACGCAGGAACCCGACGGCGATCAACTCGAAGTCGCGATTGTTTCATTAAAGGAATCTCTCAAGCTCGAGCCGAGCGAAGGTGAAACGGCGCATGTTTTTGAAAGAAAACCGGAAGCAGCCGTTTGATAAAATAATTTTATGTTGGACAAACTTGAACAGATTGAAAAAAATTACGAGGAAATCACCGAACAGCTTTCTTCGCCCGATATTATGTCGGATATTTCGTCCTACACGAAACTGATGAAACAGCATCGCAGTTTGGGCGAAATCGTCGAAAAATATCGCGAAGTCAAAAAAATGAACGAGGATTTAGCCGGCGCGCGCGAAGTTCTCGCGCTTTCCGACGACGCTGAAATGCGCGAGCTTGCCGAGATGGAAATCTCCGAAATCGAAGCTAATCTTGTAAAAGCCGATGAAGCCTTAAAAGTTCTGCTGATTCCGCGCGACCCGAACGACGAGAAAAACGTAATTCTGGAAATCCGCGCCGGAACCGGCGGCGACGAAGCGACGCTTTTCGCGGCGGAAATTCTAAGAATGTACGCACGGTACGCCGAGCGCCAGGGCTGGAGAATGGAAGTGATGGACGCTTCCGACACGGGCGTCGGCGGATTAAAAGACGCTTTTGCAATGATCGAAGGCGACAAGGTTTATTCGAAACTTCGCTACGAATCCGGAGTTCACCGCGTTCAGCGCGTTCCGCAAACCGAAACTTCCGGTCGCATACACACGTCTGCGATAACGGTTGCCGTTTTGCCCGAAGCCGAAGAAGTCGACGTTCAGATCAATCAAAACGATTTGCGCATCGACACATTCTGCTCGTCGGGTCCGGGCGGACAATCGGTTAACACGACGTATTCGGCGGTTCGCTTAACGCACTTGCCGACGGGCGTCGTCGTTTCGATGCAGGACGAAAAATCGCAGATCAAAAACCGCGAAAAGGCGATGCGCGTTCTTCGCGCGCGATTGCAGGAAATCGAAGAACAAAAAGTTCACGACGCGCAATCAGCCGAACGCAAATCGCAGGTCGGAAGCGGCGATCGTTCTGAAAAGATTCGCACATACAACTTTAAAGAAAATCGCGTCTCCGATCACCGTATCGGTTTAACGGTTCACCAGCTCGATCTGGTAATGGAAGGACAACTCGATGAATTCATCGAAGCTTTGACGACGCATTATCAAGCCGAAAAATTAAAAGCCGATACCGTCACCGCTTAAAAATGAAAAAATCAAAATGTAAAATGTAAGATTAAAGATTGGCAGAATGAATTTTTATCAATTTTGCATTTTGATTTTTTTACTCTGAATTTTCACTCTGAATTTTCACTCTGGTTTTTTGTGCAATGCCTGTTACAAGACTTTATTTAATCCGACACGGACAATCTGCCGGAAACGCCGAAGGGCGTTTCGGCGGACATAGCCCGACGCCGCTCTCCGAGCTCGGATTCGAACAGGCAAAACTGGCGGCGCAGGCGCTCGCCAAAGAAAAAATTCAAGCCATATATTCGAGCGATCTGCTGCGCGCCGTGCAAACCGCCGAACCGCTCGCCAAACTTCTGGACTTGCCGATTATCAAAACATCCGCTTTTCGCGAAAGGCACGTCGGCGTTTTGGAAGGATTAACGTTTGACGAATCGAAAGCGGCTTTTCCGAGAGATTATTACGCGCTCGTTAACCGAAACGTCAATCACGTTATTACCGAAGGCGAAAGCTACAGCGATTTATTGCAGCGCGCAACCGGAGCCTTAAAAGAAATCTTCCGCATCCATCAAGGCGAAAAAATCGCCGTTTTTTCTCATACCGGAGCGATCTGTTTTTTAACGCTTTACCTGCTCGGCGCGATTCACCCGAAAACAAAAACGACGCCCTGGCTCGTTACTTCAAACTGCGGCATCAATCGTTTTGAAATTCGCGGTCGCAACAACATCCGGGTTTTGGCGATCAACGACACGCGCCATCTGCATAATATAACCGGCAACGATTCTTTTGCCGCCAGATAAAAGTAAAAAGGATTAATAAAAACGTTTTTATTAATCCTTTTTACTTTTACTAAGTTATTTCCGCTTCTCGTCGATTATTCCTCGTCCTGTCGCAAAGTTTCCAACACGGAAAAATCTTCGAGCGTTGTCGTATCGCCGGCAACCGTTCCGCTTGAAGCGAGTTCTCTTAAAAGGCGGCGCATAATTTTGCCCGAACGCGTTTTCGGCAAAGCGTCGGTGAAACGAATGTCGTCGGGTTTGGCAAGCGCGCCGATTTCTTTCGCGACGTGCGCGCGAAGATCGTTTTTCAGCTGTTCGTTTCCCTTTCTGCCGCCTTCCAGAGTGACGAAAGCCGAGATCGCCTGACCTTTCAGTTCGTCCGGGCGCCCGACAACGGCGGCTTCGGCAACCGCTTCGTGCGAAACGAGAGCGGATTCCACTTCGGCGGTTCCGAGACGATGCCCGCTGACGTTGATCACGTCGTCGACTCTGCCCATAATCCAGAAATAGCCGCGTTCGTCGCGCCGCGCGCCGTCGCCGGCGAAATAAACGCCGGGAATATCCGACCAATATTGCTTTTTATATCTTTCGTCGTCGCCCCAGATCGTTCTCAGCATAGACGGGAACGGTTTTGTCACAACCAGGTAGCCGCCTTCATTCGTTCCGACCGATTCACCGTCGCGCGTGCGGATATCAAGCGCAATTCCGGGAAAAGGACGGGTTGCCGTTCCGGGAACGGTCGGCGTCGCGCCCGGCAGCGGCGAAATCATAATCGCGCCGGTTTCGGTCTGCCACCAAGTATCGACGATCGGGCATTTCTTTTTCCCGATAATCGTGTGATACCACATCCACGCTTCCGGGTTGATCGGCTCGCCGACCGTTCCGAGCAATCTTAAGCTCGACAGATCGTGTTTTAAAGGATACTGCTCGCCCCATTTGATAAAGGCGCGAATCGCCGTCGGCGCGGTGTAAAAAATATTGATTTTATGGCGTTCGATAATCTGCCAGAAACGATCGTAATCCGGGTAATTCGGCGCGCCTTCGTACATAAAAACCGTCGCGCCGTTTGCCAAAGGTCCGTAAACGACGTAGGAATGCCCGGTCACCCAGCCGATATCAGCCGTGCACCAGTAAGTGTCTTCGTCCTTTAAATCAAAAACCCATTTGCTCGTAATATAAGTTCCCGCAAGATAGCCGCCGGTCGTGTGCAGAATGCCTTTCGGCTTTCCGGTCGTGCCCGACGTGTAAAGAATGTAAAGCGGATGCTCGGAATCGAGCTCTTCAGCCGGGCAAACGTCGTCGACGGTTTCCATCAATTCGTGCCACCAGTAATCGCGCCCGACCTTCATATTGATTTTCGTTTCGGTGCGCTGAAAGACAATGACGTTTTCGACCGACGGCGTTTGCTCGACGGCTCTGTCGACCGTTTCTTTTAATCTTATTTCGCTTCCGCGACGATAACCGCCGTCAGCCGTCACGATTACTTTGCATCCGCCGTCATTGACGCGGTCGCGAATCGCGTCAGCCGAAAAGCCGCCGAAAATCACGGTGTGCGTCGCGCCGATGCGGGCGCAGGCGAGCATCGCGATGGCGAGTTCGGGCACGAGCGGCATATAGAGCGCTACGCGGTCGCCGGTTTTGACGCCGGTTTTTTTCAGCACGTTGGCGAATTTGCAAACCTGCCGGTGCAATTGCTGGTAAGTCAAAGTCCTGACTTCGCCCGGCTCGCCTTCCCAGATGATCGCCGCTTTGTTTTTTCGCCACGTTTCCAGATGCCTGTCAACGCAATTGTATGCGGCGTTTATCTTGCCGCCGACAAACCATTTGGCGTGCGGTTCGTTCCATTCCAGAATTGTGTCCCATTTTTTGAACCAATGCAGGTTTTCGGCAACCGAAGCCCAGAATTCTTCAGGGTTTTTAGCAGCTTCGTCGTAGATGCGCTCGTATTCCTCGAAACTTTTGATATGTGCCTGCTCGGCAAATTCGGCGGGCGGCGGAAAAACTCTGATTTCGTTTAAAGTAGATTCAATTGAACTTCGGTTATTTTCTGACATTATTATTTCTCCGTAATATTGATCGGGCGCTAAGCCTTTACAGATGCTTTGTAATTACAAATTTCAGATTTAGATTATTAAATTGCAGCCGTAACTGTTTCAAGTTTAGATTGAAAGTTTTTTTTTACAAACCGCCAAGCCTTAAATGCAATCAAAGAAGCAAAAGTTTTTAGAAAAATCGGAAATTTGTTCAAGAGGCTGCGTTTATGGCTTTTAATCTGATTGATATTCTTCTCATCTTAATCGTGCTGCTGAGCGTTTGGGGCGGCTGGCGGCGCGGCTTTATCCTGGGCTTGCTCGATCTGGCGCGCTGGATTTTAAGCTTTCTCGCCGGGCTTTATTTTTATCAGCCAGTCGCCGGCTGGCTCGGGCAACTTACCGGCTGGTCTTCGACCTGGAATCAGCCGGTCGCGTTTATTTTAATTATTGTTATCGTCGGTTTAATTGTTCAATCGATCGGCGGCGCGCTGCTTAAACGCATTCCCAAACACGTTCACGAGCATCGCCTCAATCATTTTTTCGGCGTTCTGCCCGGCGCGGCAAACGGTTTGATCACGGCGGCGATTGTTTCGGCTTTGCTTTTATCCGTGCCGTTTTCCGACACGATTTACGAAAACGCCCGCGAAAGCCCGATAGCCAATCGTCTTTCAGTCTATACCGAGCAAATCGAAACGGCGCTTTCGCCGATTTTCGACAAAGCCGTCGAGCAGACGTTTAACCGCATCACGATCAAGCCCGAATCAAACGAGCGCGTCGAGCTGCCGTTCAGGGTGGAAAATTTTCGCGCTCGCCCCGACCTCGAAGCTCAAATGCTCGAAATGGTTAACGGCGAACGCGCGGCAAACGGCTTGCCGCCGCTCGCGCCCGACCCGGAAATGACCGAAGTCGCCCGCCGTCATTCAGCCGATATGTTTGTTCGCGGATATTTTTCGCACAATACGCCGGAAAACAAAACCCCGTTTGACCGCATGCGCGAATCCGATGTGCGCTTTAGAACCGCAGGCGAAAACCTCGCCCTCGCGCCGACGCTCGAAATCGCTCACACCGGGCTGATGAATTCGCCCGGTCACCGCGCAAACATCCTCGAGCCAAGATTCGGACGCCTCGGCATCGGCGTTCTCGACGGCGGCAGAAGAGGCTTAATGATTACACAAAACTTCCGAAATTAAGCCGGCGATTAAAAATTGATTAACCACATCGCAACCTTTCCGGCTAATTTTAATTTAACAAAAAGAAAAAAAGGCTGGAGCATTTGCCCCAGCCTTAAAAAAGTTACCTTTCAATATTTTAGAAAGAGTAACGCAAACCAAACTGCATGCGGCGAGGGGCTCCTTGAATACCGGTAAATATTTTACCGAATTCACGGTTAACCGGGCTGAGATCCGGGTCCTGCGGTAATCCGAATGTCGCTCGGGTAATATTATCTGCGTCAAATGATTGATGGTTTAGCGCATTAAACACTTCCCAGCGAACCTGTAGTTTATGATTTTCGCGCCAGGGCATTTTAAAGGACTTGCCTAAGCCTAAATCCAGAGCCGAATAACCGGGCAGACGAAGAGCATTTCGTTCGCCGGTTTCACCCGGTCGCGCGTTACGAAATGAAGCAAAAGCGGCAACCGGATCACTGAATAAATTCCGTGTTGAACGGACTGTGGGCGCATCGACATTACGAATACGGGTTCCGGCTGATTGAGCATTCCAGTTTGTCGCCCATTGCGCGGCGTCAAACGGAACCGTAAGCGGTAATCCGCTGTTCCAGCGATAAACGCCGCTCAATTGCCATCCTCCTAAAAAGGCGTCGGCGACGCGGTTCATATTACTGAAAAATTGACGTCCTCTGCCGATCGGAGCCTGAAGAAGAAAATTTGCGTTAACAACGTGCCGAATATCAAAATCCGAAACCGCGTAGTTATCCTGCGGGCGGAGCGGATTTAAGATAAACTGCGAGCCGTAAGAACTGCCGGTTTGCAAACCCGAAGCGTTGTCCATTGATTTGGAAAACGTATAGTTGACGTCATACGACAAAGTTTCTCCGAGTCTCTGACGCAAACTGAACGCTCCGCCGTGATAATCGGATTTGGCGACGCTGCTGAAAGCCGAAAAGGCGGCGTATTGCGGATGGAAAAACAGATTCGGCGTCGTTCCCAAGTCATCGATCAGCAATTGAACATAAGTCCAGTCGAGGATATCGAAACCGTCCCTCGAAACCAGATTGTAAATTTCCTGCGTTGATGTAAGCGCGTTGTTTCCGCTGTAAACTCCGCCGATTCCGGGAAACAGATTCTGGAAATACGGGATATTCGGAACCGAAGTAATCGGAACGTTTCTGGCTCGTAAATCGTGCAGCATTCCGGCGGCGGTGTACCAATCGCTTCCTGAACGCGGGTCAACCAGATTATTAAGAGCGTTTACGTCGCGCGCCGCCAGCAAGTTGCGAGCTTTGCGTCCCGTGTAAGTGGCTTCAAAATACATTCCCGCCGGAAGCCGCCGACCGTATGAAACGTTCCAGGTGTAATTCGTCGGCGAGACAATCGTGCCGTCGAGTGAACTTTCGATGCGCTGCGGGCAATCTTCGGTTCCGGCTAAACATCCGGCAGTTACTTCAGTCGAAAATCGCTGAGTCGGTGCCGGAACTCCGGGCAGCGTACGAATATTTTGACCGAAACCAGTAAAACGCGGCGCGGGATTGGTCGTAATGTTGTAAGTGTTTGCGGAAATCGTGCTCTGGGAAGTGAAGCCGATTGACGATAAAGCGTCAAAGGAAACGGCTAACTGCTGTCCGAAATAATCGTTGGTAATGGCAAAACCTCCGCGAATGACCGATTCGCCTTCTTTGCCGAACAAACCTCTTAAATATTTGTTGTCGAAATTAGGCGTCCAGGCGGCGGCGACGCGCGGTTGGAAATTGTTCCAATCCATGCTGTAAAAACCCTGCCCGCCGTTTTTCGGTCCGGCTAACTCGAATTCGATTAAATCGTTAAGCGGAACGCCGCGAGCCGCGCTCGCTGCGCGACGCTCGAAGAAGTCGCCGAGTCTTTCTTTCGGCACGACCTGAAATCCGTTCTTTTCATAAACCGGACGGCTCAAACCGTAACGAAGCCCTAAAGTTAGAGTCAAATTGCGAAACGGCTTCCAGATATCCTGTCCGTAAAGGTCATATTCTTCGGTCGAAAAGTTTCGTGTGGTCGGCGTGCCCTGCGGCAAAACACTTCCGTCTAAATCGAACGTAAAATTTCCGCTATATTGAGAAAAACGTCCGATCAAAGCTGTTGCGGCATTTTGCACATTTGTGCGCTGGCTTGCAGGCACAGTATAACCGGCAGCGGTTAATGCCTGGTCAATAACTCGACCTGATGCAGCGTAAAACGAAGGATTTGTCACGGCATCATCATAAGCATTGCCTAAGTCTACACGTTTATTACGAATTATTCGGACATTGCCGCCGAATTGAAACGTGTGATTTCCTTTAATCCATGTCAAATCATTCGTAAAGTTGTGAATCGGAGTGACGCGGCTTAAAGTTCTTGTATAAAGATACGGTGAATAAACGGAGCGGAAACTGATGGAATTTTCGTTTGAATCTCCCTGCGTGCTGAATGCCTGCCGAGTCATTCCGTAACGAAAATTATTGACCAGGCTATTATTAATCGTCCACGTATGCCCGGCAACGTATCCATACGGATGGCTCCACTCGCCTGTAGCCGGAGTGTCAGGAAAAGCCGAAACGCCTTTGATCAAATCATTCTGAAAATTTCCTCTTACGAAAAGAGCCTGCGTGCTCGTTAAATTGATATCAAAACGTGCAATGTGAGTATTTTCATCGACTGTCGTCGCCGCGTTAAAACGAAATCCGCCGGTATTTAATCCGTCACCGACAGAGGTGTCATTTGCCGCATAGCGTGAAGCCGCCCCGGAGAAAACGGCTACTGCCGCCGGATTTATTCCGACACCGGAATAAATTGAATTTAACTGCGCGGTCGAAAGTGTTATAAGACGATTAGTACCAGCCGGGTCGCCCGGCGCGGCTCCCATAAATTTCAATTGCCCCATGCCCAGGCTGGCTAGCGGCACTATTCTAACGACTGAAACGTCCTGCTGTTCTCTTTGTCCTTCATAGGAATAAAAGAAAAATGCTCGGTCCTTAACAATGGGTCCGCCGATCGAGCCTCCGAAGGTATCGCGCGCTAAACTTGGTCGCGCCACTCCCGCTAAATTGTTAAAAAATGAATTTGCTGAAAAAGCCGTCGGTCGATAAAAATAAAAAGCCGAGCCGCGAAATTCATTTGTTCCGCTTTTCGTAATCAGCGAAACCTGCGCACCTGAAGAGCGTCCTTGATTAGCATTCGCATTGGTTGTCGTAATGCGAAATTCTTCGACCGCTTCGGTCGTCAAGCGCAGAACAGTTCCCTGGCTGGTTTGAAATTGGTTGGTTCGTCCGCCTGTTTGCTGGTCGTTTATATCCACGCCATCCAATGTAACGTTTGCCTGGTCGCTGCGACCGCCTGCGACATATCCTTCTTTTGTAACGCCCGGTTGAAGGCTTAAAAGATCGGCAACTCTTCGTAAATCCGTGGGAAGCTGCGTAATTTGTTCGGGCACAAAGTTGTGTCCGATCGTGGCGTCCTGCGTGTTAACAACCGCATCGATCGTATTAGTGGTAACATCGACGACTACCGAAACATCGCCGGGCTCAAGCGCGATATTGATTTCAGTTGTTTTATCGACTAACGCCTGAACATTTGAATTAATGGTTTTCTTAAAATTGCCAGACACCACTTCAATTTGATAAGTGGCAGGCGGAATCGACGGAAAACTGTAAACGCCCTGCTCATTTGTTGTTACCGTGCGATTAAACCCGGTTATCGGATTGACTAATCTTACGGAGGCTCCCGGAACGGCGGCTCCCGCCTGATCCGTGATGGTTCCGTTTAGTGTTGATGTGCCTGATTGGGCATAGATGGTTCCGATAAAAACAACCGAACACAGCATCATAACCAAAGTCAAAAGAACTTTTGTTCTCAGAATGCTAAATTTCATTGCTTCTCCTATAGGATTTTATAAATAAAGATAACTGCTTGAAGAGTAAATTTAGAAGAGTTAATGCATTTTTTGTTCCAGTTTTATTAAAAGCCCTTTGATATCGGTAAATAGTGGGTGAGATTTATAAAAAAGTTTCTAAAGAAGATAAAGTTAAAGAAAATTTTTGGATAAAATTCATTTTTTCGGGCAAATGTTTGCTGATTATAATTACAAACCGGAATTGAGCGACGCATAAATTGCTTTGGCGGCGGTCGCGCCCATGCCTACGGCGCTGCTGACGGTTGGAGAGGCTGGATTTGCCGCGTCGCCGGCGGCGAAGACCATTTTCAAGCTGGTTTCGCAGTTTCCGTCGATTTTTATGTAGCCTTCAGCGTCGAGGCTGATTTGCCCGCGCAAAAGTTCCGTGTTCGGCTCGACACCGATGCGGATTAAAAGAATTTCCGCCGGAACGCGGCGTAATTTACCGGTTTGCAGATTTTCGATTTCAATTTCGCTGATAAATTCTTTACCGATAAGGCGCCGAACTATAAAGCCTGTAAAGGTTTCAATCTTCGGATGAACCCGGACTTTTTCGAGAAATTCCGCTCTGCCGCGAAAATCTTTGCGGCGATGAACGAGAAAAACCTTGCGCGCGGTTTCAGCCAAAATCAAAGCGTTTTCAAGCGCGGCGTCGCCGCCTCCGACTATTAAGACATTTTTTTCACGAGCCGGTTCGGCGTTCTTTTTTCCCGAATCGATTATGCCTTTTTCTAAAAAAGCCTCTTCGTTTTCGATGCCGAGCCGGCGGCGCCTGACGCCGGTCGCGACGATCAAAGCACGTGCCGTATACTCTTCGCCCGTTTGCAAAATAATTGATTTTCTTTCTAAATCGACAAATGAAACGCAGGCTTTGAGGCGTTTTGCAAAACTGCGCTTTTCGGTTTGCCGAACGAAGATTTCGCTCATTTCGCGCCCGTTTTCGGTTTCAACGCCGAGGTGATTTTCAATCCGATTGTAAACTCTTCGCAGTTGCCCGCCAAACTCGTTTTCTTTTTCGAGCAGCAAAGCGGAAAGACCGAGCTCGTCGCACCACAAAGCGGCGGAAAGCCCGGCTGCGCCGCCGCCGATAACAATCACGTCAAAGTCTTTTTCGCTTTTATTCATTTCTAAAAACCAAACAATCCGGAAAAACCCGAAAAGCGCTGCTTACACACGCCTCGTTCAGACGCCCGAAAGCGGCTTGAATTTCTTTTCAGCAAGCTTTCAAAAGCTCGTAAAATTGCTACTTTTTGTCAATAAAGCCTGTCAAATTTTGTCACTTGCCGGGCGGCTTTATTAATTTTATTTTACCCTAAATACCGGCGAAAACGCGTATTTTATTATTAAACCTACATTTATAAATTATTCCCGCCCGGCTCCCTCATATGGCACCGGTCTTGCAGTTGAGCTAATTTCAGATTCAGGCAGTCGTCGTATTGTCTTTAAAATCTTTCCCGTAAACATATTTTCAAAAAACTTTTTTCTTTTAACTTTTTCTTTTAACTTTTTCTTTTAATGCTATGAGATTGGAATTTGAGCCGAACGCGTTAACACAGACTTTAAATACCGCCGTTTTTTTCGATGATAATGTTGATGTCGCGCAGGCGCAAGATTTTCTTCGTTCTGGAATAAAAGCGGCTCAGGCGAGCAATCGCGCCGAAGCGCGTCGTTTGCTGATGCGCGCCGCCGAAATCGATCCGCGAAACGAAACGGCGTGGTTCTGGCTCGCATCGACCAGCGAATACCCGGAGGAATTATTATTTTTTCTAAACAGCGTTTTAGACATTAACCCGGATAACGCGCGCGCTCATGAATGGCTGAAAGCGACGAAATCGCTGCTCGCTTCAAATTTCGTTCAGCGCGGCATCGAAGCCGTCAACGCCGAGCAAAAAGATTTTGCCAAACAGTGCTTTTTTCAAGCCGCCGATTACGACGCGAAAAATGAATTAGCCTGGCTTTGGCTCGCTTTCGTTTCCGAGCCGCACGAAGAAAAGCGCGCGCATCTTGAAAAAGTTCTGAGCGTGAACCCGGAAAACGAAGACGCCCGGAAAGCATTAAACGACGTTTACCAGGCGATGGCTCGAAATCTTTTCGACAAAGCCTGCGAGATTTGCGCCGACGATCCGGCGGCGGCACTCGCATTGCTCGAAGAATCGCTGCGCAAAGCGCCGAATCTGGTCGCGGCGTGGCTTTTGAAAGCCGAACTGACCGACGATTTTAAAGAAAAGATCAAATGCTTTGAAAAAGTCATCGAGATGGAACCGGCGCACGAAACCGCAAATGCAGGTTTGCAGTCGTTATATGCCTTAACGATCGCGCCTCAAACCGCGGAGTTTCCGGCGGAAGATTTAGAAGTTTTCACAATCGAACAAAACGAATATCACGAAGAACTTTTTACACACGGGCAAGCAGGCTCGGAGAACATCGAAGAAAATTTTGCGCGCGCGGATGCTTTAAGCGAAAACGGCGAAGTTTCTACTGAAGCCGAAAACAAAAATCGTTTGTTTGCAGCCGGAGAAACGATTTTTACCAAAGAATCCGAATCTGAAGAAGAAGAATTTGTTTTCGCCGGCGCAGTCGAAATTCAGGAAGAAACATTTACCGTCGCGCCGCCTGAAACGCCGCAGACGGAATTTGAAATCGAAGGCGAAGGCGCGAAAAACATCCGCGCGGAAAACGAATCCGGGGTTTTCTCGTTTGACGATTCGGAAACGATTTTTACGGTTAAGGAAAGCTATCCGGAAAATGAATCCGGATCGTTCGAAGCTGCCGCAGAAAATGGATTTTCGATCTTACCGCTCGAGCCAAGCGCGCCCGGCGCCGATTCAGCGGAAGAAAAGGTCGAAAACCAGAAATATTTTCAATTTGAAAACGCCGTTTCAGATGAATACAAAATTGCGGACGAATATAACATTGCGGAAAGCGAATCAGGGCAAAATATTGAGACGAGTTTAGAGACGTATTCGGAAGAAGACGTTTTCGCTGTGAATGGGTTGCCCGCGACAAATTTATTTGCGCAACCCGTTGACGGCAGCTCAGTAAATAACTCTTATAAGGAAAACAATATGTTAGAAGTTGAAAATTATCAAACGACAAATAATTTCTCAAACAATGCAGATTTGAACGATGAAATTCTTATCGAAGAAACGGATTTACTTGAAGTTGAAGATTATCCGCTCGATTCGGGCGAGCCTCTTGAATTTCCCGAAGAACCGATTCTGAACATCTCCCGGAAATTTCATTCCGATGCCGTCGATTGCCCGTTTTGCAGCGCCGAAAACGATACGCAGGCTTTTGTCTGCCGGCAGTGCCGCGCCGTGCTTTCGCTCTCTGACCTCGAATTGATTCTGGCAAACCAATATCCTGACAGAGAATTGATCGGTCGTACCGTCGAACGAATGGAGTTTACCGGAAAGACCCGTAATTTTAGTCATAGAGAACTGGTCGATCTGGGCATCGGTCATCTTAATCTGAAAAATTTCCGCCAGGGATTTTCTTATTTGCAGCAAGCTTCGCAGGCGAATCCGAACGACGTGCTTTTAAGCTCTCAGGTTAACGCGCTGGCGATTCGCGTCGAAGAAATCGAAAGAAAAGAAGAAGCGCAGGACACGCAGTTAAAGGGCAGAAAAATTCTGGTCGTTGACGACAGCGCGACGGTTCGCAAATTGATTTCCGGTAAACTGGAAAAATCCGGTCACGAAGTAGTCTGCGCCTTTGACGGGATGGACGCGCTCGCCAAGTTAAATGAAATCTCGCCGGATTTGATTCTGCTCGATATCAATATGCCGCGAATGGACGGCTACCAGGTTTGCAAGCTGATTCGCAACAACCCTTTAACAAAAGACATCCCGGTCGTGATGATTTCCGGAAAAGACGGATTTTTTGATAAAGTTCGCGGGCGCATGGCTGGTTCGACCGGCTATATCACAAAGCCTTTCGGACCGGAAACGCTGATGAAAGCGCTCGATGTTTATATTAAAAACGGCGTAAACGCTTTTTCCGAAGAGGAACAAACCGTACCTGTAGAAGCGTAAAAAACAACACAAAAAAATGGATGATTTCATTGAGGAAAAACCAATCGGCGAGAGTGTTCGCGCTCCGATTGGTTTTTCCGATTCGGCAAACGGGCTTTACATCGGCGAAAAAAGCGCTCAAGCGCCGGGCGAAAAGCTCGTCGTTTTCTTTTTAAGCGGCAATCTTTACGGCATTTCCGCGCAGCGCGTAGCGGAAATTTCGCAGCCGGTTCCGATAGCCGTTTTGCCGAACGCCCCCGAATGGCTTCTCGGAATCGGCAATCTGCGCGGCGAAATCATCGCCGTCGCCAATTTGCCGTTTATCCTCGGTGAAAACGCGGCAATCGAAGCGGCAAAAACAAAGCTCATCGTTTTGAAAACAAAAAACTTCGATACGGCGATCGCTTTTCCGGTCGATAAATTAAGCGAAATCATCACGTCGAACGAAAAAAACAAAAAAGCCGCCGAAGCCGGAGATTCGCCGTATATTTACGCAAATTTCACGTATCAATCAAACATAATTCGTCTTATAGATGCCGAGAGATTGCTGCAATCTCTCGCGTAAAAACCGATTAATTTCTCAAAGCTTTTTTTTGGAGAAAAACATGACTCGTCGTTCCGCCAATTCATTATTAAATTCGCTGAGAAGCAAAATCTGGCTGGCGACCAGCGCGCTCGCGTTTTTTATCTGCACGTTCGGCTTGATTTCATATCTGCTTGTTTCATTTTTTATCGCCGATACGTTTTACGTCGTTTTCATTCCGTTTCTGATCTTATCTTTTACCGTGATGATTTTCGGCTGGTGGCTTTCAAACGAAGTCGTCAGCCCGATTGAAAAAGTTTCGCTTCTGGCGAAAAGTCTCGAAAGAAGCGCGCTCGTCAGCCTGCCGAAAACCACGGGCTCGACCGAAACCGACGAGCTGCTTGAAACGCTTCATCGAAACAGCCAGCAGATGCAAACGATTGTCGGGCTGATGGAAACGGTTGCTGCCGGGAACATCGACGTGGCGCTGACGCCTTTGCAAAACTCCGACCGTTTGAGCAGCTCGTTCCAAAAACTTCTGGCAAAGGTTTCCGAATCGATCCACGCCAAGCAGGAACTGGAAAAACTCGAAACGGCGGTCAGGCAAATTTCCGAAGACGCGGTTCGCGTTCGCAAAGGCATTTTGCAGGGAGAATTTTCCAGGGATTTTACGCAAACGCGCGACATTTCCGATTCTTTGAAATTTTTGGTGCGCAGTCTGAACGATATTATCCGGCAGGTCAGGCAAGACACAATCGAAGCGCAGAGCGCGGCGGGACAAGCCGCGAAAACGATTCGCGCCGCGATTCAAACCGATGAAAACGTGATTCTGCAAATGGATCAAGCCGCGCTCGCGTTAAAACAAATGCCGAACGGCGCGGAAAAAATTTCCGGCGAGCTTTCCGGCTCGGTTTCGGTCGTCAACGATTCGATCGAAAAAGCGCGCAGAGGAAAACAAACCGCGCACGAAAGCCTTAATTCGATAGCCGTTCTTCGCGCTCAATTGCAGGAAGCTTTAAAAAGAACCGGAAGTCTTGCGGAATATTCGCTTGAAATCACAAAAATCGCCAAGACGGTCGAAGATTTAGCTCGCCGAACAAACTTGATCGCGCTTAACGCTTCGATTCAAACGGTCGAAAACACCGACAAAAACTTTAGTTTTTCCGTTTTAGCCGAAGAAGTCGAAAGACTTTCGGCAAGAGCGGGAAACACTAACAACGAAATTTCCTCGCTGAATAAATCGATCGCGGCGGAAATCGTCGAAATCGAAAATTCCCTGAAAGCGACTTCGCGCGAAGCGGCGAACCTTTCAAAATTCGCCGCTGAAAACGGTGTTTGTTTAAGCGAGCTGGAAAAAGACGCCGGGCGTTTTCTCAGCCTTCAGTCAAAACTGGTTTTACACGCTTCGGAGCAATCGGCGGAAAACAAAAAATCGCTTCAGGTTTTTCTCGAATCGATCAAGATGCGGGCAAAAGCCATCGAAAATCTAAAGCAATCGGAAGCGTCTATTAACGGAATGAATGTGCTGCTCGAAAATCTGCGCAGCTCGACAAACGCTTTTACGACGCAGTCTAAAACGATTGAAAGCGAGCCGCCGAGGACGGAAATTGTAAATGCCGCGCAGGAAGCCGATTACACCGATTTGATCGTAGATTTCGAGGAAATCGTTTCCGTCTGAAGAACAAGGAAAAATCGATGCTCGACAACCGTATCTGGAACTTAATCACAAAACTTTTCTCGCTGCTGGCGGTCTTTTTTCTGCTGCTCGGCGCAGGGCTGGTCGCCGCGGCGTATTTCGATTTTACGAACAACGAGGCGGCTGGCGTTTTAACCGTTTCTTTTGCCGCCGTTTTAGCGATTTTCTCGCTTTTAATGGCAAATTACTCAAACATAAGACTTGCCGCAGAGATCAGAGAAGCGGCGGAAATCGCGCATCAAATCTCGCTCGGCGAACCGTTCGCAGACGAAACGCAAAGCGAGCTGCTCGATTCGCTCGCGGAAATTTCCGTTTATTTGCAGGAAAAAGCGGCGATTGCCAGGCAGATCGCGGCGGGCGATTTATCGGCTCGTGTCAAACCGCGTTCGGACGCCGACGACGCAGGACACGCTTTTCAGGAAATGATCGACAAATTATGCTCGCTCGTTCAAACGCAGGACGAACGCGACCGCCTGGAAAATTCGATCAGAAAATTATTAAACGAAGTTTCCGAAGTGGCAGCCGGAGATTTGACCGTGCAGGCGGAAGTTTCGCCGGAAATGACCGGAGCGATTGCCGACGCTTTTAATTTAATGACGCGCGAGCTTCGATCTTTAATCCGGCAGGTTAAAAACGTGACGTTTCAAGTCAGCGTTTCAGCCAACGCAATCAACGACACGACCGAGCAATTGACGAGCGGAAGCGAAGCGCAGGGCGCGCAAATAACGCGCACGACTTCGGCGATCGCGAATATGGCTGTGCAGATTCAGGAAGTTTCGCAAAACGCTTCGCTTTCGGCGCAGGTCGCCGGCGACAGTCTCGGCAGCGCGCGCTACGGCACAAAAGCCGTGCAGGACAACATCAATGCGATGAACTCGATTCGCAAACAGGTGCAGGAAACCGCCAAGCGAATCAAGAAGCTCGGCGAGCGCTCGCAGGAAATCAGCTTAATTGTCGGATTGCTCGACGATCTTTCCGACCGCACCAGTCTCCTGGCTCTAAACGCTTCGTTGCAGGCTTCAGCCGCCGGAGAATCGGGCACCGGATTTGCCGTCGTCGCTGAAGAAATCGAACGTCTCGCCGAACGCTCGAACCGTTTGACGCAGCAAATCGCGCAGCTCGCTCAAACGATTCAAAACGAAACGAAACACGTCGTCGCCTCGATGGAGGAAACGATTCACGAAGTCGTCGTCGGTTCGACCCTGGCTGATAAAGCCGGTCAGGCTTTGATCGAAATCGAACAGGTTTCGCAGCGTTTAGCCGAGCTTTTGCAGTCGATCTCGGAATCAGCCAAGCAGCAGGCAAAAAGCTCTGAAGACATTTCGAGCGCGATGGAAAACATCTCGAAAATCACCGAACAAGTGCAGACCGGAACAAAAAGCGCGGCTGATTCGGTAAAAATTCTTGTCAAGCTTTCCGAAGAGCTGCGCGGTTCGGTCGCGCCGTTTAAGCTGCCGAACGATACGAATTCGCGGAAACCGGCGCATCGGGACGCGAACGTGATTTTGAATTAAACGCCGATTAAAAGATGGAACCAGAAGTTTTACAAGTTTTTATCGATGAAATCGAAAGTTACCTGCCGGCGATTCGCGGCGGCATTCTGATCGGTTTGCAAAGCGAAAACAAAACTCACGGCGAGATGGAAACTTCCATTCTTAAACTCAAAACGATAAAAAACGCGGCGCTCGCGATCGGCTTTAAGGAACTCGGGAACGCGGCAGCCGAACTTGAAGCGGATTTTTCGCTTGCCGCGGGCAAAGAATATCCGCTGACCGAAGAAAAAGCGCGCAATCTGCTGGATCAGATTTCCGGCATCGAAGCTCTTTTGCTCGAAGAAAGAATGAAAGCCGATGATTTTTCGATTGATTTTAACGCTTTCATCGATGAATCCTTTGAAAATCTGCAGGTCGCGCCCGCTCCGAAAAAGACTGAAACGACGGAATTCGAAACGGCGAAAGACGAAACGGCGGAAGAGCCGGCTGACGATGAAACTTCGGAAACCGGCGAAGACGAATTTGAAATAGACGAAGAAATGCTGGAGATTTTCGCGCTCGAAGCCGAAGACCTTCTGCGCAACATCAACACGAATTTGGAGATTTTAGCCAAGGAGCCGGAAAGCCGCGAAGCGCTTTTGGAAATCCGCCGCAGCGCGCACACCTTTAAAGGCTCTGCCGGGATTGTCGGGCTCAAAAAACTTTCCGAATTGTCGCACCGCGTCGAAGATCTGCTCGATTATATGGCGGAGCACGAAATTGCCGGAAACCGGAAAATTTTCGAAATTCTTTTAGCCTCGACCGATTGCCTGAGCGCAATGACCGGCGGCGAAAACTCGCGTCAAACCGTAAAAAAAGTTACGCGGATATACAAGGATTTTGACGAGATTATGCTGGCGCTCGCCGCGCCGAAGACGGAAGCCGACGCCTTCGAAATCGAATCGGCTAAAACCGGAACCGGACCGCTAAAAGCCGTTTCCGCCGACGAACCGGAGCAAGCTGCCGATCCAAATCAGAAAACGCAACCCGCGAAAACCGTCGTTCGCGTTTCGCTCGAACGACTCGATGATTTAGTGAAAATCGTTCACGGTCTGGTTCTCAGCCGCTCGGTTTTCGAGCAGCGCCTCGGCGAACTCGACCGCGATATCGAAGAACTTCATCACATCACGAATCGTTTGCAGCGCTCGACGACCAAGCTCGAAACCGATTTCGAAGCCAACACGCTCGACAATCAAATTTCAAGATTTACACATCGAAAACCGTGGGCGGAAGTTGTTTTCCCGGCGCCGACCGCCGATTTTCGACCCGAATTCGACACGCTCGAATTCGACCGCTACACGGATTTTCACCAATCGACGCGCGAGCTTGCCGAAACGGCGAGCGACGCTTTCGCCATAAACACGGCGCTCGACGGTTTGCGCGGAAATCTGGAAATGCTTTTCGATACGCAGCGGCGCTTGATCGAAGAAATGCAGGACAAGCTTCTGCGCATCAGAATGGTCAATTTCGGTTCGCTTTCAGCTCGCTTGCTTCGCACAACGCGCGTCACCTGCGAAGAAGAAAACAAGCAAGCCGAGCTTTACATCGAAGGCAAAAATCTGGAGGTGGACACGCAGATTCTCGATTCATTGATCGAGCCGCTGCTGCATCTTTTAAGAAACGCCGTCGCGCACGGCATCGAACTGCCCGATACGCGACGGCTGCTCGGAAAACCCGAAAAAGGTAAAATCGATTTGCGCGTCGCCAACGAAGAAATGCACGTCGTTTTGACCATTTCCGACGACGGTCGAGGCATCTCGGCTCCGGCTTTGAAAGAAAAAGCCGTGCAAAACGGCATTATCAGCCGCGAGCGCGCTCTTTCGATGAGCGATGAAGAAGCTTTCGAATTAATCTTTTTGCCGGGCTTGACGACGGCGGATAAACTCAGCCAGACGTCGGGGCGCGGCGTCGGGATGAATATCATCAAAACCGCCGTCGAAAGACAGCAGGGCACGATTTCCATTTTGTCCGAACCGCAAAAAGGCACGACGTTTACGCTTCGCCTGCCGATGGCTTTAGCCGTCACGCGCGCCCTTCTGGTCAAAGCCGGCGAGCAAACTTTCGCTTTTCCTTTAAGTCTCGTCAAACAAATCACGGAAATTTCCGGCGCGAGTCTCGAAAAAGCCAAGAACGAAAAGCGTCTGCAATTCGGCAGTAATAAATACGAACTGATTCATTTAAACGAGCTTTTAGGATTGACGATTGACGATTCGAGCAAGGAACACGTGCGGATTCTGCTGCTCAATGTTTCGGAAGTTTCGTACGCGCTGCTCGTTGACGATATTATCAAACCCGAAGAAATCGTTATCAAACCGCTCGGCGCGCCTTTGCAAAACCTGGGCGAATTTACCGGCGCGGCGATTCTCGGCGACGGTCAGGTCGCGCCGGTTTTAGATTTGTTTTATTTGTTCAATCACAAAGTTCAAAGTTCGAAAATTAAAGTTCAAAGCCATCTCCAGCCGCAAACGATCGCGCGGAATGCAAAACAGGCGCAAATCAAAAACCGAAAGGCGAAAATTACAAACGTATTGATTGTCGATGACAGCCCGAGCGTCCGGCATTTAATGTCGAATATTATTAAAAACGCGGGTTTTAAAGCGCTTGTCGCAAAAGACGGGCTCGAAGCGCTGGAAATTCTGCAATCGTCGAAAAATTTGCCGGACGTGATTTTGACCGACGTGGAAATGCCTAGAATGGACGGTTACGAGCTGCTTTCTTCGCTGAAAAGGAATCGGGAAACGCAGCTGATTCCGGTTATTATGATAACGTCGCGCGCGAGCGAAAAACATCGCCGGAAAGCTCTGGATTTGGGCGTTTCCGAATATTTAACCAAGCCTTTCGAAGATTCGGTTCTGCTGGAAAGAATCCGCACGCTGACGCGCCCGGCTTAACCGAATCCTTTTCTGCGGTTTAATGCCCGGAATCGCCGCCGTCAAGATTTTCGCCGGCGCAGTCTAAGTTTGAACGGACGAAATCATTGGCGTTTTTGAAAATATCGTTTATGTAACGGCTCGGGTAATCGTGTCCGAAATCATAGAAAAAACCTTTGGCGCGAAAACCTTGTTTTTCGGCTTCGTCGAAAACGGCTTTGCCGCCGTAAACCGGCGTCAGGTGTTTCTGCCCGAGATAGAAACCTTTTTCAAAAGGTACGATGCCGTCTTCCCTGCCGTGAACGACCATCACCGGAACTTTATCGCCGCCCGAAAGATAAGATAAATCGTAAAGCGCGCCGGAAAGGCTTATGACGCCGCGAATCTTTTCGCGCTTTGCAAGCACGCCGTATTCTTTTAACAAATCTTTCGGCACTTCCTCATCATCGAGAAAAGCGGCGTGCAAAACCGTTATCGCGCCCGCGCTCGTTCCGATCAGAAAAACGTTTTCCGTATCGACGCCCAGCGCGTCGGCGTTATCGAAAATATATTTAATCGCCGCGCGCACGTCCTGCGCCGCTTTGTAATGCGTTTCTTTTAACACCTGATCGCTGATCTTAGGCGGCTTAAAATCGAAAGGAGCGGTTAAGCGATATTGAACCGTGGCGGTCGCGTATCCGCGCGGAGTGAAATTCGGCGTCAGAATTCTTTCGCTGTATTTCAGATAACACGGCTCGAACGGGCAGAAATTCACAAAACCGCCGCCGTGAACGCCGATTATCAAAGGGCGTTTTTTAAGCGGAAAATCATCGACCGGTCGCGTCAAGCCGATGGAAAGCTCTTTTTCCTTTCCCTTTTCGCTCGTATATCGTTTATAGACGTATTTTTCCAATTTGCCCGGCGCAGAACTGATCTTCGTATTCTGGCAAAACGTCACCGAATAAGCTTGCAGATTCGCGCAGGCGAGCAAAACGATGAGGACGATAAAATTTCTTTTCATTTCGGATCAATATAAAGGATTTTCGTTAAGTTTTAAGGCACGAATTTGTAAGTTGCTGTGCCCGAAAGTTTTACAGGTTTCGGTGCTCAATTTTTGAGCTTCCAGCAAAGCGGGCGCAGCGGCAGTCGTCTCTCGCCGCAGCCTGAAACGCGGCGGGAGAGAATAAAACAAACAACAAAAACATCTTTACCGGCATTTTCTTTTTACCTTCTCGATTTATCTTTTCTATTTATTTTTTCGGCGGATTGGCGGGGCGAATTTCGATTTTGCTCGGCAAGGCGCGCTCGTGCATATTCAGTAAATCCAAAACAATTTGCGCGATGTCTTCCGACTGTAATTGCCACATCTGATCTTCCGACGGCTCGTCGCCGCCGAAATAAGTGTTGACCGAGCCCGGACAAATCGCCGTAACTTTAATATTGTGTTCGCGAACTTCCAGCATCAAGGCTTCGGTGAAACCGTTGAGCCCGAATTTTGAAGCGTTGTAAGCCGCCATTCTCGGATGCGCGTTTTGCCCGGCGAGGCTGGAAATATTAATAATATAACCGCCGCCGCGCGAGCGCATCAGCGGAATCGCGTGATGACAGGCGTAAAAAACGCCGAAAAGATTCGTTTCGAGCGTCTGCTCAAATTCCTCGGCGGACATTTCTTCGACCGTTTTGCCTATAATGCCGATTCCCGCATTGTTTACCAGAATATCGACGCCGCCGAAAACCCTGGCGCATTCTTCGATCATCATCTGCACCTGCGATTCGCTGCGAACATCGCAAACTTCGCCGCCGACTTCGCCGAAAGCCGAAAGCTTTTCAAGCGCCTGCTGCAAATCCGCTTTATTGCGCGAACAAATAAAAACCTTTGCCCCGTTTTGCAGTAAGCTTTCCGCAATCGCATACCCGATTCCCTTGCTCGCGCCCGTTACAACAGCTATTTTATCTTTCATATTTTATCTTTTATATTCTATCCGATTCTTTTTCTTTCAAATATATTCTATCTGATTCTTTTTCTTTCAAACTTGATTTTCGGCGCTTCCTTGCGCGTTAACTCTTTCCATATCAAGGTTACGGCGCCGCTCTTATCCCGCCTTACGATGCGAAAGGCTAAAGTTAAATCGACTCTTTTATCGCCTGCGAGCAAATCGAAATTAAATCCGCGAAAACTGCGAAGAATCCTACCTTTGTAAGCGACGACGCGCAGCCCGTAAGTTGTGTCAGACTGCGCGGGAATAATTTTTCTATATTCGTATCCGCCTGACCTTACGCCATTGTTTATTTGCAGAAATTGTTTTTGTATTTCTTTAGTAGATGTTGGAGGCGAATAATCGTTCAAGAATTTCAAACCTTCGTGTTGCAGCGTCACGCTCTCGAGCGGAAAATCGCCGAGCGCTACCAAAATTCCCTGCGATAAAATTCCGTCACTGATTAAATAATTACCTTTGAGGCGAATATCGGCTAAAATATTCTGCGTGTGCTCTTCTTCACGAAACGAATAAAACGAGCTTTCGGGAACGGCGTTCAGACAATCTTCGGTCGCTTTAATTACCAGAGAATTTGTTTCGCAGCCCGAATCCGGCAAAAGCCGAAAAATTCCGGTATTCGGCTGCTGTAGAAACGACGCGTAAGCCTGCGCGTCTTCCGGGCTTGGCTGAAGCCGCCTTTTTTGCTCTTTCGTCGGCTTTTTGCGAATCGGGAAATAACTTCGGTTTCCAAAAGTGAATTTTGCGGCGCTTGTTCCTTCGGATTGCGAACTTTGAGCGAAAGTCTGGTGCGTGAGGAACAGCGCCAAACCACAAAATATAAAAGCCCGATACTGCATGTCTTTTTCCTCTTAATAAATCATTAAAGACTTATAAATCATTGAGAAAGCTTTTCTTTTAATATCTCATTAACGATTTTCGGATTCGCTTTGCCCTGTGAGGCTTTCATCGTCTGCCCGACGAAAAAGCCGAAAAGCTTTTCGTTCCCGCTGCGATACGCGTTTACTTGATTTTGATTCTTTTCGATTATTTCGTCAACGATTTTTTCGATCGCGCCCGTGTCGGAAATTTGTTCGAATCCTTTTTCCCTGATGACTTCATCGGCGGTTTTCCCGGCTTGAAACATTTCGATTAAAACTTCTTTCGCCTGATTGTTGTTTATTTTTCCGGCGTCCAGAGTTTTTATGAGCTCGCTTAAATTGCCGGGCGAAACCGGCGAATCCGAAACCGGTTTGTTCGAATTATTCAGCTCGCGCGTCAAATCGCCCAAAACGTAATTTGCCGTAACGCGCGGATTGTTCGAAGCTTTTGCCGCCGCTTCGTAAAATTCGGCTAAATCTTTTTCCAAAACGAGCTGCGAAGCATCGTTGTAGGAAAGCTCGTACCGGCTCATAAAACGATCGCGCATCGCGTCCGGAAGCTCGGGCATCTCGCTTTTCACTTTCTCGATGAATTCGTTTGAAACGGTTAAAGGCTGTAAATCCGGCTCGGGGAAATAACGATAATCGTGCGCGTCTTCTTTCGAGCGCATCATGCGCGTGCGGTTGTTTTTATCGTCCCAGAGACGCGTTTCCTGATTGACCGGCTCGCCCGCTTCGTGCGCCTCGATCTGCCGCTCGATTTCGTATTCGATGGCTTTTTGCATAAACCGCACGGAATTTAAGTTTTTTAATTCGACCTTGTTTCTGAATTTTTCTTCGCCGATTTTGCGAACCGAAACGTTTGCTTCGCAGCGCAGATTTCCCTTTTCCATATCCGCATCCGAAGCGCCGACCCACTGCAAAACTCTTCGGACGTGATTGACGTAATCGTAAGCCTGCCATGAGCTTCTGAAATCCGGAGCCGTCACGATTTCGCCTAAAGGAGTTCCGGCGCGATTTAAATCGACGTAAGAATATTTATCAACGTCGGGCAAACCTTCATGGACGTTTTTTCCGGCATCTTCTTCAAGGTGCATTCGCTCGATGCGAATCGTCATCGGTTTCCATTCGACGGCGCGTCCCTGTTCGTCGCGCTCGCTCGTCATAATCGTCAGCTCGCCGTTCGACGAGAAAGGCTTGTCGTACTGCGAAATCTGATAACCTTTCGGCAAATCCGGGTAAAAGTAATTTTTACGCGAGAAAATCGAAGTTTCGTTAACGCTTAAGCCTAATGCGAGCGCGGCTTTCGCGCCCAGATCGATGACCCGCCGGTTTAAAACCGGCAGCGCGCCCGGAAGTCCCAGACAAACCGGGCAAGTGTTTGCGTTCGGCTCGTCGCCGAAGCTCGTCGCGCAGGCGCAGAAAATCTTTGTTTCCGTCGCCAATTGCGCGTGAATTTCCATTCCAATAATCGCTTCCCAACCATTTTTCATAATTTTGTACAAAATAAAACGCGGATTTATGAAAGTATCTTAATCCGCGTTGCCGATAAATTCAAAATTTCAGCGCTTGTTTAGTCAATTTTCACGCCCGCCCGTTTCGCGTTTTCCCGCAAAAGCTGCCATTCAGCGTAAAGCCCTGCGCGCTGCTGTTCGAGCGCCGTAAGCTGCGCGGAGATGTCGTCCTGCGGGTAATCGTATTTTTCGACCACAAGCGGCGCATAACCGTATATTTGATTGCGCCCGCGAGCGTATGGGTATGCGTTGTGATTTAAGTTCGCGCGCGGGCGAACTCGTCCGAATCCGATGCCGACGTTTAAATTGATTCCGCCGTTATTATACCCGTACGGATTTCCGAGCCGCGGAATTGCTGTAACGTTTCCGAAACCGCGACGCCCGTAGCGATTATAATTTCCGCCGAGAAAAACTCTGCCCGTCGCGTCGCCGCGCCAGATGCTGTTTGACTGACCGCGCCGCGCGTAGCCGAACGGCGCGACTCCGCCCGTAAAATAACCGGTCGGCGACTGATTTGCCGGAAGCAGCGAATTGAGATAACTGATCTGCGCTTCGACCGAAGCGATTTCCGAGCGCAAAGCATAAGCCCGCGCCGAAAAATCCGTTTCGTTTTCAAGCCTTTCCTGCTGCCTGCGCATTATCGTTTCTTCGTTTTCAGCTTGTTTTTGCCGCCGCTCGCGGTCTAATGCTTCCGGTGAAGGAAAGCCCAGTTTTTCGTAATTTTCGCGATATTCGCGCTCGCTTTGCAAACGTTTCTGCCGGTATTTTTCCAGATCGGCGTTAGTGACGGTTTTGGTTTGAGCGAGTGTCGAACCGTAAGCGATGAAACCGAGAACCAAGACAAACAGTAATCTTTTTTTCATAACTTTTTTATCCCTGGATTTTTTTATTCAGTATAACATTATTTTTGGCGCCTCAGTTAAGAAAATTCCGGCTGCGATTTTTGAAAAATTTAGCGGTTATTTAAGAGCTGCCGAATCTTTTAGCGAATAAAGCGCGATAATTTTCGCATCTAAAATCTTTATTTGCTAAAATGAACCCGGCTTTATAAAGCAATAAATAAAGTAATAAAAAAACTATGAAAGTTTTACTCGCAGACGAATTCGGTTTTTGTTTCGGCGTCGAACGCGCCGTCGAAATGGTCGAGGAAGCGCTCGCCGAAGGCGACACGGTTCGCACTCTGGGTCCGCTGATTCACAATGAACAGGAAATGCAGCGGCTCGGAACACACGGCGTTTCGACCATCAGCGAACCGGTTCAGATAAAGCGCGGCGAAACCGCCGTCATACGCGCCCACGGCGTAACGCCGCAGGTACAGCGCGAACTCGAAGAAAAAGCCTCGAAAGTCGTTGACGCGACATGCCCGTTCGTGACGCGCGTGCAAAAGCTCGCAGCTCGCGCTGCGGCTCAAGACCGGCACGTCGTCGTCGTCGGCAACCCGGATCACCCGGAAATGATCGGCGTTCACGGCTACGCGCCCGGACACGCTTTTGTCGTCAAGGACGCCTCCGAGATTGAAAATCTGCCGCGCCTGAGAAATCCGCTCGTGGTTTCGCAGACGACGATTAAGCTGCAAAATTTTCTCGACGCGGCTGAAGCCGTAAAACTGAAAACCGACGACGAAGTGCAGATTGTCAACACGATCTGCTCGGCGACCCGCGACCGGCAGGACGCGGCGCGGGCTTTAGCCGGCGAAGTCGATGCGTTTTATATTATCGGCGGTCGTCATTCATCAAACAGCCGAAAGCTTTTGACGGTTTGCAAAGAGCAGTGTGAAAAAAGCTTTCTGATTGAGACCGAAGACGAAATAAATCCGCAGGATTTGATCGGCGCGGAAACGGTCGGCGTCACGGCAGGCGCTTCGACGCCGAACTGGCTGATCGAAAAAGTAACCAGGCATCTCAAAGAAATCGGCGAGAAATTAAAAAGCGAAGCTGTCCTGAATTAAGGTTCGCATTTTTCACTTTTTTCAATTTCTTTCTTTTTTTTCTAATATTTTTTTTCAAGTAAAAAAAGTAAAAAAAGAGCCTGTTCAGTTTATATAAAAAAACTGAACAGGCTCGAATTATTTCCAGCGTGAAAAAACTAATTATGTAAAAACTAATTGTTCGGTTCGGCAAATCGCGGCATTGAAATCGTCTGATTCAAGTAAACGCCGAATTCGGTTCCCGATCTGACTTCGGCTTCTTCGCCTTTCGTATATCTTTCGCCGGCAAAACCGCCCAAGCCGCCTAAAATCGCGCCGACCGCCGCGCCTTTTCCGCCGCCGATCAAGCCGCCTAAAATCGCGCCGCCGCCCGCGCCGCCGCCGATAAAGATTAATTTGTCATTTTTTCTATCGTCGCCGGAAGCGGTTCCTTCGTTGTCGCTTTTAGCGGTTTTCGTATTCAAATCGGTTAAAGAGCCGTTGATGGCGCGCGTCGTGCCGTTCGGCAGCCGGACGGAAACAAAGCTTGCGCTGATTTGTCCCGGATCGCCGCCTTTTCTTGCGGCTTTGACCGAATCGACGCGTCCTATGACGGTGCTTCCGACCGGAATGACGACGATGCCCGTGTTCGAATAGACCGGTTCGGTAACCGTTGCGGTAAATCTATCGCCGATTCTCGCGGTTTTCGAGTTGATCGTGCCGTTCATACGAACGCGCACCGTGCTGCCTCTGTCTACTTGATAAAGCCTGGCTACAGGTCTCGGAACAGGTTTTACAACCTTTCTTTTAACCGCCGCGCGGCGCACAACCGGTTTTCGTTTTTGCGCGAACGTATCGACCGAGCCGAGCACAAACATCATTCCTAAAATCGCTGTCAAGATACTGAAGTTTAATATTTTTTTCATTTTCCCTTGTCCTCTCCGTTTTTTTGAAACTAAGCTCAAAAACTGCCGATCTTAGTCGGAGTTAAGACGGTTTGCGGCTTTGAACCGTTGTCCGAAATTAATTCAGCGCCGGTTATAAGGAAAAAGCCTTTCGCTGCAGGCGGATGAAAAATTATTTTTTTTTGAAAAAAATTGAAAATACGTTTTATTAGTCGTATATTTAAGTCAATTAAAAATCAAATTCATCTTAAACGTCTCGCTTCGAGCCGGTATGGCAATGGTATGCGAGTTGCTTTGAGATAAAAACAAATAATAAAGATTTGCAAGAGGCTTTTTAACGCGATGCAACTTTTCCGTCAGACATTTCTTTTGTTTGCGCTCAATCTGATTGACGCGGTGCTAACTATTTACTGGGTGCGTAACGGTTTCGCGACCGAAGGCAACCACCTGATGGCGACGCTTCTGGACATCGGCGATCTCCCGTTTCTAGCCGTTAAAATCGCTATCGGAGCGACGGCGGCAGTCGTGCTCTGGCATTGGGGAAATCTGCGCCTCGCTCGCTACGGGCTGACGCTCGCCTTAACGCTTTATATCGGTTTAATGGGAATCCATCTATTTACGGGACTTTCGGCGTTCGGGCTGGTTTCGGAAAGCTTTATTCAGGACGCAAGCGCGTGGTCAAGCGCCTTTTTTGCCGCTTTCATTTAAGTATTTTCAACTGAATAATTTTGTATTTATAATAAAGGGCTGCTTGTTTTCTACGGAACAGGCAGCCCGTTTTTTTCGTAAAATAGATACACAACGCAGGTTTTGCTGTACTGCATCAAATAACTGCAAAAAATAATACATAATCAGGAAGTGGAAACTATGGCAAAAAAATCGGTATATCAATTATCAGCGCGACAAATTTTATTTCTGGCGTTCGCCTCGGCAATGATCGCCGTCGGCGCAATGGCTGCCCTTTTGAATTTCGGCAGTGCTTTAGAACTCAGGGAAACTGCCAGTATCGCTTCTGCAGAAGACGCGCCGCAAGGCATCTCGGAACCCTCGGCTGTGAGCGACGAGCAAAACAGCATCGAAATTTATAAAACTCTTTCGCCCGGCGTGGCTCTTATTTCCACCAGCTCGACGGTGCAAAATTATTACGGCGAAGAACTCGAACGCGAAAGCGGAAACGGTTCCGGCTCGGTTATCGATAATCAAGGTCATATATTAACGAATTATCACGTCGTCGAAGGCTCCACGAAATTAACCGTAAGCTTCGGCGGCGAAAAGGTTTACCCGGCAAAATTCGTCGGCGGCGACCCGGACACGGATCTGGCGGTTATTAAAATCGATCCGCCGTCGACCGGTTTAACGGTTATCCCGCTCGGCAATTCCGATCAGCTTTCGGTCGGGCAGAAAGTTCTGGCGATCGGCAACCCTTTCGGTCTCGACAGGACTTTGACGACCGGCGTGATTTCCGGTTTGCAGCGCCCGCTCAGAGCCAGAAACGGTCGCCCGATCGACGCGGCGATTCAAACCGACGCTTCGATTAACCCGGGAAATTCAGGCGGTCCGCTTCTCGATAAATACGGTCGCATGATCGGCATCAACTCGCAGATTTTTTCGCGCTCGGGCGGTTCGGTCGGCGTAGGTTTTGCGGTTCCCGTCAACACGGCGAAGCGCGTCGTGCCGCAGCTTATTCAATACGGCGCGGTAAATCGTCCGAAATTAGGCGCTTCTTTGCCGAGCGTGGCTGATTTAATCGAGCGCGGCTATCCGCTGCCGGTTCGTCAGGGCTTAGTTGTTTATCAGGTTGTTCCGAACGGTTCGGCGCAGCGCGCAGGTTTGCAAGGCATCGGTAACGGGGGCGAGATCGGCGATATTATTCTTTCGGTTGATAATCAGAAAATGAATAGTCTCGATGATCTTTACCGCTTGCTCGATAAAAAACAAATCGGCGACACGGTTAACGTGGAAGTTTACCGTCAGGGCAATACGGTGACTGTTCCGCTCAGATTGCTGCCTTCGCAGCAGCAGCAGCAGCAGGTGCAGCCCTCGACGAGACGATTGCAGGAATAAAGCCTGTAAATAAACAGTAAAATGCAGTAAGTTAGATTTTTCAGCTTACTGCATTTTTATTTTTTTATGATGGAACTAAACGATTTTTACAACGACGGCTTCGGATGGATCTGCAAAGCCTGCGAGCGCGAGCTGAAGGCGGAAACAAACGCCGAAACCGGGCATTCGCGATTGATGCGCGAAGGCGAGGCGGAAAGCAAAAGCCCGAGTTTTTCCAATCTAGCCCTGGCAAAATGGGCTGATCCGGCGCAGCGAACGCTCGTTTGCCCGCGCTGCGGAATCACGGAATTGGCTGATAAATTTTAATTTCGACGATTGAATCATAAATATTCGATTGTTACGGATTAATTTACGGTTGTGATAAATTACAAGTAATGTACGAAAAAGAACTTGAAACTGCCGTAGCGCTCGCACGCGAGGCGGGTGCCAGAATTTTGGAATTTTACGCCCTCGAAATCATCGCCGAAGAAAAGCTCGGCGCCGACAATTTCAGCGAACCCGTGACGATCGCCGACAAAACGGCGAGCCGGATCATCGTCGACGGTTTGGAGAAAAATTTCCCGAACGACGCGATTTTGTCCGAGGAAGAATCGGACGATGCGGAAAATCGTCTTTTGGGAAAACGCGTCTGGATTATCGACCCGATCGACGGAACGTGGGGTTTCATCAAAAAAGACGGCGATTTCGGCGTTCAGATCGGTTTAACCGAAAACGGCGAAGTCGTCGTCGGCGTCGTTTACATTCCGGTTCACGATATTTTGTATTTCGCATCGAAAGGAAAAGGCACGTTTCGCGCAATCGGCGGCAAAGCGCCCGAACGCCTTCAGGTCTCCGACAAAACAAATCTTACGGAGATGAATCTCGCTTCGAGCCGCAATCACAGAAGCCCTCGAATGCACCGCATTATCGAAGATTTCGGCATCAGGCAGGAAATTCAGCGCGGTTCGGTCGGGCTGAAAATCGGCTTGATGGTTGACCGCGTTTGCGATCTATACGTTCACCTTTCGCCGCGCACAAAATTCTGGGATACATGCGCGCCGCAGATTATTCTCGAAGAAGCGGGCGGGCGTATGACCGATCTTTTCGGATTTCCGCTGCGATACGACATCCTGGACGTGCAGAATCACAACGGCATCCTGGCGACAAACGCCGTTTCGCACGAAGAGATTCTGCTTAAATTAAAACCGATATTAAACGAATTCGGTCGTTTGCGGGTTAAAGCTAAAGCGAACTAGCGTTTTTTGGTTTTGTAAAAAAACAAGAAGAAGTTCCGGCAAAGAAGTTAAGGCGCGAGGGCGTTTATTTTCGCGGCTTTATTTTGGCGGCTTTATTAAGATATTTTTATTTTTTGAAGCGTTTTAAACGATCGTTTTTCGCAATTAAAATTCGAACGATACTTACAGGTTCTCACACTGAATTTCAAGGCAAAATGCTTTTAACGAAAGCCTTTTGCGGGCGCTTTTCAAAATGTTTTCACGCTTCGCCCGTATGGTAAAATAAAGTTATGAAATTCCTGCACATTTCCGATATTCATTTAGGCTGCACGCGCTACCAGCTCAACGAATCTCCGCGCGATTTTTTCGATGCGTGGATCGACGTTTTGCAGAAATACGCCATCGGCGAGAAGGTCGATTTCGTTATTATGAGCGGCGATTTCTTTCACAAACGCAACGTGCCGCCCGAAACGATGAATTACGCTTTCGCCGGTTTGAGTCTTTTGAAAGACGCCGGAATTCCGATTCTGACCATCGAGGGCAATCACGACCAGAAACACAACGACAGCGAACACAGCTGGCTGCGCTCGCTCGCCAACTGGAATCTTTTATACCTGCTCGAACCGCAAAACGTTGAAGGGAAAGTCGTTTACGAGCCATGGGACGCCGAATACGGCAAAGGCGGTTACGCAGACATCGGAAACGCGCGCATTTTCGGCTCGCACTGGTACGGCGCTTCGGCAAACTGGGCGATACCGATGCTGACCGAAGCGATAAAAAACAACCGGCGCGAAGGCGCTTTTCACATTTTGCTGCTTCACACCGACGTTGAAGGTCATCAAACGCATCCGATTCCGGCGCTTTCGATCGCAAATTTGAAGGAATTAAAATCCGTCACCGATTACGTCGCCCTCGGACACACGCATAAAGCTTACGAGATAGACAACTGGGCGTTTAATCCCGGCTCGCTCGAAATCACGAGCATCGACGATTATCGCGAAACGCGCGGCGCATGGCTCGTCGAAGTCGATGAAAATAATCAAGTAAACGCGCGCCATATGACGAATTACAAGCAGCGCCCGTTTCAGCGTCTTTCGTTCGACGTTTCGCGCTACGAAAACGCTTCGGAAATTACCGAAGGAGTTTTGGAAAAAGTAAAATTCGAGGCGCGCTCCGCCGAAGAAAACGAATCGCAGCCGATCATCGAAATCACTCTGCGCGGGCATCTCGGATTTCCGAATTCGCTGCTAGAGCTCGGAAAAATTCGCGAAGAAGCGCGGAAAATGACAGGCGCGCTGCACGTTCGCATCAAAAACCACTCGGCACCGGTCGAATACGCCGTCGCCGCAGACCTCGAAGAAGACGCTTCGCGCGAAAAGCTCGAACGCCGCGTGATAGAAGATTTAATCGTTCGAGACAATCGTTATAAAACGCGTTCGGCGGAAATGGCTGAAGCTGTTATCGGCGCGAAAAGAATGGTTTTAAGCGACGAAGAACCGGAAAAAATCGTCGATTTTATAGCGCTGAAATTAACCGAAGCTTAAATTTTCGAAAAAAACTTGACTTTGGAGCGCGGAGTTGGGACTTTAGACAATTAAAAGTTATGTCCGAAGCATCCGAAAAAGTATTAGGCATCAAGCACCTGCCGCTGTTTCCGCTCTCGCTTGTCCTGATCCCGAACGAGCTTTTGCCGCTTCATATTTTTGAGCCGCGTTATCGTCAGATGCTTAAAGACGTGGCTCTCGGCAAAAATATGTTCGGCGTGACGCTGTTCGAGCCGTCGGATGCTTTAGCGGAAAAACCTCCGGTCGGTTCGATCGGCTGCGTTGCGGAAATTCGCGAAGCTCAGGAATTGCCCGACGGTCGCTCGAATATCCTGACGATCGGCGTAATTCGCTTTCGTTTGCTTGATTATATCGACGCGGGCGAGCCTTATCTGGTCGGTGAAGTCGAGTTTTTCGAAGACGAGCCGCAGGACCAGGCGATTTTAGAACCGCTTGCCGAAGAAGTTTTCCAGTTATTTGAACGAACCGCGCTAGCCGCTCATAAATTAAGCGGTCAGCGCGGCAAAACCCCGGAAATTCCGCGAACCAATCCCGAACAATTTTCCTTTCTCGTGACGGCGGCTTTTAATTTTGAAAACGATCTGAAATATCGCCTGCTCGCGACGCGCTCAACGATCAGAAGACTGGAAAAACTGCGAAAAGTTTTGCGGGAAGCCGTCGTTAAAATGGAAGAAAGCGCCGATATCCACAAAGTCGCACAGTCAAACGGTCACAGCGAAAAGAAAATCGACTTGTAAAATCCTTTCACTATTCGTTTCTCACTATTCGTTTTTCACTATAATTAGTTTCCGAGACTTGCTTTGAAAAACTCGATAATTCTCTGGTCGTAGGCTTCGGATTGTTCCAAAGAAGCATTGATAATACTGAAACCGGACGGGCTCAGGTCGGTTTTGCTTTGAACTTTGGTCGAATTTGGAAAACAACTTGCGAGACGAGTTGTCGAATCCTGAAAACGCGAAGCGTCGGAACCGGCAAGCAGTAAAACTTTTCGGTCGGCGAGAGTTTTCGCCGTTTCGCACAAAGATTCGCGTCGGTAGCAGCCGTCGAAAAAGTACAGGTAAGTTCCAGTCCGGGCAAATCTCGAGGTGATCGAGCTGGCAAAAGGAAAACGCCGTTCGATTACCGACACAAGCAAATCATCGGAATTTTGCGGCACCGAATCAAGCACTAAAGCTTTTACCGTTTCCACATTCGCCGCCGCCGAAAGCGCCGAAAGCGCTCCCATCTCAATGCCGTAAATGCCGATGTTCCGCCCGACCAGGTAATTGCCGGTCGAAGCTTTCAAGCCGCGCAGAAATTCGATCGCGCCTAGGATATCTTCGGACTCACAGCCGCCGAACGAAGTGTTCTTAAAGCTTGGATTTTCTCCGTGACCGCGCGCGTCCGGCATTAACACTGTAAAATTTGAAGATTCGCTTAATTTTACGCCCATATTCAAGACATGCGAGCGATCCGCGCCGTAGCGATGAAGCAAAATAACGGCGGGCGCATTTTCCGAGCCTCTCAGAAGCCAGCCGCGCGACTGAGTTTTATCGTTGTTTGTCCAGGTTTCGTCTGTCACCTGCGCGGCGCGCGAGCTTAATTGCCCGTATTTTGCGGGCGTCACCAGGTAAACGGAGCTTTGCGCGTGAGCGGTTTTGTAGATAAGCCAGACGGAAGCGGCAGCGGCAGCCGTTACGAGCAACAGGATAACGGGCAGCAAAAGTCTGGAAAAACTTTTAAAAAGACGTTTGATTTTTGGCATAATGAAAAATTAGAAAATGCAATACAACTTTGAAATGATTTAGCGAGTCTTAGGTTGACAGCCCTTGAAAATTAGGCTTTCGGTATGCTGTCATAAATGTTACCATAAACGGCAGCGAGAAAGGAAGATGTTTTTATATATATGACAAAAGCAAAGTTCACCGCCGCATTTCTGCTTAGCTTAACTTTTTGTTTCGGAGCTTTCGCGCAAACGCAAGCTGAAAACACGATTCGGACCGCGTCGACAAAAAATTCCAAAGCCCAATTCTTTCCGCTTTCGGAATTAAAAGAAGGGATGAAAGGAACGGCGCGGACGGTTTTTCGCGGCAGCGAACCGGAAGAATTTCAAGTCGAAATTTTAGGCATTGTGCCGGGCGCGATCGGTCCGCATCAGGATATGATCGTCGGGCGAATTTCCGGCGGCAGCGCCGATCGAACGAGCGTTTTTGCCGGGATGAGCGGCTCTCCGGTTTATATTAACGGCAAGCTGGTCGGGGCAATTTCATACAGTTTTCCTTTTTCAAAAGAACCGATCTGCGGGATCACGCCGATCGAACAAATGCTTTCGATTTTCGAGCAGAATCAAAATTCAAAACCAACACCCGGGGAACCGCGCGCCGTTTCTTTCGCAGAACTCGCCGCAACGACCTGGAAACCCGAGTTTCCGAAAAACGCGACCATCGCCGGTTCGATCTTAACGGGCGCGTCGGCAAATTCGCCGCTCGCTTCGATCGCCGGACAATCGTTTCAACCGATTGCCACGCCGATGGCTTTCAGCGGTTTTTCGCAGGAAACTCTTAATCTTTTCGCGCCGCAATTAATGCAGGTCGGCTTAATTCCTGTCTCAGCCGTCGGCGGTGCGGCGCGAATCACATCTATGAAAGCGGCTGACGAAACCACGCTCGTCGGCGGCGATTCGGTTTCGATGCAATTGACGCGCGGCGATTATTCGCTTGCCGCCGCCGGAACCGTTACTTATCGCGACGGCGACAAGATTTACGCTTTCGGTCACCCGTTTTTAAGTCTCGGTTCGTCGGATTTGCCGATGTCGGAATCGAGCGTCGTGACGGTTATTCCGAACGTCAATAATTCGTTCAAGCTCGCTGTCCCGAATGAAATGGTCGGAAGTATGACGCAGGATCGCGCGACCGGCGTTTTCGGCAAGCTCGGACAGGCGCCGAAAATGATTCCCGTCCAGATAAATCTCGAAACCAGCCGCGGACAAACGGAAACATTGAATTTCGAAGTAGCGAAAGACGAATTTCTGACCCCGCTTCTGCTGAATATTTCGATTTATAACACGATTGTCGCCAACGAGCGCGGCATGGGCGAATCGATGATTTCATTGAGCGGCGAAATAAACATTAAAAATCAGCAGCCGATCAAACTCGAAAATCGTTTTGCCGGAGGTCAGGCATCGCAATACGCCGGAATTTCCGTTGCCGCGCCGGTTAACACACTTTTGCGCAGCCGTTTTGACGATCTGGAAATCAGCGGGATAAAACTCAATATATCTTCGTCCGAAGGTCGCCGAACAGCCAATCTCGATCGGATTTCAGTTGACAAAACACAGGTTCGCGCCGGCGAAACTTTTGAAGTTCAGGCGTTTGTCCGCACAGATGCGGGAAAGGTTTTCGTGCAGAAAATTCCCGTTAAAATTCCGACCGATACGCCGACCGGAACTTTAACCGTTTCCGTCGGCGACGGAATGGCGATTCAGCAAAACTCCGCATTGCTGCAATTTGTGCCGAAAGATGTGAGCGAACTCGTTTCGGTTATCAACAAAGTCAAAAAAAGCGATCGTTTATACGTGCAGACTTACCGCGTAACAAACGGCGCGGTGATCGGCGCGAGCGAGCTGCCGAATCTGCCGCCGTCGGTAATGGCTACGCTAAATAACGACCGAACGGCTGGCGGCTTTAAACCGACCGTGCAAACCGTCGTGACAGAAGAGCCGATTGCGCCTGCCGATTTTATCGTTTCGGGACAGCAGACTTTGACGATCGAAGTAATCAAATAAACTCTAGTAAAGTTATAAAAGAGAAAAAGGTCGAGAGCGCCGAATTTGCTCTTGACCTTTTTCTTTTTGCGGGTAAACTGAAATATGAACAATACAAAAACGCTCATCCGAGCAATCAATTTCGCCGCTCAAAAACACCGCGATCAAAAACGCAAAGGTGCCGACACACAGCCTTATATTAATCATCCGCTGGAAGTTTTAAATTATCTGACGGACATTGGAAACGTCGAAGATTACGACGTTTTGACAGCCGCCGCGCTTCACGACACGGTCGAAGACACCGAAACCAGCAAAGAGGAAATTGCTGAAAAATTCGGGAAAGAAGTAGCCGAGATGGTTTTGGAAGTGACCGACGATAAAAAATTGCCGAAAGACGTGAGAAAACAACTGCAAATCGAACACGCGCCGCATCTCTCAAAAGGCGCGAAGCTTATCAAGCTCGGAGATAAAATCAGCAATATCACGGACGTTATGAACAATCCGCCCGCCGGTTGGTCAATCGAAAGGCGGCTCGAATACATTGAATGGGGCACGAAAGTTGTTGACGGATTGCGCGGAACAAACGCGAAACTGGAAAAGCATTTTGACGATTTAATCGAAAAGGCGAAAGCGGAAATCCAGTTGAGAAACAGATGACAAATGTTTTCTAACAGGTAAATCGTTTCTATTGCCGGTTTTATAAACGACCTTTTTTGACATCGATTAATCTAATAAAGGAATTTTTTTCCGTATATTATGTTAAAAGATGAAATTGATGAAAATGTCATCTTAATGCCGGATACTTTTCTTGCCGTCGAATTAAACCATTTTCTCTCCACAAAATTTCCATGGGCTGGAACTCATCTTGATCGGGGAAAGTTAGAACATAAGCGGATAGATTGGGATTCCGACTCTGAAAAACAAATTAAAGTTTTTATAGAGCGCTCATTTTGGAAAAAGTGCTCTTAAAATAGTCGTCTTATACAGCACGAAACGTCCATTATCGGTGTTTACTCGCGATTTTGTTAAACATAATCTTGATGTGGTGATTGGAAATTTCTAGCAAGATTTTCTATTCGGCACTACTGAGACAAAAGGTCAGTGGCAAATAAACAGAGATTATTTTATAGAGGTCGAATTTGGAGAAAATCTTTGGTCTTGGCAAAGCGGAAACGAATATATTTTATCTCAAAAATCCGGGTTTTTGACACACTTTTCACCTTAATAAATAATAATTAAAACCCACAAAAACGCGATTCAATGTTTCAAAAACTGTGTCAAAACTCATCTCATAACTAAAATCTCAAAACTACGGCATCTTTTTTGAGTTTGGGACAAGTGATTACCCTAACTGATCTTGTTTGAAAATCTATTGTTTATTTTCAGTTTTTAATTGCCGGTTCGCCTTCAATCCAGATTTCGCCGCCTCGGTAAACTTCCTTTTTCCAGATGGGAACGGTGCGTTTCAATTCTTTTATCAGCCATTCGCAGGCTTCGAAAGCGGCGCGGCGATGCGGCGCGGCAACGGTTACGACGACGCTCGTTTCGCCGATTTCGAGCTTTCCGAGGCGGTGAACAATCCCGACGTTTTCTATTTCAAATCGCTCGCGCGCCTTTGCGATTAATTTTTCCATTTCTTTGAGCGCCATCGGCTCGTAAGCTTCGTAAACGAGATGCAGCGTTTCGCGCCCCTTTGTGAATTGCCGCACGTAGCCGTCCAATGTAATTGTCGCGCCGCAGTTTGCCGGAACGACGCGCCGCGCAATCGCGCCGACGTCTAAAGGATCGTTTGTAATTTCAAAGAAATCCATAAGAAAACCCCATAAGAAAAACCCTTAAGAAAAATCAGCCGCCCGAAACCGCCGTAAAAACCGCGAGTTCGTCGCCGCCTTTGACGATTTCGCCGCCGCTCGCGTATTCCTGATTAACGGCAAAAAGCAGTTTGTGATTTTTGAGACGCGGGAATTTTTCGACGATTTCGGCAAAAGCCTGATTGGCATTGGTATTTTCCGCCAGCGAAAACTCGATTTCCCTTTCGCCGGTTTCATCAGCCGTCGCGCCGAAAAATAAAACTTGAACTTTCATTATTTATTTTTGTTTTCTTCAATTAAATTGCTGCCACGCTCCATTCCCCAATAATCGAAAAAATAAGAAGATCCATAAAAGATCGGCAACTTACAATTGATACATTTTTCAGTCGGAGTATTTGTTTTTCTGTAATCAAAATTCATTTTACAGCGAGGGCATTTAAAGTTTTCCATATAAAAATAGACGACCGCCGAAATACCAAATACCACAATTATTCCGAATAAAGCCTCGCTGCTGTAATGTGGAAAATTTCTTGAAATATAAACTAATGCTCCAAGAGCAGGCAGGATAATTATAGCCATAAGACATCCTTGCCCTTTTTTATCTTGGTAATGTTCCCATTGACGCTGATATTTTTTTATTTCTTCAGACATTAAGATAAATATCTGCTTTCAATTATTTTATCGCGCCTTCAATCGGACTTGACGCGCTCGCATACAAACGCTTCGGCATTCTGCCTGACAAATAAGCCAATCTTCCGGCTTGAACAGCGAGTTTCATCGCTTCCGCCATTTGCGCCGCCTCGCGCGCTTCGGCGATTGCCGTGTTCATCAAAATCGCGTCAGCGCCGAGTTCCATCGCGATCGCCGCGTCCGAAGGCACGCCGACGCCCGCGTCAACGATAATGACGGCGTCGGGCAATTGCTCGCGCATAATCTTTAAATTCGCAGGATTTTGCACGCCTAATCCGGAACCGATCGGCGCGGCAAGCGGCATAACGCACGCGCAGCCGATGTCGAGCAATTTTTTAGCCATAATCAAATCGTCAGAAAAATAAGGCATTACGATAAAACCTTCTTTGACGAGAACGCGCGCGGCTTCGAGCGTTTGCTCGTTGTCGGGCAAAAGCGTTACTTTATCGCCGATCACTTCGAGCTTGATCCAATCGGTTTCGAGCGCTTCGCGCGCCAGACGCGCCGTGCGAATCGCGTGCTCGGCATCGTAGCAGCCAGCCGTGTTCGGCAAAATCTGCATCTGCGGGTTAAGGTAATCGAGAAAAGATTCGACGGCTCTGTCGAGCGGAACGCGATTGACGGCAACCGTCACCATTTCCGCGCCCGACGCCGCGTGCGCCGCCTGCATTTCTGCGAACGAACGATATTTTCCGGTTCCGATGATGAGCCGCGAATTAAAGATTTTTCCGGCTAGATTAAACGAATCAGTCATATAAAAAATCCAAAACTTAAGATTCAGAAATTCAAAATTAAATTCTAACAAAAAAACGCGCAAAAGAAATGCGGACTGAAATTTTCTCAATCCGCATTCCTTTAATTTGTTCGATTCGTTAATTTACAATTTTAATTCCTAACGTTTTTTACCCGCCGCCGACAAAGTGAATCACCTCGATCTTATCGGCGTCGCTCACCTTTATGTCTTTCCAGTCTTTTTTTCTGACGACTTGCTTGTTTAATTCGATAGCAATGCGTTCGTCGGGCAAAGCCAAATATTTCAGAAGCTCCGCAAGATTTACTTCAGCCGGAATTTCTTTCGTTTCGCCGTTAATGAAAACTTTCATACTTTAAAGATTTTCGCTTATTCGGAAAATCTTTGTCCAATTGCCAATCGAATCAGCCGTGTAAAATCGCTCTTCGAAGCTCGACCTGTTCGCCCGCGTTCATCGCCCTGATGAGCAAAGCGGCGCGTCCTTCGCGAAAATGCGGCAATTGCAGATGAATCGAGGCGACGCCGTTTTTGTCGGATTTAGCGTGAAAAATCAGCGGGCGAAAGCTCGAACCGAGAACTTTGACCATAATCTGAGCGCCGCCGATTCCGGCGCTCGCGCCGCGGCGAATCAAAACGCTTATCGTTTTACGATCGCCGCCTTTTAAGTTGATTTCCTGCAAAAGCTCTATTTTTAATTTATTGGCTTTTGATTCGGAGCTATGCGCGGGCTCGGTGACGATCTCGACCGCTTCAGCCGGCAAGATTACCTCGTCTTCGATAATTCGAACGGCTTCGATGATGACTTCACTTTCAACCGATCTTGTCGAAAGCTCCCATTCAAGCTCGCGTTTCGGCTTTGGAATCGAAGGCAGTGGATTTGCGGCGCTTACAGGTTTCTGCTGATTTAATTTTGGTGTTTCGTTTTTCGGCGCATTTTGCGGATTTCGCGAAAATGGAAGATTGATTTCGGCTTTTGCCAGATCAATCTTTTCCGCGATTTTATGCGAAGTTACCGGTTTTTCAATATTTTCAATAAATGAAGTTTTCGGTTCGGCGCGCGGAGCTTTTAGTTCAGTTTTTTCAAGCGGAAACTTTGCATTATTGTTTTGAGGTTTAGTTTCTGTTGAAACACGGCTTGAATTCTCGTTCTTAACTTCCCTTTTCGCCGCAGAGTCTTTCAGCGTCATCCGCTTTAAATCCTCTATGCGACCGGTTCTGACCGCAGCACACATTAATTTGTGCTGTTTTTGAAGGCGAGCCGCCAGAACTTTTTCGTCGAATTCACTGCTCAGTAAATCATCGTAAGGCGATCGCTTGCTAGCCAGAATCGTGCCGCGATTATAAACGAGCGACAAAATCAGAGGCGTCTCCACACCTTTATCCTCGGTCTGGATATGATAGGTTACGCCTTCATACTCAACATCTGTATTGAATCCGGTTATCACAAAGTTCTTTAATCAAAGGGCGAGAAAAACAGTAGATTTTCAAGGCACGATCCGCCATGTATGAAGTTAGCACAGGCAAAGAATAACGGTCAATAAATAAAACGGAAGATTGCGCGCCGGAAAGTTTTAATCCGCAATCGAACTCTCTACTCTAGCCTCTTGACTCTCAATGTAGGTTAACTTACGATTGAGTTTGTGCCAAAATTCTCAATCTTTAGACGGAAGCTCTAAACGCGGGATTTCGTAGTTTTGGACAACTCCAACAGAGGAAATTTTATCAAACAATGTCTGAATTTAGTTTATTGGATTATGCGCCGATAGGCGTGATGTTTCTGGTAGCAATCGGATTTGCGGCGAGCCAAATTTTGGTAACGCAATTAATCGGACCGCGGAAACGCACAGCAACCAAGTTGATGCCGTATGAATCGGGAAAAGATCCGGTCGGTTCGGCACGCGATAGATTTTCGATAAAATTTTACACGGTTGCCGTAATTTTTCTGCTTTTCGATATAGAAGTATTGTTTATGATTCCTTTCGCCGTGGCTTTTAAGGAATTACTTGCGCAGGAAAAAATAAGCACAATCGCCTTCGGCACGATAGCTTTTGTGGAAATAATGATCTTTATCAGCACGCTCGTAGTCGGTTATATCTACGTTTGGAGAAAAGGCACATTTGAATGGGGATTACAGGCTCGCGCCGAAGCCCGCGCCGAAGCCAAAGAAATGGTGAAAGAAAAAAACCGACGCATCAGAGAAACGCAGCGTGTTGCTTAGAATTTGGAGTTGAAAAATGGGATTAGAGAATACACTTTTTGAATCATTACCCGACGTTATCACCGTTAAGCTCGACGCGGTCGTTAACTGGGCAAGAAAATCATCATTGTGGCCGGCTACGTTCGGTCTTGCCTGCTGCGCGATTGAAATGATGAATACAGTAAGTTCGCGTCATGATCTTTCTCGTTTCGGCGCTGAAACGTTTCGCGCCAGCCCTAGACAGGCTGATGTAATGATTGTTTCCGGACGCGTTTCGAGAAAAATGGCTCCGGTCTTACGACGCATTTACGATCAGATGCCGGAACCTAAATGGGTTATTTCGATGGGCGCATGCGCAACGTCGGGCGGCGTTTTCGACAATTATGCGATCGTTCAGGGCGTCGATAAAATCGTTCCGGTTGACGTGTACGTTCCGGGCTGCCCGCCGCGACCGGAAATGCTGGTTCACGCCATCATGATGCTGCAGGAAAAAATCATGAGCGAATCGGTCAAAGACCGCCGCGATACATTTGAAGAAGAATCGCGTCATTCGATTGTTCCCGGCACATTACCTGTCAGCGAAGGGACATCGCTCGAACAGGAAACTAAAGAGCTTGTGGCTCAAAATCAAATTTCGCGACCTTATACGATTCCGTCACGTCACGAAAGACGCAAATCATCGTAAATATCTTAAGTGGTGCAGTTTTGATGACTTCGCCACTTTTTCGTTAAATTATGGCTGATACAACAGTTTTGCTCGGTTACGTAGAAAAATTAAAAGCGGCGAATGCCGATTGGGTAAGCGATTTCAAGGATGCGCGCGGTGAAGTTACCATTATAGTTCCGCGCGGTTCGATCACAGAAGTCTGCCGCGTTTTGAAACTCGAACACGGTTTTGATATGCTTGCCGATTTGTGCGGCGCTGATCGCGGACCGGAAGAAGATCCGCGTTTTGAAATCAATTATCATTTATTTTCGACCAAACATTTTAATCGCTTGCGCCTAAAGGTGCTTTTGAGCGAAGACGAACCGAATGTCGAAACGGTAACCGGAGTTTGGAAAACCGCCGATTGGCACGAGCGCGAAACTTACGATATGTTCGGAGTAATTTTCGATGGACATCCGGATTTGCGCCGAATTCTATTGCCGTCGGATTTTGACGGGCACGCATTAAGAAAGGATTTCCCGTTACGCGGATACGAGCCGTACAGTTTGTCATAAACGTCTGAAGCAATCGTGATGGGATGATTGATAAATTTTCTTTCATTCGTCATTCACCGTTTATCATTTACCAATATTAAATATGAGCGTTGCAGTAGAAAATATTCCCGGTCAATTCGACGATCTCGATCAGTCGCTCGAGTCGCAAATGACGCTTTCGATGGGTCCGCAGCATCCTTCGACGCACGGCGTTTTGCGTCTTGAGCTAAAACTCGACGGCGAACTCGTCGTCAAAGCCATTCCCGATATCGGCTATTTGCACACGGGAATGGAAAAGCTTTTTGAATACAAAAAATATCAGCAAGGCATCGTCATCACAGACCGGATGGATTATCTTAATCCGCTCGGAAACAATCTGGCTTATGTAATGGCGGCTGAGAAATTGCTTGATCTGGAAATTCCGGAACGGGCGCAAACCATCCGCGTGCTTTTTTGCGAATTGCAGAGAATCGCATCGCATATGGTTTGGCTCGGAACGAGCGCGCTCGACCTTGGCGCGATGAGCGTTTTCTTTTTCTGTTTCCGTCAGCGCGAAAAAATTCTAAATTTGATTGAAGCCGCTTCGGGCGGACGAATGACGCCGAGCTATTTTCGCATCGGCGGCTTGATGATGGATTTGCCCGCAGGCTTTGAACGTCGGTGTCAACAGTTTATCGAAGGTTTCCCGGAAGCCCTGGACACATTCGAAACGCTTGCTACCGGAAACACGATCTGGCAAAGCCGCACGCAGGGCGTCGGAGTTATTTCCAGGGAAGAAGCGATTGACTGGGGATTGACCGGTCCGTGCCTGCGCGCAAGCAACGTCGATCTGGATTTGCGCCGCGACAATCCGTATTCGGGTTACGAAACTTATGATTTTGACGTTCCGGTCGAAACGGACGGCGACGTCTGGGCGCGTTATCGCGTTCGTATGCGCGAACTTTACGAGTCACATAAAATCATTCGTCAGGCGCTTGCCCGCTTAAAGCCCGGACCGATCAAAGCCGACGCGCCGAAAGTCGTTCTGCCCGATCGCGACGATATGCGAAAACACATGGATTCGCTGATTCATCACTTTTTGATCGTCGCCGAAGGCTTTTCGATTCCCGAAGGCGAAGTTTATCACGCCATCGAAGGCTCGAAAGGCGAGCTCGGCGTTTATATGAAATCCGACGGGACGCCGAAACCGAGCCGCGTTCACGTTCGCGGACCGAGCTTTATTAATTTGCAGGCTTTACCCGTGATGAGCGAAGGCGAAATGATCGCCGACGTCGTGGCAATTATCGGCTCGCTTGATATTGTTTTGGGAGAAATCGATAGATAAGCGAAAGGTATCGAACGGAAAATGGAAAGTTTGTTTTTGATTTTCCACTTTCCACTTTTTATTTTTCATTTTCCATTTTTATATATGGCAACAGCAGTTCCAACTGATTTTACAAACCAGGTTGTTTTTACCGAAGAAACGGCGACGTTTTCGCCGGAAGTTATCGAAGAAATGCGTTCGCATTTAACGAAATATCCGGAGGAAAGAAAGCGTTCAGCGCTGATTCCGCTGCTTTTCGTCATTCAGCGCGAGCGCGGTTATATAGACAATCCGGGCGTGAATTTTTTAGCGGATTTTCTTGACCTTGAAGTAACGGACGTTTGGGAAACGGCGACGTTTTATTCGATGTTCAATTTGCGCCCGGTCGGTCGGCATCATTTGCAGATTTGCAAAACGCTTTCGTGCAAAATCATGGGCGAACCGGAAATTACCGAGCACGTTTGCAACAGATTGGGCATACATCCGGGCGAAACGACCGCCGACGGAAAATTTACGGTTTCGTTAGTTGAATGCCTTGGAAGCTGCGGAACAGCGCCGATGATGCAAAACGGATTCGATTATTACGAAGATTTGACCGTCGAAAAAGTAGATAAAATTTTAGATTCGTTAAAGTAATTTATTAAAAGTTTTCTAAGTTTCTAAGTATGGAAATCAAAGCAATCGGATGTGAACCTTTACAGCTTAAGCGCGTCGGCATGAAAGACTCGCACACGCTCAAGGTTTATCAGGAAACCGGCGGATACGAATCGCTGAAAAAAGCGATGAACATGACGCAGGACGATATTATTAATGAAGTCAAAGCGTCTGCGCTGCGCGGTCGCGGCGGCGCGGGTTTTCCGACCGGAATGAAATGGAGTTTCGTTCCGCGCCAATCGCCGAAACAGAAATATATTGTCTGTAACGCCGACGAATCGGAACCCGGAACTTTCAAAGACCGTTATCTGCTCGAACTCGATCCGCATTCACTGATTGAAGGAATGCTGATCGCGGCTTTCGCTCTTGGCTCGCAGGCTTGCTACATCTATTATCGCGGCGAATACCGCTATTTGATCGATATAATGGACAAAGCCATCGAAGAAGCCCGCGCGGCAAATCTCGTCGGCAAAAACATTTTAGGTTCTGATTTTTCGTGCGAAGTTTACACGCACACAGGCGCCGGAGCTTACATTTGCGGCGAAGAAACCGCGCTTTTGTCGAGCCTCGAGGGTTATCGCGGACATCCGCGCATGAAACCGCCTTTTCCGGCAATTGAAGGTTTATACGCAAGCCCGACGGTCGTTAACAACGTCGAAACTTTGACAAGCGTTCCGCAAATCATCGAAATGGGCGGCGAAGCATGGAAAAAACTCGGAACGGAAAAATCGGGCGGCACAAAGCTCTGGTCGGTTTCCGGTCACGTCAAAAAACCCGGCGTTTACGAACTTCCGATGGGTTACGCCGATATGGAAAAGTTTATCATGGAGGACTGCGGCGGAATGCGGAGACCGGATAAAAAATTAAAGGCGGTTATTCCAGGCGGTTCGTCGGTTTATATCATGAACGCCGAACAAATTATCGGCAAAAATGTTACGCTTGATTATGAAGGTTTAGTCGAAGCCGGTTCGATGGTCGGCTCAGGCGGATTTATCGTGATGGACGAAACGGTCGATGTGGTGGAATCCACAAAAAATTTAACCGAATTCTACAAACACGAATCTTGCGGCTGGTGTACGCCGTGCCGTGAAGGAACCGATTGGCTGGTGAAGATTTTCAATCGCATTTCAATTGGCGAAGGGCGTCCCGAAGACGCGCAGTTGCTGCTAGATATTTGCGACAATATTGAAGGAAAGTCGTTTTGCCCGCTTGGCGATGCGGCAGCGTGGCCGATCCAAAGCGCGGTTAAACGCTTTCCCGAGGATTTCAAAAAATGGCTTTTGAACAAAACGAACGATAATGGTTATACAGCCAACGTTTAAATTTTAATTTTGAGGAGATAATACTTATGGGTAGAGGCGATAAAAGAACACGACGAGGAAAAATTTTTGCGGGCAGTTATGGTAAGACTCGTCCTAAAAACAAAAAGAAAGTTGCTAATGCGAAAGCCAACAACAACAAGTCAAAAGAATAGTTTACGGATTTACATATAGTTGAAAATGTCAACAGAACTTATTAAAGTTACAATTAACGAGCAGGAATTTGAAGTCGAAAAAGGGGCGAAGCTGATTGAAGTTTGCCGCGAAAAAGGCTTCGGAATCCCGTCTTTTTGTTATTACGGAGACCTGGCATTGCAGGCTTCATGCCGTATGTGCCTGGTTCGCATCGAAAAGATGCCGAAGCTGCAAACTTCCTGCACAATCACCTGCACCGACGGAATGATCGTCACCACGCAAAGCGAAGAAATCGAAAAAGCGCAGCGTGCGATGAGTGAGTTTCTGCTCGCCAATCACCCGCTTGATTGCCCGGTTTGCGACCGCGGCGGCGAATGCGAATTGCAGGAAATGGTGATGGACTGGGGCGATTTGGAAGAGCGTTTCGTCGAGCGCAAAAACGCTCAGCCGGAAAAATTTCTTTCGCCGATTGTCGCCAACGATCCGCAGCGCTGCATTTTATGCAAACGCTGCACGAGAGTTTGCGACGAATGGATGGGCGAAGAAGCCATCGAAGCCGGAAATCGCGGGGTTAACACGGTGATCGGAACTTACGGCGGATGGCTCGGCTGCTCGCAGTGCGGAAACTGTATCGAAGTTTGCCCGACCGGAACGCTTCTCGACGGCGTTTATCGCCACGAAACGCGCCCCTGGGAAATGGATCAAACGCGCACGACCGACGTTTATTCGTCGGACGGGATGCAATTGAGCATCGGCTCGCGCGGCGGCGAAGTTCATCGAATCGTTGCGCGTGATCGCTACGTCAACGGCTTGAACGGCGAGTTTCTCGACGTAAAAGCTCGTTTCGCTCACGGTTTCATCAATTCGAAAGACCGCATTAAAACCCCTTTAATTCGTTATAAAAAAGGCGGAAAGCTTATCCCCTCGACGTGGGACGAGGCGATTCATTTTGTCGGCAGTAAATTAAAAGAAAGCGGAAACAACGTCGGCGTTGTCGCGTCTTCGCGTCTGACGAACGAATCGATTTTCACGCTCAAGCGTTTTGCGACCGAAGCGGTTAATTCGAACAATTACGCGGTTTCCGACGCTTACGATCTGGCTCCGTTTTTCGACAATTTAAGCGCGCCGCTGTGCACGCATAAAGAAATTCGCCACGCGAAAACGATTCTCCTTATCGGCGGCGAGCCCGAAGAAGAACAGACATTTACAGCCAAACAAATTCGCCAGGCGGTTCGCAACGGCGGAGCGAAATTCATTGTCGTTCACGACACGCCAATCCGCCTCGCGGCGCAGGCAAGCCAGTTTATACACGTTAATAAAGGCTCGCTCGACGCTTTCGCACTGGCTTTTGCCGATCAATCCGACGCGACAATCACTAAAAAGCTTGGCGCGGCTCAAACGGAGATCGACGATTTGCTGAAAACAATCGGCGAAACCGAAGGCGATTTTATTATTATGTTCGGCGGCGATTTGTCTGCCGAAGCGCAGGCGGTTTTAGCGAACGTCGCGGGCAGTTTCGCTTCGGATACACGGCGCGCCCTGCTTCATCCGCTGCCGCTTTACAACAACTCGGTCGGCGCAAACGATATGATGGCGGGCAAAAAGCCGCTTGAAGAAGTTTTGAGAACTTCAAAAGCGCTGCTTATCGCCGGAAGCCTGCCCGAAGATAAAACCGATCTCCTGGCGAATAAAGATTTCGTCGTCGTACAGGAATTGTTTGAAACCGCGACGACCGAATACGCCGACGTGGTTTTGCCCGCGGCTAGTTTCGCCGAAGTTGACGGCACATTTACGAACAACGCCGGATTCGTTCAGCGCGTTCGTAAAGCGATCGAACCGATTCATCAATCAAAACCCGATTGGGTTATCGCTTCGATGATCGCCCGCGAATTGGGCGCCGATTTCGGTTACAATTTTTCGTCAACGATGGTTTTCAAAGCCATCGCCGACAGCGTTCCGGCTTACGAAGGACTTCGTTACCCGCTGCTCAAAGACGAATCAAAACCGGTCCAGGCTAAATATTCTCCGGTCGCCAAACGTGATTTATCAAACGAATTCGCCGCGCTGCGCCGCAAAGTCGAAGCATTGCCGGAAACGAGCGAGAAAATCACGGAAACGCCGCGCGTCGGGCATAAACTGCACCGCGTAACGACGATGACCGGAAAAACCGATCAGTTTCATTTGCTTGCAGCCGGCAATCCGAAGCCGGAAAATCTTCTGGTTTCGCCGCTCGTTCAGTTTAATCTCGACGGAACGCCGCGACTGGTCGAAATGGCGGAAGCCGCTTCGGTCAACGTCAAAGATCGAATTGACGATAAAGAAACCGTCGCGAGCAAAGTGGTTCTAAAATAATATTTCTCGAAAAAATGTTTGGACGGAAATAAAACCGTCCAAACATTTTGCTTTACCGCCGTAATTTATTAAACTTTTAAGTTTGCAAAATTAATATTTTTGCGGCGTTTTCGCTTTGTGCAGCAGCGAATCTGCTTTTACATTTATGGAATCCGTAATTAAAACTGCTTTTCCTTTTATTGTTTTCTCGATAGCAATTCTGCTCGCATTTCAGGGCGTTTTGATGATTGTCGCGTACACCGTTCTGGCTGAACGCAAGGTTTTGGGCTGGATTCAGGGTCGTATCGGACCGAATCGCGTCGGACCCTGGGGCGTTTTGCAGCCGTTCGCCGACCTTCTGAAATTTATCTTCAAAGAAGACCTGGTTCCCGACAAATCAACGAAATTCGTTTATTTTCTCGCGCCGATCGTCGCTTTGACGTGCGCGCTGCTGCCGATCGTGGTTTACCCGTTCGGTCCCGTGATTACGACGATCGACTGGAGCTTTCTGCCCTACGGCTTGGGCGATAATATTCGCCAGCTTCCGATGACGATCGCGCAGATCGACGTAGGTGTTTTGTTCGTGCTCGGAATCACGTCGGTCGGTGTTTACGGCATCGCGCTCGCCGGTTGGTCTTCAAACAATAAATACAGCTTGATGGGCGGGCTTCGCTCGTCGGCGCAGATGATTTCTTACGAATTAGCGATGGGCGCGTCGGTTATCGGCGTCGTTATGCTCGCCGGAACGCTCGATTTAAACGGGATCATCAACGCGCAGATAAATTCGCCGTTCAAATGGTTTATCATTCCGCAGTTTATCGGTTTCATCGTGTTTCTGATCTCGGCATTTGCCGAAACGAACCGCGTTCCGTTCGACTTGCCGGAAGCTGAAACGGAGCTCGTCGCCGGTTTCCATACCGAATATTCGGCGCTCAAATTCGCGCTGTTTTTTATGGCGGAATACGTCAACATGTTTACGGTTTCCGTGATGGTGACGGTATTGTTCCTCGGCGGCTGGTACGTTCCGGGGCTCGGACATTTACTTGAGCCCGGCTCGGTTCCCTACGCGCTCGTCAGCCACGTCGCTTTTATCGGTAAAATTTGCGCGTTCTTATTTTTGTATATTTGGATTCGCGGAACGCTGCCGCGCTTTCGTTTCGACCAGTTGATGAATTTCGGCTGGAAGTTTCTTCTGCCGCTCGCGTTGGCAAATGTAATTTTGACGATCATTATCGTTTTCTTTTTGAACAGGTAAGTTAAGAGATGTCAGAAAGCTCAGCGCCAAAACCGGCGTCGAGCCTTTTACTAATTATCTGGCATCGGAACATCCGAAAACTTTTCTATGGCTACAACCGCATTATTTTTCGTTTTCGCCGGACTCGCTATCGCTTGCGCGATTTCGATGGTTTACCACAAAAACCCGCTTTACAGCGCGATTTCACTGATCGGCGTTTTCGTTTCCCTTTCGGTTTTATACGTGACGCTTGCCGCGCCGTTTATTGCCGCCGTGCAAATCCTGATTTACGCGGGCGCGATCATGGTTTTGGTGGTCTTCGTTATCATGCTGCTCAATATGGAAGAAGACAAACCGCTTAACCGCCTGCGTTATTTGTATGCGATCGGCGGCGGGCTCGGCTTGATACTACTTGTGCAGACGTTTTTCGTTTTCTACGCGGTAATGCGCGCGCCGAAACAAGCGGTCAACACCGAAGAAACAATCGGAAAAACTATGAGCATCGGCACGGCGATGTACACGGAATATCTTTTGCCGGTCGAAATCGTCGGAATCCTGCTTTTGATGGCGATAATCGGCGGCGTTATTCTCGTGCGAAAATTAAGCCAGCCGCAAATGGAATCTATGGTCGAGCGCGAGCTTGAAAGACGACACGAAGGCGAAGATAAAGACGATTACCGGATCGCGCTTTAAGGCGGAATTGAAAAAGTTAAATTACTACGCGGGCAGTAGAAAGTAATCGGGCGAAAGATTTTCCGCACGTTGCTGTTTACCGTCTGCTTCTACTAAAAAAATGGAACCGAGTTTAGCAAGCTATCTGGCACTTTCAGGAATTTTATTCACCATCGGCGCGGTCGGCGTGATCTTTAAGCGCAACGCCATCGGAATGTTTATGTGCATCGAGCTTATGCTCAACGCCGTAAACTTAACGTTCGTCGCCTTTTCGCGTTATTACGCCGACGTCACCGGGCAGCTTTTCGTGTTTATGGTAATGAGCGTCGCGGCGGCTGAAGCTGCCGTCGGACTCGGAATTATCATCTCGTTTTTCCGCAACCGCGTTTCGGTTGACGTTGACGACGCGAGCATTTTGAAAAATTAAGGATTTTATATGGCTCTCGTCATTCGTCGAGCCACCGCCGCAGACGCGCAAACGATTGCCGTTTTCGCGCGGCGGCTTGCGCAGCAGCATCTGGATTACGATGAGCGGCGTTTCTCGCCGCTCGGCAGTCAGGCGCAGGCAGCGGCGTTTTACGAAAGACAAACGAGCGCGGAAGATTCGGCTGTATTGGTTGCGGAATTGGACGGAAAAGTCGTCGGATTCGCGTTTGTCGGGTTTGAACTGAAAAACTACGCAGACTTATTAGAATCAGCCGCTCGGATACATGATTTGTACGTTGACGAAGCGGCTCGCGGCTGCAACGCCGGAAAGAGTTTGCTCGCCGCCGCAAGCGAAGCGGCAAAGGAATTTGGAGCGTCGAAATTGATATTAAGCGTTGCCGTTCAAAACGAAAACGCGCGCCGATTATTTGAGCGCGCGGGTTTTGAAACTACGATGCTGGAAATGATGTTGGGTTTGACCGATATAGAAAAATAATGACTGAAAACAATCTTTTAAGTCTAATAATTTTCGCGCCGCTCGTCGGTGCTGTAATCAACTGGCTGATCGGCGGACGACTGAAAAATGAATTGTTCAGCGGCGTTGTGGCTTGTGCGGCTGTCGGCGTTTCGTGCGTGGTCGCGTTTATGATCGCTTTCGGCATCGGAACGCCTCATATCGGCGCTTTGTCCGCGCCCGAAGGCAAACCGGTTCTCGACCATATTTGGACGTGGATTCAGGTTGGAAGCTTCCGCGCCGATTTCGGCTTGGGAATGGACAGGCTTTCGGGAATTTACGTCTGTTTCATCACGTTCGTCGGACTTTTGATACACGTTTTCGCCACCGGTTATATGCACGGCGATAAAGGCTTCTATCGCTTTTTCGCTTACTTAAACCTGTTTATGTTCTCGATGCTGACGCTCATTCTCGCGGATAACTATCTGCTGATGTTCGTCGGATGGGAAGGCGTCGGTCTTTGCTCATATTTGCTCATCGGTTACTACATCAAGCGCGACGAAGCGAGAAAAGCGGCGAAAAAAGCTTTCGTCATGAACCGCATCGGCGACTGGGGCGTTTTGATGGCGATTTTCCTGATGTACTCGATGACGGGCTCGATTTCCTTTTTCGACAAAACCGTCGACGGGGCGCAGGTTCAGAGCGTTTTCACGTGGGTTTCGCAAAACGTAATGGCGCCCGAATCGTTCGCCGGGGCAGCGATTTTCGCGGGCGGACTGACTTCGATCGCCGTTCTTTTATTTGTCGGCGCGACCGGTAAATCAGCGCAGATTCCGCTTTTCACGTGGCTTCCGGACGCGATGGCTGGTCCGACTCCGGTTTCCGCTTTGATTCACGCGGCGACGATGGTTACGGCGGGCGTTTACTTGGTGGTTCGTTCGAACGCGATTTTTCAAAACGCGCCGACGGCGATGTTTATCGTCGCGATCATCGGCGCGGCGACGGCGATTTTCGCCGCCACAATCGGTCTGGCGCAAAACGACATCAAAAAGGTTCTCGCTTATTCGACCGTTTCGCAATTGGGTTATATGTTTCTGGCGTGCGGCGTCGGCGCTTTCACGGCGGCGATTTTCCACGTTATGACGCACGCCTTTTTCAAAGCTCTTTTATTCCTCGGTTCCGGTTCGGTCATTCACGGAATGCACCACGAACAGGATATGCGCAGAATGGGCAATTTGAAAAAATATATGCCGATCACGTTTGCGACGATGCTGACGGGCTGGCTGGCGATTTCGGGAATTCCCATTTTCGCGGGATTTTTCTCGAAAGACGAAATTCTTTATAAAACATTCGCTTCGCCGAATATTCCCGAGCCGTGGAATTACGTTTTGTGGATTGTCGGGCTTGTAACAGCCGTTTTGACCGCCGTTTATATGACCAGAATGATGGTTATGACCTTCTGGGGCGAAGAAAGATTTCATGAGGAATTGCCGGTCGCCGAGCATCCGCACGATGCAGCACGCGCAGAAGAAAACGCATACGCTTTCGGCGACGCTTCGGACGCGGTCGAACCGCACGGAGACGCGCACGCCGCTGCGCATCATTATGATGACGGGCACGGCGCGGCGCACGACGAGCACGATGACGAAGACGAACATCACCACGCGCTTGCACACGATTTCAAGCCGCACGAATCGCCCTGGGTGATGACCGTTCCGCTGATCGTTCTTGCTATTCTTTCGACATTCGGCGGCTTGATGGGCGTTCCGTATGCTTTGAGCTCGCTCGTCGGCATCAAGGACGCGAATGTTTTCGAACACACGCTTGAGCCGATCATTGCGAAAGTTTCACACAAAGAAGCCGGTCATTCAACGGCAGCGACAGGCGAACACGCGCCTGCCGCCACAAATGCGGCGGGTGCCGGGCACGCTGCTTCCGCCGCAGCGACCGAAGCGGCGCACGACGCACATTCACCCGAAGAAGTCCGCAACGAACGTCTTCTCGCGGGGCTATCGGTTTTATTAGCAGCCCTCGGCATCGGCACGGGATGGATGATTTTTCAAAAAAGCCCGCTTAAGAGAATGCCGAAGATTCTCGCGGAAAAATGGCGCGTCGATGAACTTTATAACGGCTATATCGTCGATCCGATTACCAATTTATCGCGCAACGCGCTTTGGAAAGGCATCGACATCGGCGTTATTGACGGTATCGTAAACGGCGTCGGTCATTTTGTCGCCGCGCTCGGCGGCGTCGCGCGCGGAATTCAGGTCGGATTCGTTCGAAGCTACGCCGCGTTCATTCTTTTCGGCGCGCTGATCGTCATCGGATATTTTATTTATTACGGATTTAGGTTGATTGGATAAAAAGCTTTTTGAACTTTGATTTCCGGTTTTTACTAACATTTAGTAAAAACCGGAAACCAGAACCAAAAACCAAATTACTAAAATGGATTTTATAGCAGAGAATCTTTTAACGATTTTAATTTTGCTTCCCGTCATCGGTGCAGTTTCCATCATCGGACACCAGATGTTCTGGAAGCAGGAAAGTCACCTGAAATGGGTAACGCTTTTTTGGACGGCTGTAAACTTTTTGCTGTCGCTTTTCCTGATTTTAGATAAAAGCGCGGCTTCGGCAAACGGGTTTTTCTTTGAGAAAAACGTGCCGTGGATACAGGCGATCAATACGAATTATCATATCGGCGTTGACGGGCTTTCGCTGTGGCTGGTCGTTTTGACGACTTTTATAATGCCGATTGCCGTTCTCTCGACGTGGCACGCGGTCGAAAAGCGCTCGAATGCTTTTTACGTTTTTCTGCTTCTTTTAGAAAGCGCGATGATCGGCGTTTTCTGCTCGCTCGACCTTTTAGTTTTTTATCTTTTCTTTGAAGCTTCGCTCGTTCCGATGTTCTTTTTGATCGGAATCTGGGGCGGCGAAAATCGAATCTACGCGGCGGTCAAGTTTTTTATTTACACGGCGCTCGGCAGTTTGCTGATGCTCGTCGCGATCATCGGCTTGTATTATATTCACGCCGATCAGACCGGAACGGGAACATTCGATTTCGTAACGCTTCTCAATTCGCTGAAAACCGGAACGATGGTCTTTTCGCATCAAACCGGATTGCTTTTGTTTCTCGCTTTTGCGCTCGCCTTTTCGATTAAAGTCCCGCTTTTCCCGTTTCACACATGGCTGCCGGACGCGCACACCGAAGCGCCGACCGCAGGCTCGGTTATTCTGGCGGCTGTGCTTTTGAAAATGGGAACTTACGGGTTAATGCGTTTTAACTTTACGCTTTTTCCCGAGGCTTCGCGCGAGCTGGCGTGGATTTTCATCATTCTCTCGATCATCGGCATTATTTACGGCGCGCTCGTCGCGATGGTTCAGCCGGACATTAAACGACTTGTCGCTTATTCGTCGGTCGCGCATATGGGTTTTGTCATGCTCGGAATGTTCTCGTTTACCGAAATGGGAATGCAGGGCGCGCTTTATCAAATGCTCAACCACGGAATTTCGACCGGCGCGCTCTTTTTGCTCGTCGGCTTTATATACGAGCGCCGGCACACGCGAGCGATCACCGAATACGGCGGTCTGGCGAGCGTGATGCCGATTTACGCGACGATTTTCGTTTTTACGACGATGTCTTCGATCGGTCTGCCTTTCTTAAACGGTTTCGTCGGCGAGTTTCTGACGATGATAGGAATGTGGAACTCGACGGCGGTTTCGTATCCGCGGCTCGCGACGATGTTTGCCGGAACGGGCGTGATTTTCGCGGCGGTTTATCTTTTGTGGATGGTTCAGCGCGTGTTTTTCGGCAAAGTTACGAATCCGAAAAACAAAACTCTGAAAGATTTGAGCTGGCGCGAAATCGGTCTGATCGCCCCGCTTTTGTTTTTGATGGTTTATATGGGCGTTTACCCTGCGCCGTTTCTCGATCGCTCGCGCGAATCGATCGTCGCGATTGAAGAGAGACTGACAAAACAGGCGGGCGGAACAATCGAACACGCCGAATCCGTTCCGAAAGCCGTAATTCAAACCGCGAAACCGGCGGCACATTAAATTGAACAGCGGAAAAAGCTTTAGAAGCATTTTTTTAAGAGTAAAATGAACACGATTTTATTGCAGAATTTAGTTAATCCGAACGTCAATCTCCCGATTGTTTTACCGGAAATGATTGTCGCACTGACGGGCGTTATCGTAATGCTTTACGACAGCTTCGTGCCGCGCCAGCGCAGCGTCACAGGCGCTATCTCTTTGATCGGTCTGGCGATTTCCGCCTTCTTCCTGGTATCGATGTGGAATGACGCTCCGCAAACCGGTTGGAACGGAATGATCGCCAGCGACGGTTTGAGACTGAGTTTTACGATCGTTTTTCTGCTGGTTTCGGCAGTAACCATTCTGATCTCAAGCGTTTGGGCTGACAATGAAGACGTTCCGATCGGCGAGTATCACGCGCTGCTGCTTTTCGCCACGTTCGGGATGATGTTTATGGCTTCGGGAAACGATCTGGTGATTATATTTCTCGGGCTCGAAACGCTTTCAATCGCGACATACGTAATGGCTGGGCTTCGCCGCGGAGATTTAAAGTCAAACGAATCGGCAATGAAATATTTCATTCTAGGTTCGTTCGCGTCTGCGTTTCTGCTTTACGGGATGGCTTTGATTTACGGCGCGACCGGATCGACCAACATCACCGAAATCGCTCTGAAAGTGGCTAACCCGAACTTCCCGGCTCTTCTTCTGGTCGGCGGCGCGATGATGATCGTCGGTTTCGGCTTCAAGGTGGCGACCGTTCCGTTTCACGTCTGGACGCCGGATGTTTACGAAGGCGCGCCGACGCCGGTTACGGCTTTTATGGCGGTCGGTTCTAAATCAGCCGCTTTCGCATCGTTTCTCAGAGTTTTCGTTCTCGGATTCCCGCTGATCGCCGGAGTTCAGGCATCGGAATTTTTGCACGAATCCTGGGTTACGGCGCTTTCCGTAATGGCGATCTTGACGATGACCGTCGGAAACATCGCGGCGATTTTGCAGGACAACGTCAAAAGAATGCTCGCGTATTCTTCGATCGCTCACGCGGGCTACGCGATGGTCGGATTTATCGGCGCCGGAATGGCGAAAAACATGCAGCAGAGAGACGCAGCGATTGCCGCCGTCGCTTTTTATATGCTGACGTACGCGGTAACAAATTTGGGAGCGTTCGCAATCGTTACTTTGCTCGGACAGAAAAACGACCGCCGCACCGCTTTTGAAGATTATAACGGCATCGGTTTTCGCGCTCCGGCTCTCGCATTTACGCTTTCGCTGTTTATGCTCAGTCTGCTCGGATTGCCTTTGACTGCCGGCTTTATGGGCAAAGTAATGGTTTTCCGACCGGCGCTCGAAGCCAACAACCTGCTTTTAACGGTTATGGTTATCGCCGCCGCCGTCAACACGGCGATTTCGGCGTATTATTACCTGCGCCTGATCGTCGTTATGTTTTTCCGCGAACGCACGACCGATTGGCTCGCGCCGCGCATTCCGACCGCGCTTACCGCAGCATTATTAATAACGGTTCTCGGCGTTTTATATTTCGGAATATTCAGCGACGGCGTGATCGAAAAATTTTCGAAATCCTCGGTCGGCACGGTTTTCAAAGCCGGAACGCGCCCCTGAGAAGCTTTATAATTTGAAACTGAAAATGGATAATGGAAATTAATTTTATACTTTCCATTATCCATTTTCAGTTTTACGATTTTTTTTGTGTTAATCTGTAAAACGGTTTTTCTATATGGAAACGACAGTCGAGATTCGGGAACAAATAAGCGAAGAATGGATTCCGCTGATTTATCGCGAACGGGTTCGCACGCAGAGAACGCGGTCGTATCACATCAACGTTCCGAAAAAAGAAAATCACGCTGAAATCCTTCACACGCTTCTCGGCATCGAATTAAAAGTCGGCAATTACCGCTTCACCTGCCCCGATTTATCAACCGCCAGGTATCTACAGGTTTTCGCGCGCATCGGCTGCCAGGACGTGGCGATTCCCTACGACATCACAAAAATTTCAACGCTGGCTGACGAGCTCGAAGTCTCATGGCATAAAACGCTTTTACTGTTTGAAGAAAAAACGTTCGATAAAACCCCTTCGGCGCGCGGACGTATGCGCGCTAATTTGATAAAAGATTTGCGGCAGGAAATCGAAGAAATCGGCGCGGGCGCGTTGATGCCGGAGTTCAGGCAAAGCACGAAACAGCGAGAATAATCCGGCTCAAGCTAAAAGGCAAAAGGCGGAGAATAAACGGCATCTAAACTTTGTCTTTGACGCGCCGATTTAAAAAAATGTTAATATGTAAAGAATGCCGTCGAAATATAAACGCGGCGTTCTTTTTAATTATATGTTGGATGCCGGAACAGTTATAACAAAAGAAATGCAGGAATCGCAGAATCTGCCGTTTCCGTATAACAATCAGAATTTTTGTCGCTACGAGCCGATAGAAAAGCGAATAAAACACGCGAAGGTATTGATCGTCAACAATCTTCTGCGCTATCCGTCGGATTTGTCCGAACTGGCGAAAACCGAATGGAACGGCACGACCGAATCGAAATTGCGTTTTGAAAGAAAGATTTCCGGAATGGCGTGCGACAACATCGCGAAAAACGTGATTCGCCTAGTACAGCAGCCGAAAACCTTAACCGTTCATCTTTCCGAAGTGTCCGACGCGGTTAAATCCTTCAACCCGGACGCGATCGTTATGAGCGGAACTCTTTCCGATTTCGATTATTACAACCCGGCGCATCT
>JAOAPX010000199.1 GCA_025463125.1 Acidobacteriota bacterium | reverse complement strand
CGCGCCCTCACGTCCATTGATTTGTTGTGCCTTCCGTTATTTAGAATTCGCCGCTTCATCTTCACTCAACTTGAAAGTTTCGTCAAAAACTCCGGCTTCTATTTGAGCGACAATTTTCAATCTTTCTTCCGCACCAATTTTACAACCTGATTGTGTCTGCACATACCCTTTGGGAATTTTAATTTCCTTAACTATTGCGTCGTTTCTTTCCGGCGGCTCAGGCAAAGACTTGTATTTTTCAACAGCACTCTTAAATAAGTTTGTGTCCTTGAGACGTAACCCAAGCAAAGCATATAAAGCACCTTCAGAAGTTGCTTGATCAGCTAAAGTTACCAACGCTTCGATTGCCTGCTTCTCTTTTGACAAGAGATGTAATGCAAGTTCTTCTTCGGACGTATCGCCACCCTCACCGACCTTGCCAATGCTAAAAATACCAGCGTTAAGTAGCTTTTCGTATGATTTACGTCCCGTTTCGCTCAAAATAGATGCGTCAAATTGCGATTTTTGTTGACCCTGAACAGATGCGCCAGATTGCGATTTTTGTTGAATTTGAATGGAACAAGCATTTAGCGCGAAAATGCAAACCAGAAAAATCAAGTTTAGTTTCATAAGACTTTCGCTCCAAACACGAAGAGGCACAACGGTTGAGATGACGTGGGCAAAAACACTTTCAAGTTAGATAACCATACAACGTCGCTGTTTTTTGCCTCACGTCCATTGAATTGTTAGACAGTTTGTAGCGGTAACTCACGTTGTTTCCGTTCTAATTTGCTGAAGAAATGAACGCACCAATTCACGCTCTTTTTCGCCGTAATAAATTTCTAGTGAACATTTTTCTGGTAAATCCCAAAACCCACAACTGTCGTTTATGCGAGAAGCACCTTTAACAAAAGGGCTTAATTCCTTTTCCAATAATGTTGACCACTCATTAACCGAAAGTGGAGTTAGCTTTAGGTCTCTAATGTCGCGTGTATTCCATATATCGCGCGTTTGCCACAGGTTATCAAACCATATCGGGCGATACTTGGGAGCAACAATAAGAACACCGTTTAAACTTCTGCCTTTTCCTGCGAAAAGGAAACCTGCATTAACGCCGGTTGATTTTGGTCGCTTTAGTATAAACGGTTCTCCAGTGCGATAAACAAAAGGTTTATCCAAATAATTGCGATATGTGCCGCTACTCGGACCTTCGCCAAGCATAGTAGATACTCCTTCAAAGGTAGAATAACGTGCAATTACGAGAATCTCAGTAATTTGCTTTCCTGTAGATGCGTCAACAACGTGAAAAGGATCTTTGGGTATTTTCCTCTGTTGCGCTATTGCACGATTTGAGAAACTGTTAAGGCTCACTACCGCTAACAATAAACCAAGAAATAATTTTGTAAAAATCTTTTTGGACATATCTCGTTTCCCTTTCACAGGCTGCCGCCTAACGATTGAGATGACGTGGGGCGAAACCGCCACCAAGCCCGCCGAAGTTTAACAGACGACGTAAATAACAAAGTGGCTGTTTCACCCTCACGTCCATTGATTCGTTCGATTGCGTTTTGACATTTCAAACGCGATTTAGAAGCTCTTGAAAGCCCTCGAATTCGTTCTTCCAATCTCCGTAACATCCTGTTAATTCACAATCTACGCAACGACAACCGACATAGAGCCATTTTACATCTTCGCTGTTTTCATATAAAGATACGCCAACTGTTATCTCAAAAACTTTTGAACGGCAAATACACTCACGAGTTTCAAGTTCAGCATCTTCGAGAAAATCATTGCTGTCACCAATCGGATGTTCGTTTTTGCAAGCAATACATTTGCGGACTGCCGCGCCTTCTTCTTCGTCAAGCGAAAGATTGAAGCGGTTGTTGCCGCAAATACAAACAGCATCGGCGTAATGAGCAGTAGGATATTCATTTAGCTTACTGTAACGCAACAATTCGCCTTGAATATCAAGTTGCGAATCCCCGTAATAGTATTTGCCTTTTTTCCGCAAAGCCATCAGTTTATGTTTGTTTTCTAATACGCTGCACAAATTACCAGAAGCAATCGAACGGCGGAGTTCACCGAGCGGCGAAAACAAGCAACACTGATAAGAGGCAAGCTCAAGCCGCTTCGGTGCAATGACTTGTTCGATGGCGCGTAATTTACAATGACGACGCTTGCATTAGAAATAACCTTTCGGCAACTTGCTTGTAAATCTCCAACCGACTGTCGGCTTGATTTCTTGCTCGTAATCACCAGACCTGCCAGCCGAAGCGACATAAGCTACTGATGTATTTTCTCGAACTTCGTCAACTACAATCCGAATCTGAATATCTTTAACTCCGGTCAGATAGAAACTCATTCCTGAAACAACGCCTTGCGCCTTGCCGACGTTCAAAGTAAACGGCGGATACCAACTATCACTTGTTCCAAGTGCTGAAACTTTTGCGGTAATCGGCTTTATTCCCAAATACTTTTTGTATTCTTGCGGAACAATAGGCAAACCATCGTTCGATTTGTAATAGTCTTCGGTTTTTACAAGAAAAGTTTCAATTTGCTCGGTAGAGCCGGAATTTACAGCATAAATAAAAAGAATCAATTCGTCAGATGGAATTAATAAATGCTGTCCGCCCCATTTCACAGGCACAAGCGAAGCCGGAGATGTGTAAGTATGCTGACCTTTTTCAGTTCGTTCAGGCGAAAGCGTCAACGAGTTTCCGTTAAAATTCACACTCCCGTAATTAACGCGCACATCTCCGGGACGCGAACAATTTTCCTGCCAAATTGTAAAGCCTTTAGTCGGAGTCCAATCAAAATTTGTCGTAACTGTTGCGCTGTCAAAAGACCGATATTTTCCAATCCATTCGTTACCTTGCAAAGTTGCTAATTCGCCTAAAATTTGTTCGCGTTTGCCTACAACGAGATTGGCTAATTCTTCGGGAATTGGCTCAAATTTTCGCGGTGCTGTCTGTTGAGCAACGCAGGAAAAGGCAAAAATAAATATAAGGAAAATTGCCGCTAAATTTTTACGAGTAAGATTCATAAAACTTACGATGCCGAATCAATCCGGTTAAGTTCCCAAAAAAGCCATCGAACGTTTGAGATGACGTGGGGCGGAAACCGCTACACGCAAGCTAAGGGT
>JAOAPX010000039.1 GCA_025463125.1 Acidobacteriota bacterium | reverse complement strand
CGTCGGTTAAGTCTGCCGAATCGGCGAAATTGACTTTGGCTTTGGGAAAATTGTTGGTTAGAAAAGCTGAATTGGAAACTGATTTGTGGAATTTCAGGGGGAAATACGATGAAAATCATGCGGAAGTAAAGCGCGCAAAGCGAAAGGTTGAGATTTACGAAGCTTCGATCAAGGAAATTTTAGGCTGAAAAATCTTCGCTTTCTAAAATTTTCTCGGACGTGATTTCGTACAGATTCGCCGCATCGTTTCGCGAGACCTGTTTTTTTGCGGGAACTTCTAAAACCTTTAAAGTTGTCAGGCGATTGCGGCGCTGAATCTCAATTTCGTCGTTTACCTTAATTTCTTTTGAAGATTTTGCCGCCAAGCCGTTAACCTTGATCATACCGGCATCGCAAAATTCCTGCGCGAGAGTTCTACGCGCAATCAACCGGCTTGTTTTTAAGAATAAATCGAGACGCATCTTTTTTAGTGAAAGGTGAAAAGTGAAAAGTGAAAAACGTAAGACAAATTATTTGAATTTGCGTTTTTCACTTTTCACTTTTGATTTTAGTTATCAGTTACTTGCCGGCTTTTTCCGTTTTGCGTTCATCGGCGAACAGGATCGGCGCGACGATCGGGCGGTACGTATCGCTGATTTTTATATACGAATCCTGTCGAAGATCGGCTAAATATTTTTTCTGCTCGGCAGGAGCGCGCTCCATCGTCAGCGCCATGCGAACCGCGTTTTCATCGAAAAACGTTTCGCTGCTTGCCGCCGATCTTTCATCGACGCGCAGAATTTCCATTCCCAATTCGTCGATCTCGATCGGTTCGGTTATGCCGCCCGCTTTCATGTTTTTAACGGCTGCTGCAAATTTTTCGTCCAACTCTTTGACGTTGAAAGTGCCGACTTTGCCTTTTGATTCGGCAACATTCGGGCGATCGGAGTTTTCAATGACGAGCTTTTCAAAATTAGCTCCGGCTTTTAATTGCGCGGCGAGTTGTTTGGCTTTTTCACGAACCGCGGCTTTGTCGTTGCCGGCAAAACTGAGGAAAATTTCGCTCAGCGCAACCGTTTCCGGTTTGCTGAATTTAGCCTTGTTTTTTTCGTAATAATCCTTCATTTCTTTCGAGCTCAAGCTCCAATAGATTTTCGAGCTGACTTCGCGTTGAAGAACCAGATCGCGCGTCGTCTGTTTTCTCCAGACTTCGCGAATTTCCTGCGCGTTAAATCCGCCTTTTTCCATTTCCTGGTAAAGCGCGTCCAGAGTTTTAATATTCTGTTGTTTCATGATTTCCAGAAATCGACGGTTAAGATCCGCTTCGATCTCAGGCTCGAGACCGCTTTCTTTCGCTTTTTGAACCAGCAATTCCTCGTTAATCAAGCTTGCAATCAATTCGCCTTGCTTGCCTTCGACTAATTTATCCGCTTCCTCGCGCGTTTTGCCTTCCTGAACGTATGTGTCAGAGAGGCTTTTCATTTCGCGTTTAATGCGGGAAAGCGTAATGACGCCTTCGTTTACCTGCGCGACTACTTCGTCGACAACCTTGGTTTCGCTTTCCTGCGCGAAAACGGCAAAACTCATTGTGAATAAAACTGCAATCGAAAAAATTGCGGAGTTGATTCTTTTCATTATTTACTCCTGAAAAATTTGAACTGAAAATATTAAACTTTTTGTAGTGTTTTTTTGCAACTGCGAGCTTTGATGCAAAAAAAACTTTTTAAGTTTCTTATGAACTGGAAAATCAAGCATTTGCTGGAAAGACGCGAAATTGCGTCTTTTTATAAATAGAGGTTTTTCCAAAAACCAACCTTACCGCAATGAATGTAAATTGTCCAAATTGTGAACTTGTTAACCGTCAAAGCGCAAATCATTGCGCCGGCTGCGGCTTTTTTTTAGTAGAAAACGTAATATTACCGGAAAATGAAAGTTTTTTCCATTCAAGATTATTCAAAAGGTTTACGGTTTTAATCGCGGTTTGCGTGTTCGCGCTTTTCGGATTTTATTTTTCGCTGATCGTTTCGGCAAGCAAATTAAATTACGTAGAGAAACAATCCGTCGAACGTTCGATCGCGCTGCTCAAGAACAGAGGTTTTTCGGGCGAAGTTTTTCTGCTCGAATATTTAACCGCGTTTCGCAGCAACGACAACTGGTTGAACGCTTCGATCGAAAAGGAAAGCGCGTATGCGGCGACCAATTTTCCGTTTGAAATTATGACGCTTTACCCGGATTTTTTCGAAATTCCGATCGACGATACGGAACGGGCGGCAATTTTGCTGCACGAAGCAAAGCATCTCGAAGGCGCTGAAGAAAAAGAAGCTTATGAATATGTTTGGACGCGTCGAAAACAGCTCGGCTGGACAAAAGAGCTTTACGCGAATTCAGTCATCTGGCAAAACGTGCGCAAGCAAACCAGAGAATTCGCCCCGGATTTGTTCGTCTGCGAATCAAACGATTACGCCGACTGCACGGAGCTTTAATGATGAATGATTTTTTAATTGTGAATAAGTAACGGTTAATGTTTTTATTCACAATTAAAAAAGCTTTACTGCCCAATTTCTTCCAGGACCAGACGCGCAGCTTCTATCAGATTTTCGGTTCTCACTTCAAAGCGCAAAATTCCGTTCGGCGAAAAGCTCGCGGATTCGTTTTCGGTTAAAAACAGCATTAATTTTTCAGGCGAGATTTTCGCGTTTTCGCCCAATTTAACGGCGACGCCTTCTTTTGTTTTATCAATCGAAACGATGCGCAGGTTTTCAGCCGTTTTTCTTAAACGGGCGTATTCAAACAGATTGTTGACCGATTCGGGCATCGCGCCGTAGCGATCCTGGATTTCGGCGTAGATTTGCCGCAGCGCCGATTCGGATTCGGCGGAAGAAATTCGTTTATAAGTTCTCAGGCGCTGGCTCGTCTCGGAAATGTAATCGTTCGGAACCGAAACGTCCACGCCCATGTTTATCGCCACGCTCGTTTCGTCTTCGACTTCTTCGCCTTTTAATTCCTGAATCGTGCGCTCCAGCATCTTCGTGTAAAGATCAAAGCCGAGCGCGTCGAGCTGACCCGATTGCTGCCCGCCCAGAATATTTCCCGCGCCGCGCAGTTCCAAATCGAGCGCCGCGATGCGAAAGCCCGCTCCTAAATCGGAAAATTCACGGATGGCGGAAAGTCTCCGGCGCGCAATCGGCGTCAGCTGCAGCTCGCCGGGAATCAAAAGATAGGCGTAAGCGCGGCGATTCGACCGCCCGACGCGACCGCGCAGTTGATAAAGCTGGGAAAGCCCGTAATTATCGGCGCGATTGATAATAATCGTGTTCGCTCGCGGAATGTCTATGCCGTTTTCGATAATTGTGGTGGCGACTAAAACATCGTATTTGTATTCGACGAAATCGAGAACGGCTTGCTCCATTTCCTTTTCGTTCATCTGCCCGTGAGCGATAACGATCCTTGCGTTCGGCACGATTTTCTGGACGAGCGCGGCGATCGCGTCAATCGTTTCGACGCGGTTATGAATAAAGAAAACCTGCCCGTTTCGCGCCATTTCAAGCTCTATCGCCGATTTGATGACGCTCTCGGAAAACTGGACGACCTGCGTATTAATCGCCAGGCGATCTCGCGGCGGCGTTTCGATCACGGACATATCGCGCATTCCGAGCAGAGACATATTCAGCGTGCGCGGAATCGGCGTCGCCGACAGTGTTAAAACGTCGACTTTTTTCTTTAATTGCTTTAATTTTTCTTTGTGCGCGACGCCGAAACGCTGTTCTTCGTCAACGACGACTAAACCGAGTTTCGGCAATTTCACGTCGTTCGATAAAATGCGGTGCGTGCCGATCAAAATATCTACCTCGCCTTTTTCGGCGCGTTCGACGACGCTCTTTTGTTCTTTGGTCGAACGAAAACGCGAAAGCAGTTCGATTGAAACGGGAAAAGCGGCGAATCTTTGTTTGAAAGATTCGAAATGCTGGTAAGCCAGAACGGTTGTCGGCGTCAGCACGGCGACTTGCTTGCCGTCCATCGCGGCTTTAAAAGCGCCGCGCATGGCAACTTCGGTTTTGCCGTAGCCGACGTCGCCGACGACGAGCCTGTCCATCGGAACGGGCGCTTCCATATCGGTCTTTAAATCGACAATCGCGGACGCCTGGTCCGTTGTTAATTGATACGGGAAAGCATCTTCAAATTCCTTCTGCCAGGGCGCATCGGGCGAAAAGGCGAAACCCTGCACGAGTTTTCTTTCGGCGTAAAGCCGCAAAAGCTCGTCCGCCATATCGCGCATCGCGCGTTTCGCTTTCGCCTTCGTTTTTTGCCAGCCCAAGCCGCCGAGACGGTCTAAAGTCGGAGCTGCCGCTTCGCCCGAAGAATAGCGCGAAACCAGATCGAGCCTTTCGACCGGCACGAATAATTTGGCGTTTTCGGCGTAAACAAGAAGCATAAACTCGCGCGAAATGCCTCCGGAATCGAGCGTCTGCAAGCCTTCGAAACGCCCGATCCCGTGATCGACGTGAACGACGAAATCGCCGATCTTCAAATCCCGGAAATCAGAGATAAAAGCGCCGATTTTGCTTTTCGAGCCTTTTCGCGAATCTTTCGCTTTCGGCGCGAGCGCCTGCGCATGTTCACCGAAAATATCGTTTTCGGTGTAAACGATCAAATCAAGCGCCGGAATTTCAAAACCGCCGGACAGATCGCCGATTAAAACCGAATCGGGCGCAAGCGAAATATCGTAATCGCGCAATATTTCCGTCAATCGCTCGGCAATTCCGTGTGATTGCAGCGCGAACCGGCTGCGCGTGTTTTCCGATTTTGCCGGGGATTTTAAATCGCTCGCAAAATCCTTTAAATTGCCGTGAAACTTGCGCGTCGAGCGCGAACCGATTTCCAGTTCTTCGCTGATATCTGCGGTCGGGAAAAGGAAAAGCGGGTTTCGATTCGCGCCGCCCCGGTTTCCGTCGTTTTCCTCGCCTGAAAGCTCTGTAAATGTCGGCGGAATTTCGTTTTCGAAATCGAGACTTTCGCCGGTTGCCGCCGCGCCTTTCCCTAAAATTCTCAGTTCGACGCGCTGCTTGCCGTCAAGCTTTTCGCGCAGTTCCGCGCCGGTTAAAAACAATTCTTTCGGCTCAAGCCCGATTTCGCCGACCTCGGTTATCTGCGCGAAATGCGCGTTTAAGTTTTCGTAATAATTGGCAAGAGTTTGTTCGACGAGCGGCGGTTCGTCAACGACGAAAACGACGTCTTTCAGATAATCGAAAACATCGGAATTTCTCGGGTTTATCATCCCGATCAAAAATTCCCAGCCGGAAAACGTTTCGCCTTCGGCGGCGAAATCCGCGCGGTCTTTGACGGCTCTCGCGAATTTTTCGCCGGCAAATCTTTCTTCGGCAAAAAACGCCCAATCGCGGAAATCTTTCGGCGCGGCGGCAAATTCGCGCATCGGCGCGATCGAGATGGTTTTCAGCTGACCGACGGAAAGCTGCGTTTCCGGGTCGAATTCGCGGATTGAATCGACCGTATCGCCGAAAAATTCGATTCTGACGGGCATTTCCGCCGTCGGCGACCAAACGTCCAGGATTCCGCCGCGCACGGAAAATTCGCCGATGTTTTTTATAGGCTCTTCGCGGACGTAGCCGACGGCGATCAGTTTTTCGATCAAATCTTCGGGCGCGTAATCTTCGTCGAGTTTTAAGATCGCTCCGAGATTTTTTATCTCGCGCGGGGAAGTCGTGCGCGTTATCAACGATTTTGCCGAAGCGATCAAAAACTTCGGCTGCGTGAAAGATAAACTCCAAAGCGCCAGCGCGCGTTTTTCCAGCGTTTCGGCGTGCGGCGAAACTCCTGAATAAATGTCAGTTTCAAACGAAGGCAAGATTAAGATCGGATGATCGAGGTTTGATTTCGTCTTGTTTTTCAAAAGCTTTTCATGCCAGAAATCGAGATCGCATTCCCAGTTTTCCAAATCCTTGTTTGAATCGGCGACAACGACCAGAGTTTTCTTGACCTGGCGCTGCAATTCGGACAAAATAAAGGCTTTAGCGGAGATCGAGGTTAAACCGCTGACGGAGACGATTCGCGTGCCGCGTTCGATTCGGTCCTGAAGACGTGAAATTTCTGTTCGGGTTTCAGCCGTAAAGCTCATATTCAAATTATTGCCGAAACGCGAAGACGCCGCCCGCGCTCGGACTGTCATTTCTTAATAGTTTTCCGGAGACTATTTGCCAAAATGTACAAAATCAAAGATTAGCACAGATGAACGCGGATAGAAATTTTGCCGAGCCCGTATTTAACTGCTCGCGTATGTGGTTTATACTCTTATTTTTACCAAATTTATCGAAAAACTTATGTCAATTGCCAATACACAAACCGAAACTATTATCGATGCGGGAATTATCGAAGAAAACGATCAGGTTCTGGCTCGCGTCGAGCATCTCAAAGCGCTCGAAAATCTCGTCGGAAACAGTTATCCGAACAAATACGAGCGTTCGAGGATAACCGGCGAAGAAGATACGATTTCAAATCTTTTAGAATATAAACCCGTCGCGGAAATCGCGGAAGAATTTGAACGGCATAAATCCGGCTTAAACGAAGGCGAAAAGCCCGATCAGGAATTAAAAGCGCGGCTTAATGAAAAATTAAAAGCGCTCGGCAATGTCAGAATTTCGGGACGTCTCGCGGTTCCGCCGCGCGTAATGGGCAAAGCGGCGTTCGTTCATCTGAGCGACGGCGCGAGTCGCCTTCAAATCTACGTGCGCAAGCAGGACGCGAAAGCGATCAGCAACGATACCGGGAACATAATCGAAACCGAGGACGCGGCTTGGGAATTATTTAAATTATTAGACCACGGCGATTTTCTGGGCGCGGAAGGCTTTTTGTTTTTAACGAATACGGGCGAGCTTTCGGTTCACGTCGAAACTTTACAGTTTTTATCGAAATCGCTTTTGCCGATGCCGGATAAAATGCACGGCATCGCCGACCCGGAATTGCAGAGGCGTTATCGTTACGCCGATTTGATTGCCGACAGTCTGAAAATTAAAACTCAGGAAGAAATCGAAGAAGAAAAACGAACGGGCGTTAAGAAATTAACGACGCGCGAAGTTTTCGAGCGCCGCGCCCGCCTTATCAGCGGAATGCGCCGTTATCTCGACGATCACGGCTTTATCGAAGTCGAAACGCCGATGCTCACGCCGAAAGCGACGGGCGCGGCGGCGAAACCGTTTGCGACGCACCACAACGCGCTCGACATTCCGCTTTACGCGAGAATCGCGCCCGAGCTTTATTTGAAACGCCTGACCGTCGGCGGTTTTGAAAAGGTTTACGAACTCAACCGCAATTTTCGCAACGAAGGTTTATCGCAAAAACACAATCCCGAATTCACGATGCTCGAATTTTATTGCGCCTATATGGACGTCAACGGAATGATGGATTTCGCCGAAGCGATGATTCAGGAAGCTGTTAAGAAAGCGACGGGCGGAAGTTTGCAGGTGAAATACGACGGCAAAGAGATTGATTTTTCAAGGTTTGAAAGACTTTCGATGAAAGATGCAATCGTAAAATATGCACCAAAGAGTTTACTTAAATTTATGTCTGGGTCGGCAGGTTTAGACAAAAGTTTTTTTGACGATGTCGTTAAAATGGGCGCGTTAAGAGATTTATCAAGTCAAGAAGCATCTCTTGATAGAGTCGTTATGGCTAAAAACGGTAAAGAAACAATTTTCGTTTATGGAGAAGATAATATTCAAGAAAAACTGTCCGAAGGTTATGAAGTCAATGAATTAGCAAGCCAAGAATTGTTTAACTTTGATGAAAAACTTGAAAAGTATTCTTCTCTTGAGGGTAAAAAAGAGTTTCTTGATAAATTTACGCTAGAAATTTTTGAAAATATTATTGAAGAAAAACTAATCCAACCAACCTTCATCATTGATTACCCGAAATCAATCTCGCCTTTGTCGAAAGCGTCGCCGGAGAATCCGCAGATTGCCGAGCGGTTTGAACTTTTTATCAACGGGATGGAATGCGCCAACGGTTTTTCCGAGCTAAACGACCCGCAGGAACAATACGAGCGTTTCGTTGACCAGATGAAAGAAAGGGAAACGGGCGATGAGGAAGCGATGGTTCTGGACGAAGATTACATCCGCGCCCTCGCATACGGAATGCCGCCCGCCGCCGGGATCGGAATCGGGATTGATCGCCTTGTGATGCTTTTGACGAATAAACATTCGATCCGCGACGTTATTCTTTTCCCTCATATGCGACCGGAGCGGAAGGACGAGGAAGCGGAAAAAACTAATAGTGAAAAGTGAAAAGTGAAAAACTAATAGAGAAAATTGAAAAGTGAAAAACTAATAGTGAAAAATGAAAAGTGAAAAGTGAAAAGTTAAGTTACCCGATTTTAACTTTTCATTCGGGTTATTCGTT
>JAOAPX010000037.1 GCA_025463125.1 Acidobacteriota bacterium | reverse complement strand
TTGTCGAAAATAAACAAACTCTAAAGCCCGCGCCCGAGCTGCGCGATAAAATCGAAATGGCGTGTTTTAATCGCGGATTGATAATTTTAGGCTGCGGGACTTCCACAATCCGCTGGTCGCCGCCGCTCATCCTGACAAAAGAAAACGTCGATGTCGCGCTCGAAATTTTTGACAAAGCGGTAACTGCTTCGATTTAATCGAGTATTTTATTTCCAGTAAAAGGCGGATGTCTGATCTTAGATTCTTAGACATTCGCCTTTTTGCTGCTTACAAAAATTTTCCGTATTTGCTTTGTTTAACCTTCAATAATTACAGAAAGCTGAGAAATCATTGACGTGGTCGCACAAAATTTATTAGAATTTTTACATCAAAATAAAACTGCTTCCAAATTTAAGTTTTATTAATTAAATAACCGAAATTTCTCAAGTTTCCACATTCCATTTCATCTGCCTTTTGCAGTCTAAAAAACTTATGAACAAATTAATCTTACTCGTCCTTCTCTCATTGTGTTCGCTCAATTTATACGGTCAAAACCCACCGAATCCCAATAAATCGGCGCTCGACTTAATGAGTCGCGGAGATTTTCCCAGCGCCATTGCTGTTTTGGATGGCGACATCGCGAAAAGCAAGAATCTGTTTGAATCTTATAAATTGCGCGGCGCTATTCGTCGAATGACTGGAGATTTTCCTGGTGCATTCGACGATTATGATAAGGCGCTCGCATTGAAAGCCAACGAAGCTGATTTGTATGAACAACGGGCTTCGTTACGAATGATTTTGCGGCAGGATTTTGGCTTAATCTTGAAAGATTTAGATGCGGCGGTCGCTTACGGCAAAAAGCACGAAAAAGTTTACACCCTGCGAGCAAACATTCGTCGCCAAGCCGGTGACGAAGCGGGCGCGATTGAAGATTACCAAGCAGCCATCGGTCTTCGACCCGACTACGCATCGGCGTTCAACGGATTATCTTCGATTTATGCGATCAGAAATGATAATGATAAAGCGATTTCTATTCTCGAAGATTTTATCAATGCTTTTGAAAACTCGGGGAAAAAGCTGGTCAACCCGAGACGCGAAGTTATGGCAACTAGTTCGGTAAATCTTCCGACGTTGTCGGATAAAAACGTCCAGGTCGGTGAAAGCACAGTAATTTTCAAAAGCGAGCCGTTTTCAACATCAACGATGCCGACGCCGGAACAGATCGAAAAAATGACGGAGAAAATGGAACAATCCAAAAATACGGCTTTGGTTTATATAAATCTCGCGCAACATTACGAAAGGCAAAAAAATTACGAAAAAGCGCTGACAACCGTTGAAAAGGGTCTGCGGCTTGAACCGTCAGACTATTTCGGCTACGAAACACGCGGTAAAATCAAAATCGCTACTGGCGACTACGTCGGGGCGATTGCAGATTTAAGTAAATCAATCCAAATAATGCCGAATATGGGAAATAAATATCTCGACCGCGGCATCGCTTATCTGATGCTCGGCAAAAATACCGAAGCACAGTCGGATTTCGATAAATTTTTGCAGATGTTTCCGAAGGGCAAAGAAAATATGGAAAAAAGAATTGCCGAAGCCAAACAAAGACTTGAACAATAGCTTTAGTTTTTCGCTACAGTGAAAATAACCGCAAACACCCGAAAAAATATTTCTTTACTTTTTTGTGCTTTTGCGGTTATTTTTGTTAAAACTCCAAAACGAGTATCGTCAAATGAAAAAATTTCCGCTTGTAATATTCGTCATTAATTTATTTGCTTTTGCCGTGTTTTCGCAGTTATCTGCCGAACAACATCTCAAAAAAAGCAGAGAGTTGCAAAATGCGGGTAAAATTGAAGAAGCGATTACTGAAATCACCATTGCGATCAAAATAGAGCCTAATAATCCGGCTTTGTATTTAAAAAGAGCAAATTTGGCTCGTTTCAGTAATAACGCGGATTTACTCGAAAGCGACTTGCTGAAAGTTATTGCGTTAACGCCGGATAATTACCAAAATCAGCAAACCGCCGTTCGTTTTTTAATTGATAACGAAAAATGCCCGACAGCACTAAAAATAATCAATGCAAGCATACAGCACAATCCGGCAAACGCCGATGCTTATTACTGGCGAGCAGGCGTGAAAAACTGTCTGGAGGATTTCGAAAGCGCGCTCGAAGACAACGCCAAAGCAGTTTCGCTCGATCCGCTGAACGAAATGTATAAAGCCGGAAGAGCGAATTTGCTGGCGCGCCAAAAGAAACCGGACAAAGCCGTCGAATCTTACGACGATTTGATTACAGCCCAGGAATTGAAATTAAAAGTAGCCGGTGATTCCGAAGAAATCAACAAAATCAAACGCCATTTATCTACGTTATATATCAGCCGTTCCAAAGTTTACGCCAGTCAAAACAAAGTCGAAGCTGCTTTCTCTGACTTGAACCGAGCAATAGAAATTTTGCCAGCCGTCCACACATACGAAATGCGCGCCAGAGCTTTTCGCTGGCAAAAACAGTTTGACCGAGCAATAGACGATTATTCGGCGGCAATCAAACTGCAGCCGGAAGATCAGGGTTTATTTCTGTCACGCGGCGACATATACGCTTCGACCGATAAGTATGATCAGGCAATGAACGATTATCAAAAAGTCGCATCAGGAGGAGGCAGAATGAAAGAAATCGCCGACCAAAAAATCAATTCGATCAAACAAAAGATGCAGGAAAATTTGAAACAGCCGAAATAAAGAAATCGCTGTCATTTGCTGACAGCGATTTCTTTATTCCAATAAAATCCGCTTTTTAACTTTTCGCCTTTTTGATTTCCTCAACTAAGGTCGGAACAACTTCAAACAAATCGCCGACGATGCCGTAATCCGCGATGTCAAAGATCGGCGCTTCGGCGTCTTTGTTGACGGCGACGATCGTTCCGGCGTTTTTCATTCCGACGGTATGCTGTATCGCGCCGGAAATGCCGAGCGCGATGTAAACTTTCGGCGCGACCGTTTGTCCGCTTGATCCGATCTGGCGATCGATCGGCAGCCATTCGGCGTCGCAGATCGGGCGCGATGCCGCAAGGTCTGCGCCGAGCGCGTCAGCGAGCGCTTGAGCTACGGCGATGTTTTCCTGCGATTTGATACCGCGTCCGACGGCGACAATGATTCCCGATTTGGTTAAATCAACCGAAGCTTTTGCTTCCTGGAAAGGCTCTTCGGGCGTCATTCGCAGTTCTTTCACGTCAACCTCGACGGTTTCGGTTTGCGCGCTTCCCTTTTCGGCATTGTCTCCGCGGAAAGAGCCGGATTGAAAAGTCACGAAATACGGCGCGCCGCCTTCGATCGTCACGTCGGCATCGAGTTTTCCGAGAAAGATTCTGCGCGTAAAAGTTAATTTGCCGCCGTTATTCGTGTAACGGATGCAGTCGCCGACGATTTCTTTGCCGAAGCGCGCCGCGACTTTCGGCGCGAAATCGCGCACCTGGTAAGTATGCGCCATAACGACGTATTGCGCGTTCGTCTGCTTGATGATCTGTTCCCACGCGTCGGCGTAACCGTCGGGCGTGTAGATATTTAATTTATCGTTTTTGGCGACGATAACTTTATCCAAATTATACTGCGAAATTTCCTGAGCCAGACTGCAATCTTTACTGCAAGGGATAACGGCTGTCACTTTCAAGCCGGTATCTTTCGCGATACTCTGCGCCGCGGCGACCGCCTCGAGAGAAGCTTTATTCAAGACGCAATCTTTATGTTCGATAAATACTAAAATGCTCATATTTTTTTTGTGAATAGTAAAAAAACGAACAGTGAAAGGCGAATTTTATAAATTATTCGTTTTTCACTATCAGGTTTTAACTATAAAACGCGAACCTCCGTTTTCAGTTTTTCAACCAGCTCTAACGCGCCTTTTTTCGCATCGCCGTCGCCGAGCATTTGTGTCTGCTTGGTTTTCAGCGGCAAATAAACTTTCTCGATTTTCTGAGCCGATGCGTAATCTTCGACGCCTGGCGTGACGTCGCGAATTTCTTTTTTCTTCGCCGCCATAATTCCTTTAAGCGAAGCGTAGCGAATCTGCGAGATTCCCGATTGAATCGTCAGAAGCGCCGGCAGTTTATACGTAAACCATTGATACCAGCCGCTTTCGAGCTCGCGTTTGAGACGCAGGCTTTCGCCCAGGCTTGAACGGTCGAGATCAATTACTATCGTCGCGTGGGGAATTCCGAGCAGTTCGGCTAAGATTACGCCGGTTTGCCCGTAACTCGCGTCGTCGGACTGCAATCCTGTGAAAATCAAATCGGCGCTTTCTTCGCCAATCGCGTCGGCGATGGTTTTGGCGATTTGAAACGGCGAAAGCTTGTTCGGCTCGTTAACGATAATGTGAATGCCGCGATCCGCTCCGCGTGCGAGCGCGTCTTTCAAAACCGTTTTCGCGGAAGCCGCGCCGAGCGTGCAGACGATAACTTCGCCTTCGCCTTTCGCTTCTTTCAAACGCAGAGCTTCTTCCAGTGCATATCCGTCGGATTCGTTTGTCTGGTGCGAGATGTCTGATTCGTCAATCCATTTTTCGTCTTTGCCGATTCGCAAAATCGCGTCTTTATTGGCGACTTGTTTCATTAAAACGATGATTTTCATATATTTATAAGGTAATAAATGATTATAAAACTTTTACGGGTAAAACTCCAACCTGAATGAATGACCGTTCATTCATAAACCAAAAGAAAAAGCGTTTCATTTGCCGAAACAAACGAAACGCTTACCGTTTATTCTGCGTAACGCTTAAATATCAAACACGCGTTCGTTCCGCCGAAGCCGAAACTGTTCGAGAGAACGTATTCAACCGCCTGATGGCGAGCTTCGTTTACAATATAGTCCAGATCACAGTCCGGATCGGGAAATTCGTAATTGATCGTCGGCGGCAGAACATTTTCATGAAGCGCCAGAATCGAAAATACCGCTTCGATTCCGCCCGCCGCGCCAAGCGCGTGTCCGGTCATTGACTTGGTCGAGCTGACAGCCAGCTTATAAGCGTAATCGCCGAAAGTCTTTTTAATCGCAAGGGTTTCAAACTTATCGTTATACGGCGTCGAAGTTCCGTGCGCGTTGATATAACCGATTTGTTCGGGCGTGATTCCCGCGTCCTTAATCGCCTTCTGCATCACGCGCATCGGACCGGAGCCGGTTTCATCCGGCGCCGTGATGTGAAACGCGTCGCCGCTCATTCCGTACCCGGCAATTTCCGCGTAAATCTTCGCGCCGCGCGCCTTTGCGAATTCGAGTTCTTCGAGAATAATAATGCCCGCGCCTTCGCCGATCACAAATCCGTCGCGTTCGGCGTCAAACGGGCGCGAAGCTTTGGTCGGATCGTCGTTGCGCGTCGAAAGAGCGCGCATCGAGGCGAAACCGGCAACCGACATCGGCGTGATCGCGCTTTCCGCGCCGCCGCAAACCATCGCGTCGGCATCGCCGCGCTCGATTATGCGAAAACTGTCGCCGATAGCGTGCGCGCCTGCCGCGCAAGCCGTCGCCGTCGCCGTATTCGGTCCTTTCAAGCCGTGCCGAATCGAGACGTTTCCGGCTGCCAAATTAACAATTGACTGCGGAATAAAAAACGGTGAAACCCGGTCGGGACCGCCTGCGAGCAATTTATCGTGCTCGCGCTCGATCGCCCAAAAGTCGCCGATGCCGGAACTGATGTAAGTCCCGATCATTTCAGCGTTTGAATCGTCTACCTTCAAACCGCTGTGCTTCATCGCTTCGTCAGAAGCGGCGATTGCAAAATGTGTAAACGCGCCCATTCGACGCGCTTCTTTTTTTTCAAGAAAGTTGAGCGGGTCGAAATTTTTAATTTCGCAGGCGAATTTGACCGAAAATTTTTCCGTGTCGAACTTCTTGATATAGTCGGCGCCGCTGTCGCCGCGCAAGAGTGCAGCCCAAGTCGAGGCTACATCATTGCCGCAAGGCGTAACTAATCCGAGTCCGGTAACTACCACACGACGTTTCATAAATTTAATGGTGAATGATCAATGGTGAATGATGAGTGAAGAAGATTTTTCCCTCTCCAGCCGTCATTCACCATTCATCATTAAAAACTAGCTTTGTTTGTGTTGTTCGACGTAAGCGTAAGCATCGCGGACGCTTTGAATTTTTTCAGCATCTTCATCGGGAATTTCGATATCGAATTCCTCTTCGAAACGCATCACGAGTTCTACAAGATCGAGTGAATCCGCGCCTAAATCTTCGATAAAGCGAGCGTTTTCCGTAACTTCCGCTTCATCAACCCCTAATTCGTCAACAATAATTTGTTTGATTTTTTCTTGAACTTCTGACATATCTTCTCCTGTTTTTATAACAATTGTAGTGTATTCTTCAATGTTTCTTCATTTTCGACATTCAAACTGCGAACATCACGATTTATTTGCCTGACCAAACCCGATAAAACTTTTCCGGCTCCGACTTCAACGAAAGTTTTTACATTTTCATTGATAAGATTTTCGATCGACGGCGCCCACAAAACCGGCGATGAAACCTGCCGGGTCAGCGCTTCTCTGACGCGTTCGCCTTTTGAGTTGGCTTCGGCTGTAATATTTTCAATAACCGGAAATCTTAAATCGTTAAAATTTATCTGCGCCAAATCCTGTGCCAGCCGGTCTTGGGCGGGCAACATCAGATCGCAGTGAAACGGCGCGGAAACATTCAATTTTATAGCTCTTTTCGCGCCGCGGGTTTTTAATATTTCAATCGCCCGGTCAACCGCGTCGGCGTTTCCGGCAATGACGATCTGCGCCGGTGAATTGATATTAGCCGGGCTGCAGATTTCGCCCTCCGCCGCCTCTTCACAGGCGACTTCAATTGTTTCCAGCGGCAAACCGAGAATTGCCGCCATCGCGCCGACTCCCTGCGGAACGGCTTCCTGCATATACATCCCGCGTTTGCGCACCGTCCGCACGGCATCTGCAAAACTCACCGCTCCTGCCGCGACCAAAGCCGAATATTCGCCGAGACTGTGACCGGCAACGTAATCAGGCGCGGGGAAACCGTTTGCTTCCATTGCGCGAAACGCCGCAATGGAAGTGGTTAAAATCGCAGGCTGCGTGTTCGCGGTCAATTGAAGTTCGGCTTCATCGCCCGAAAAACACATTTCGGAAAGCGAGAAGCCGAGTGCGTCATCAGCTTCTTCAAATACTTCGCGCGATTCGGCGAAATTACCGTATAAATCTTTCCCCATACCGACAGTTTGCGAGCCCTGTCCAGGAAACATGAACGCGATTTTGGATTCTTCGCTCATCAATACTTTTTTGTGTAAACCTTTCCGCGCTTTAGTTTGGCATCTTTATATTTAAATGACCAATAGAAAATTTACGGAAATTATAATCTAAAATCTAATTAAAGTGCTGCCCCAGGTCGCGCCGCCGCCGAAAGCCGTCAGCAAAACCAGATCGCCTTCTTTTATTTTTCCCGTCTGAATACATTCATCGAGCGCGATCGGAATCGAAGCCGACGAAGTATTGCCGTGTTCGGCGATGTTCGAATAAACCTTTTCTTCCGGCACGCCGAGTCTTGAAGCGACCGCATCGGTAATTCTTTGATTAGCTTGATGCGGAACGACTAAATCAATATCGGCAACCGCATAACCGGCATTTTCAATCACTTCGGCTGAAATCTCCGCCATCGAACGCACCGCGACTTTGAACAGCTCGTTGCCTTTCATTTTAAAGAAATGCAATCCGTCATCGATGGTTTTATGGGAAGTTCCGAGCTTCGTGCCTCCGCCCGGAGCGTAAAGCTGTTCTTCGTAACGACCGTCGGAACGAATTTTCGTTGCCAGAATTCCCTTTTCGGCTGGAACGGGACCAAGCACAGCCGCGCCCGCGCCGTCACCGAAGATGACGCACGTCGAGCGGTCTGTGTAATCAACGTATTTTGTTAAAACTTCCGCGCCGATAACCAGGGCATGGCGAATTTGCCCGGTTCTGATCATCGATTCGACCATCGTCAAACCGTATAAAAAGCCGGAACAAGCCGCAAAAATGTCCATCCCGGCAGCGTTTGACGCTCCGAGCTGTGCTTGAATTATCGCCCCGGTCGAGGGCATGATCTGGTCGGGCGTCGTCGTCGCGCAAACGATAAGTTCAACGTCAGTCGGCTCAAGCCCCGCTCTTTCAAGCGCTTGCCGAGCCGCAAGCACGCCGAATTGCGAAGTGTATTCGTTATCGGCTGCCTTGTGACGCTGTTTGATTCCCGTCCGCGTGGTTATCCATTCATCGGAAGTTTCGACGATTTTTTCTAAATCGGCATTGGTTAAAGTCGCGCTCGGGTAAGCGTGCCCCATTCCGATGATACCTGCGTTTTGTGTCATTCTTATGATTTTGATTTTTTAAATATTGGATTTTCGTTTGAATAAAAATTTACTTTATTTCTTTATTCAATCGCAAATCAATAATCTAAAATCGCAAATTACACTACTCGGTTTCTTTGACTTCAATAATTTGACGACCTTTATAAGTGCCGGTTTGCGGGTCGATGCGATGCGGCTTTTTAGCTTCACCGGTTTCTTTGTCGATGTAGTACTGCGGCAATTTCAGCGCGTCGTGCGCGCGGCGTTGTCTTGTACGTGAATGTGAATGTCTTCGTTTTGGATTTGGCATAATTTAACCTCTTAATAAATTTGCCACAAAAAATGCGCAGAATAAAATATGAAATTTATTATTCCTGTATTTTTCCCGTATTTTTTGCGGCTATTTCAAATTCTTCAGAGCCGCCCATCTCGGGTCGATCTCTTTTTCTTCGCAGTTACAATTTATCAGATTTCGGTTTGCTCCGCATTTCGGGCACAAACCTTTGCAATCTTCACTGCAAAATACCTGGGTCGGCAGATTAAGAAAAATCTGCTCGCGCACGAGCTCTCTGATATCGATATGCTGCCCGTCAAATGGCGCAATTTCCAGGTCGGCGTCGCGCAGTTCCGTTTCTTTCGCTTCAGATAAATTTTCCGGCGCGATGTAGCTGGCATGAAACGGAAAATTCAAATTATTGTCAACCATTTGCAGGCAGCGACTGCACTCGATGTTGACAACGGCGGAAATTTCGCCGTCGACGTCCGCCTGAACAATGCGTTTCGACAGTGTTCCCTCGATGTTAGCCGGGCTTTTCAGTTCCGCATTTTCGCTTTCGAGATTAATTTCTTCCGGCGTAAACGAAGCTTTAAAGGCGTAAGGCGAGCTTCTTAATGTGACTAAATCAATAATCATTGCTAACAGACTAAACTTTCGTTTCGAGCAGCGTTAAACGCAAAGGATTAATTATAGCTTTTGCGCTTACCGTGTCAAACCGGAAACTCCCTAAAAACCAAAAACCCGCGAGCCGGGCAGGCGACTTAAAATTGTTATTTTGTATTTATTCCGACCGCTTCGTCTAAGGATTTGAAGCCCTTTTTTTTCAAAATCGCGGAAAGCCCTTTGTTTATATCACGGGCGAAGGTAAATCCCTGGTAAACAAAGCCCGTGTAAGCTTGAATTAAACAAGCTCCGGCTGCGATTTTTTCAAAAGCGTCCTCAGCCGTAAAAATTCCGCCGACGCCGACGATCGGAATTTTTCCGTTTGAATATTTGTATATTTTCGAAATCACCTCGGTCGAGCGGCGTCGCAAAGGTTTTCCGCTCAAGCCGCCGCTGCCGATTTCGTCGATATTGTCTCGGCTCGTCTTGAGATGCGAGCGATTGATCGTCGTGTTGGTCGCGATAATTCCGCTCAAGTTTAGACGCACGGCGATGTCTGCGACGGCTTCTATTTCCGCTTCGCTTAAATCCGGCGCTATTTTTACGAGCAGAGGTTTCGCGGAAAGTTCACGGTTCCGTTTTTGCAAGGCGGTCAGAAGTTCTTCCAGGTTTTCGGCTTTCTGCAATTGGCGCAGATTCGGCGTGTTCGGGCTCGAAACATTTACGGCGATGTAATCGGCGACCGTCGAAGCCGGATCGAAGCTTTTCAGATAATTTTCGACCGCTTCTTCATTCGGCACGTCTTTATTTTTGCCGATGTTGACGCCGAGAACGCACGCCGGATTTATTTTTTTCAATCTTTCGACGACTTTTCGCGTTCCTTCGTTGTTAAATCCGAGCCGGTTTATCAAAGCTTCATCTTCCGGCAGGCGAAACAAGCGCGGCTTTTCGTTTCCCTTCTGCGGGTTAAAAGTCACCGTTCCGACTTCTACGAAACCGAAACCGAGCGCCGCCAGCTGGTTGACGACGACGCCGTTTTTATCGAAACCCGCGGCGATTCCCATTGGAGATTTGAAGTTTAAGCCGAAACGCGGAAGCTTGCCGAACGCTTCTTCCTGGAGAAATTGCGCCGCGAGCTTTTGCGCGAGTTTCGGCGCAAGTCCTAATTTCAGCGATTCAACTCCGAACTCGTGCGCCGTCTCGGTCGGCATTTTAAATAAAAGCTGGCGAATTATCTTTTTGTAAAATTTAGACATCTGTTTTTTGAAAATGTTAAATGAATTTTCAAAAATGTAAAAACACCGGAACTAAACTTTGAACTTTCGGCTGAGCTTTGTTACGATTTGCCCAACAATTATGGCAGACGAATACGGATTAATTGAAAAATCGAAAATTATGGACGGCGCGCGAATAAAACGCGCCGTTTCACGCCTCGCGTCGGAAATCGTTGAAGAAAATCACGGCGCAAAAGATTTATACATTGTCGGGATACGGCGTCGCGGCGTGCCTATTGCCGAAAGAATCCGGGATAAAATCGAAGAGCTAGAGGGCGAAAAACCGCTTTACGGCATTATCGACATTACGCTTTACCGGGACGATCTTTCGACCGTCGGCGCAAATCCGATCGTCAATCGCACGGAGCTCGATACCGACATTGAAAATAAAAAGATCATTCTCGTCGACGACGTGCTCTTTACCGGCAGAACAATCCGCGCGGCGCTCGATCAATTGATGGATTTCGGTCGCCCGAATCGCGTTCAGCTCCCGTTTTGATCGATCGCGGCAAAGAACACCGCGAGCTGCCGATACAGGCAGACTATATCGGCAAAGCCGTGCCGACCAAAAAAGCCGAAGTCATCAAGGTAATGCTTAAAGAATATGACGGCGAAGAGGCTGTTTGGATTTACGAAAAATCGTTCGATTAGTTTTCAAAGCAAGGTTATAAATGCCTTGCTTTTTTTTATGGTTTTTTATGGAGCCGGGCGTTTCGCCGGAATGCCCTTTTAGTTGAGTTACGCCGAATTGTTAAGGCAAACTCGACACAAAAGATAAATTAACAATTGATTTCTCCGCCGCGAACGGAGAAAATTTTACTAAAGCTAATTTTTGATATTGAAGAAATTTTAAGAAAAGACAAGGGCTGGCGATGCCAGGATTTTTATCGTCCGCCGCGCAAATAGAAACAATTACACTGCGTTGATAAAAACATCCGCAAAAAGAACCGTTCAAGTCAAAGAGCTACCCAAAACAAATGAATAAACCGTTTAGACGCCGCGATTTTCTTGGGATACGAAATCTTTCCGCCGAAGAAATCACAGGTATTTTGAACACAGCCGAAAGTTTTCGCGAAATAAACCAGCGCGAGATAAAAAAAGTTCCGACGCTGCGCGGAAAAACCATTATCAATCTTTTTTTCGAGAATTCGACGCGCACTCGCACGAGTTTCGAACTCGCCGCCAAACGTCTCTCAGCCGATGCCGTTAATATCAGCGTTTCGTCTTCATCCGTAACCAAAGGCGAAACTCTGATCGACACGGCAATGAATCTCGACGCGATGTCGCCCGACTGCATCGTCGTCCGTCACGGCTCGGCGGGCGTTCCGCATCAGCTCGCGAAAGTTTCGAAAGCCGCGATCGTCAATGCCGGCGACGGCGCAAACGAGCATCCGACGCAGGCTTTGCTCGACGCGATGACGATCCGCGAGCATAAAGGCGGAATCGACGGTCTCGAAGTCGCCATCGTCGGCGATATTCTGCATTCGCGCGTCGCTCGTTCAAACATACATCTTTTAACCAAGCTCGGCGCGCGCGTTCGAGTCGCCGGTCCGAAAACTCTTGTGCCGAACGATTTTCAGCATCTCGTCGAAAAAGATTTGCAGGTTTGCGGAAATATCGAAGAGGCTATCGAAAACGCAGACGTCGTGATGATCTTGAGAATTCAGCGCGAGCGACAGGATTCAGCTTACTTTCCGACTTTGCGCGAATACTCGATTCATTACGGCTTGACCAACGAAAGATTGAATCTCGCCAAACCGGACGCCATCGTGCTTCATCCGGGACCGATGAATCGAGGCATCGAAATCGC